>NZ_JANQOP010000110.1 GCF_028285745.1 Acaryochloris sp. IP29b_bin.137 | reverse complement strand
GACTGTATTGTTTTCGTTTCTTACTCATGAATCACTCCTATCATTTTTTGAAGGATTCAGAGCTTAGATACCTGTCCGAATTTTAGGGTCCATTATATTTGGCACAGTACTCAACCTATCAAGATGGTGGTAATTTCTCAATTCTGGACAATCAGCCCTGACAGTTTCTTTAACTCAACATAAGCTTGATTTCTCTACACGGGCTTGGGGAAAAGAAATCTGCATTTGAAGAGAGACTTGAGCTTCTAAATCTTGGAAACCTTCATACCTTAATGCTAAGCCTAAGTTGTAATACATAGAAGCTGTAAGGTTGGGCAAATTTTGTTTAAACAGACTCAGCACTTGATCAAGACGATGCTGATGGTCTAGTAACGCTACTAAGCGATCATAGGCTGTTGCTTGTACAACATGACAACGTCGATCACTGGGGCTATGGTCAGGAAAGGCTTGAATAGCTTTAAAGTAGACTTGAACAGCCTCATCAGGCCGTTTTATTCGCTCCAGGAAGCTTCCTAACGCCAAATAAACATAGGGTTCGGTTTGTTTTTGCTGTAGCAATTGGTCAAAAATTTGGCGCGCTTCTTCTAAGCGATCAGTCGCTTCCAGATTACGAGTGAGTACCTGCCAATGGTTCCAAATCAAATCTGGGTTGCGCCGAATTCTGTTCTGGTAAGCTGAGATCACCTCTGCGGGTGCTCCATATAAAGCCAAGAAATTGAGATATTCTAATTGGGCAGGTTGGTAATCTGGATAACGCTGCACAAGCTCCTGATAAAGCTTAATCGATAAGTTGAACCGCTGGTTACGAATGTGATTTGACACGTATTTCCAATGCAAAGCCTTAGCAGCCCTAGCCAGTTCTATGAGTTGATTGGGAGAAAGCTGATAGCCGAGCTGCTGCTCTAGAAATGAGACTGATTGGAGCGCCTGCCCCTGAGCTGCTAGACCTGTCATTAGGTCCTTATAACCCTCTGTTGAATTGGGATCAGCCTTAATTTCTCTCAATCCATCTTTAACGTTGGTTTGCGCCTCCTGTAACTGCCTCTGCACATCTTCTAGAAGATGGTTAGCACTAGCAACATGGTGAGAATTAACATCATCCAGGGATACAAGCTGCTGCAACACTTTGATCGCCTCTGTTAGCTGCCCCTGTTCAGAAAGGTTTACCCCCAGATTTAGCCAAATATATTGATGCATATTGTTGTTCATGGAACTGGGTTGTGGTTGACCGAGCAGTTGACGGTAGATCTTTTCGGCACTGCGATAGTCATGAGATGCTTCGTATTGAACAGCTTGGTCTAGCAATTTCACCCAATCTGATGGTTTTCGTGGTTTTGTTGGGTTTGATGCAGGAAGTTGTGATTGAGTTCGTCCCGGCAAGCTGCATAAGTTCAGTAATAGTGCAGAGACTACTATGCAGCTTAGCCAGTGTCTGAAAAACAACATCCAATCATCTCCAGTAAACAAGCCAACGCTACAACTTTTTCCAGTGCTAAGGATCGCAAAAAAAATTCATACTAGTAATACGATCGTTGCATTGCATCTCTGGGTTCCATCTGGTAGTGATGAAAGTTAGCAAGGTGTTGTACTGGGGACGGCATAATCTAGTCACTCGGTTGGTCATGAAGGATATGGATTCTACTCTGGCTTGGCGGATTACTCGTCATGCCTCGGATCGGTTTTTTATTCAGTAACCAAATCGGGGAGTGGAACTGAAGGCTGAGCAGGAATTCTATGTGGTATATGTAGAAATGAATCAAGGAAGATAATTCGCTGATCATGGTTTTAGATCTAGTTCATACAGGTCAGCGGTTATCCACAACTTCAATTAATTCAGAAAGATTGCCAAATAAGCCCGTATCAGTAGGGTGGTGTCACCTCAGTCGCTAAGACATTACACGATCACTGCAACTTTGAATGTCATCAATGGAAATGTCTGGGCCGTGCAGCTCTATAAAACTTTCAACTTAATCTGACTGCCAGGATAACCATAGTTCTAGGCTTCTTCTTAAGAGAAACTGTTCCACGATCAACACATCAGATCGTAGCCGTGATAGAAAAGTATCGATAGAGAGGACTGAGGACGGTGGAATAAAACGATGACGCGCTCCGAATCGATGAAAACAGCCTTGCAAGAAAATCCTGCAATGACCCAAGCTGAAAACAGTCAACTACAGCGTCGTGCTTTTTGGAATGCAGTTGGTGGTGCGATTTTCATTGCGCTCTGGATCGTTGCCGTCATCGCCATCCTTTCTGCTAGCAGCAGCCCATCCGCCGCGCCCCCCATTGCCTTTTTCGGCATCCTGCTCATCTTGACCATTGGCATTGGTTTTCGGGCCTATCCGCGCTTAAAGCGGACCTACGTTATTTGGCAAGATATTCGCAACGGCCAGGTACACTTTGATATCGGCACCGTTAATCCTCAGATGTTCGCTGCTGGACGTAATGTCCAAATGTTGCTCGTGGTCGATGGCAATCGCATGTATTCCGTTCTTGATTCGGTACTGCGCAATATCCGCAACCTTGACACTCAAGGGAGCCAAACGGACGAACGCTATTGCCTACGTATCGCGCCACGTTCACGCATTGTTGTGAACGTGGTGTCAGTTTCCGAATCTGTTTGAGCGTGCCAATGGCAGATGCGGGTGGTAGGTTGGAGCAGCAATTACGGAGAATCCGGTTGGACGCGTATATCCCGAATATCGAGTACAGCTCGGCCAGGTGTCAAGTGCCCTTCTCCCTTAAAGCCCAGTTCTAGCGTCACTAAAGCCAAGATATCTGCGTCTAAAGTTTGGTTGCCTAGATCAATATTGCCACTGTGAGGAAAGTGGAACCAACCGGGATGTTGGGCACTCAGAGGTACTTTTAAAGTGGTCCATTCCTGATTAAGAGAAACACAAAGCGGTTGATATTCGAGTCCGGGGTTACCATATCCCCAAACCTCACCATCGCGTTCCATCAGGCGAAGGCCAATACAGACTGGATCTGAGGAGCGGGCTTCAAAGGTGAGAAGACTCTGCTTGGGAAGCCGCTCTGGAATAAGTCCTTTGGGCGCAATACTGATATTGGCTCCATACCCTTGTCGGGAGAACTGAATACTGAGATGGGGTAAGGTCCCTTGACGGTCAATGAAGCTCTTAACCCAGCTGTTGTCTGATCCTTCATGTTGTTCAGCGTCTGGATCAGCCCAAATTTTGGCTAGGTTGTCTGATTGCAACTTAAAGTCTTGAAAGATGCCATCTTCAGACGCTTGACCAATTGCGGGTTTTAGCCCATGGTAGCGGTAAATATCTAGAGTCTTTTTAGTTGATAATTGGGCAAAGCTATTGCTGGGGAGCCCGCCCATAATCAAGAGACTGAATAGGATGAAGCGTAAAGCCATGAGTCTAGAGTGAACGACACTGGCTATAGCATGCACAAGTGAACTGGTGAATGAACGCATCCAGGCTCAGTTGATTGAAACGACCGATAATTACCGCTATGAGAAGGTTTGTGTCAGGCTAGCAGCGTTTGATATCAACCATGGCCACTACCTTAACCCCATTATCTGCAACGCCCGCTCTGACCGACGAGGAGATTCTAATCGTAATCTTTGATGGTCCCGCAACTCATATCTCCATAGATCTGCAGAGAGTGTTTAGTCTACAAACCTTACTCATGGTCCTCCCCAAAGCAGCTAGTCGTGCTGATAATATCGAAAATTCAAGCCAATGATAAAGGAGCCGAGAGCAAACCTGTAACCTGTTGGGGATAATACAAGTGCAAGAATGGTTCTAGTGATAATGAGCATAGAAAGACTATGGCGATTTCGATGTATAACGCTTCGGTACCTCCGCTAATTCGGTGTCTCAATAACCTATCTGGGATATTGGAGAAGGGATCTGCCCATGCTGAGAGTAAAGGCATTGATCCCAGTGTCCTGATCAACTCTCGACTCTTTCCTGACATGTTTCCCTTATCAAAACAAGTTCAAATTGCTTCAGATGTAGCTAGAAAAGGGGTAGCTAGACTTGCAGGTATGGATGCGCCTCCTATGGAAGATAATGAGGCATCATTTCCAGAGCTGATTACGCGATCCAGAAATACTGTTGATTACTTAAATACTTTCACACCAGTACAAGTTGACGGCTCTGAGGAAAAAATCATTTCTCTACCAGTCCGAGATGAAGTCTACCAATTCCCAGGCTTACCCTATCTCCTGACTTTTGTTAAACCTAACGTTTACTTTCATGTAACGACGGCTTACAACATCCTCAGGCACTCTGGAGTTGAGCTTGGGAAACTAGATTATCTGGGAAAGCCAGACAAGTAGAGTGGCCTCAAGCACTTCGACCTAAGCGAGGATCTGATGGATTAGAGGCCTGCCTAATGGAGGAAAGGACTAATATGGGGGGGATGTGGCGTGCGACCTCAAACCCTGGGTAAGGAGAGTTAAGAGATTTCTCACCAATCGGTTAGCGTTCCCTTTCATAAGAAAATCCTTGAGGGCTAATAAACTGCCTCAAGGATTTTTGCTATCGTCAATGGACGTCATCGAAATCAGACCGCTGCGAGGTAAAACTGGGGTTTATCTGTTCAGCAATCTTTACTCGTTAGAACGCTTGTCCATCGTCAGGAAACAATTATTGCACTGACTCGGATACTGACTCTGAGCTAGCATCTAATGGCGGTTGGGAGGACTTACTTTGACCCGGAAGACTGACCTTCATGACTTTATTTTGCTCAGTTTCAACTTTAGGGAGTGTAAGGGTTAGAGTCCCCTGGTCAAAGGATGCTGTTACTTGAGTATTCTGAATGGCAACGGGTAGTTTAATGGCCCGATGGAAGGAACCATAATGGATGTCTGAGTAGATGAGTCGAGTGCCTTCTGTTGCCCCCTCAAGAGGACGCTGGCCAGAAATAACAATGGATTCTCGGGTCGCTTGTATCTCTAAATCATCAGCCTTGACGCCGGGTAGGAATGCTTTGTAGATGAGGTGATTCCCTTCGTCCCAAAGCTCAATCTTAGGTGTCCAAGACCGATAGGAGGGAGTGGGATCACCCTGGATCATTTCATCAAAGATCCGATCCAGCTGATGACGAAAGGCCTCGGTTTCTTCAATCGGGTTCCAATAGCGAATAATCATTGAATCTATACCTCACGATAGCTTTAAGGTTTAGTGCTGGTAACGGTTTGTTGTCCCGTTAAATCCAATATGCAATACCCCTCATCCAAGCGAAAATCTTGAGAACCCTACTGGTGAGGTTGGGATTTCCCAACTGCACACTCCACCCTCTCATTTAACAACTCGCCATTGGTAGCTCCATCCAACACCTTTATATAAGGGCGCTCTCCACTTTGACTGCATCCGCTAGGTCCCCTTTGAAAAAAGCATCTCGTAAGATATTGGTAGGTTTTAGCAATTCCAGATGAACTGTTTACCCCAAAAAGGGCCACTATCTCAATGGACAACAAGGAACTCTTTGAATCATTAGAAGCACTGGCTGCTAGCTGGAAAGATGATGACAAACCAATGCTCCTTCACGAAAAAGTAGTTTATGGCTTTGAAATGAAGAATATAGACCAACTTGCAGCATCATTGAGTTCACTGCTAAAGGTTCACTTATTGACCTTTACTCGAAAAAGTGGACAGTTCATTTAAGCTACAAGTGTTTGATTTCGTGTCCTCCAGTAATTGTCTTCAAATTGGACAGGGGCGCAATAT
>NZ_JANQOP010000109.1 GCF_028285745.1 Acaryochloris sp. IP29b_bin.137 | reverse complement strand
ATATTGCGCCCCTGTCCAATTTGAAGACAATTACTGGAGGACACGAAATCAAACACTTGTAGCTTAAATGAACTGTCCACTTTTTCGAGTAAAGGTCAGACACTGGCAAAATCTCGTAAGTCCAAGGGAATCATTGAGCACCCTGGTACTTGGATCGAATGGGAGTGGGTTGTGCCAAACACTCGCCAGTCCATTTGTGCCGCCAGGCAAAGATGCCAGCCTAGAAAGCCACTCGCACCCGTTACCAGAAGCTTTTGGGGTGGAGGGCGATCACATATCACTTGGATTTAACATTTAGATAAATAGACCACTCTAAGAAAACATTATCGGTGGAAATAATATAGTCAAGGAATTCGAAAAATTCTAATCAACCCCAGTCTGGGGACTGTTTTAAGGATTTGCCCCAGACAGATGCAGGATTACAAGATTTGTGACCGATGGTCTTTATCCGAATATCGGTTCGTTAGGGTAGGGGTAAGGAAGCAAACGATTCTACTTTAGAAGGCGAGTGGTTAGATGATGAACAGCAATTCTCCAATCCTGGCCATAAAAATTCTGTTGAGTGCGATCGCAATACTGCCAATAGCAGTCCCCACGACGACTAATGCGGCAGAAGACATCGTTATTATTGGGGAGACGGCGGCGCAAAAACAGCGTTTTCAAACCTATTGGCAACAGTTGTTGAATCTCAACCAGGCAGCAGAGCGGGCTAAGCCAAAGCCTCAAGCCCAGTCTCTACAGGCAGCCCGAGAGAAAAAGCTAGAGAAGATTACTCACAATCTGTATGTTGAAGACATTGGCTTAGACTACATTATTCAGCTCAATGGTTCATCCCAATTATCTGGGATCCTCACCAACAGAAATGATATCCCGGTGACCGTTTTAGCCGTGAACTATGAAATTCTGGATAGAAGCGGATATTTGCTGCAAACCGGCAGTGCTCAGCCTAAACCTAGCACCATCGCACCAGGGCAATCTGTAACCTTTGCCGATACCCTATGGACGATTGATCCAGATGAAGGATATGAAGTCCGGCTGCTCGATCCGCCCTTTCAGGTCAGTCTTGATTCTGAATAGCTGCCTTTGCCAGCAGCGGCGGCCATTGGCAAACAGCAATTGGACTATTTTAGAAATTGTGTAGACCCATAAAAGGCTAGAAAACTCAAAAGTCTCCTAGCCCTATGCATTGATTAAAAGTCTAAGGAATAAACCTCTAGCCGAGTTGAATGCCGGTGACAGACTTTAGTAAGTTTGTCAGTTCACCCACAATTTTGTCCTTGTTGGGCTCGCCTTCACCGAGGCTAGCCTTAACCGTCTCAATCCCCTCTTGAATGGATTGAGCGGAGTCAGGCTTGATGTTGTCCTTAAGGGCAGGCCACGCTTCTTGTACTTTGGCAAATTCTGTTTTTGCAGTGTCAAAGTCTCCAGTTTTCGCGGCGTCAAGGGTTGAGGTAACGCTATCTTTCATATCATTAAGGGCAACGAGACCTGCGCCTTTATCCACGGTTTCAGCAACCGTATCTTTTGCTTTTTCTGCTGTTTCAGTGGCGGTATCCTTTACCTTTTCGGTGGTTTCGGCAGCAGTGTCTTTGGCTTTATCAGCAGCATCTTTAACAGTGTCGCCTGCTTCACTGCAAGCAGTGAGGGAAAGGGCGCTTAAAAGTCCTATGATTAAGGCGGATTTAAGTCGAAACATCATATTGTCACTCTAAGTATTTATACTTTCCAGCTAATATTATCGAGAACATAGGAAATTTGCACAAGTCTGTTTGGGACAGTTAGCTGGATTGGTACCCAGAGAACCTTCGACGATAAACGCTCTAGGGTACGCCGAACTTCAGACAGCGGTTATCGTCCTTTAATTTCACCGATACCGACCAAATTTTAAATTTTTTTCAGATTCGATAATGACTTTCTGAGTGTAGATATCTTCAAAATTCCCTCAAACGCATTATGGCTAAGTTTTACTCTGAGCTCACTCCCAACCTGCAAGCTTTTATTCAAGATCAACAAATCTTTTTTACGGCATCGGCTCCGTCCCAGGGCCGAATTAATCTCTCGCCCAAGGGGATGAATACGTTTAGATGTCTAGGGAAAACTAAAGTCGCGTATCTGGATTTGACAGGCAGCGGAAATGAGACGAGTGCCCATATAGCTGAGAATAGACGACTAACGATGATGTTCTGTAGCTTTGCAGGGGATCCACTTATTCTGCGGTTATATGGGCAAGGAGAGGTGATTCGTCCGTGCGATCGCATCTGGTCCGACTGGATAAAAGCTTTCGACCCGCTACCTGGGACGCGACAAATTATTGTGCTGCATATCGAATCTGTCCAAACTTCCTGTGGGTTTGGTGTCCCTCTCTATGAGTACCAAGGCGATCGAAATCAGCTAATCAACTGGGCGACCCAAAAAGGTGAAGAGGGTCTGCAAGAATACCAAGCCCAGAAGAATCGAATCAGCATTGATGGCTTGCCGACTGGGTTGATGGCAGAGGGCTGAGGGCATGGCCTACGCTCCCAAAATAGTCGTATTGGATGATGATCCAACTGGATCGCAAACGGTTCACAGTTGCCTGTTATTGCTGCGGTGGGATGTAGAAACCCTTTCCCAGGGGCTACGAGATGCCTCGCCACTCCTATTTATTTTGACTAATACCCGGGCTCGTTCTGCTAAAGACGCAGCCCAAGTGACTCGGGACGTATGCCGCAACCTAAAGATGGCTATGGCCCAAGTCCAGTCAGCAACGGACGACCATCCCAAGCACTATTTAGTTGTCAGCCGTTCAGACTCAACCTTACGGGGACATTACCCCTTAGAGACGGATGTGATTTCGGAAGAACTCGGCCCCTTTGATGCCCAGTTCCTAGTTCCGGCCTTTTTGGAAGGAAGCAGAATCACCCAAAACGGTATTCACTACATCAAAAACCAAGATCAGCTGATCCCTGTCCACGAAACTGAATTTGCCCAGGATCCGGTTTTTGGTTATCGGCATAGTTTTCTCCCAGACTATATTGCCGAGAAAACAGAGGGGAGAGTTCCCGCTTCACAAGTCCTACATTTCTCTGTTGAAGAAACTGCTTCGTATGGCTTAGAGCGGTTAATGAGCTTACAGAATAACCAGTATGCAGTTGTTGATGCAGTCGAACAGGTCGATCTCGATCGGTTTGCGCAACTGGCATTGGCGGCATCTGCTCAGGGAAAACGGTTTTTATTCCGCAGTGCGGCAAGTCTACTGACGTCGTTGGGTAATCTGCCCCCACAGCCCATTCCTGCAGCAGCGATGGCAGAAACGGTTATCCGTGACCATCCGGGTATCTTTATCGTCGGCTCCTATGTCCAGACAACAACGACGCAACTCATGCACCTACTGGCTTTATCCCATATCGAGGGAATCGAAATTAATCTGTCTCTTCTCCAGCAGAAGGAAGTGGATACCAGCCAACTTAAAGCCCAAGTTCTGAAGCAAACTGAGTCCATCTTTCGCCGACACAATACGCCCGTGATTTACACCAGCAGGCAACCTCTGGACTTCAAGGATTTGGCAGAGCGGCTCCCATTCAACACCCAGGTAGCCAATTTATTGGCCGATATTGTCCAGCATCTGCCCTCTCGTCTGGGGTTCCTAGTCAGCAAAGGAGGCATGACCTCAAATACCATTTTGGCGGGAGGGTTACACTTATCATCGGTGCGACTATTGGGCCAAATTTTGCCAGGATGCTGTGTTGTACACACTGGGTCAGAACATGCTTTTCCCCAACTACCAGTGGTCTTATTCCCAGGGAATGTCGGACAATCTGAAGACCTAGTCAAGATCTGCCAATGCTTGTCTCAACGGTCAGTTCAAATAGAAGGAATCGATCAGGGATAACTCGATCCGCTGCAAATTGCTAAAAAAAGTAGCTGATTTTTGACTAATCATGAGATAATTATCGTTTGTGTCCAATTAGAAATTTTGATGCGGTAAAAACACATGGCAAAAGGTGTTCGGATCATCGTCACATTGGAATGTACCGAATGTCGGTCCAACTCCAATAAGCGTTCGCCAGGGGTATCCCGGTACACAACCACCAAAAATAGACGAAATACCACGTCTCGCTTAGAACTGAAGAAGTTCTGCACCCATTGCAATAAGCATACAAATCACAAAGAGATCAAATAGCCTCCATTATCCACCTATTAAAACGTTTATCAAACCCTTATGCCTTACTATCGCCGCCGTGTTTCTCCGATCAAGCCGGGTGATCCGATTGATTACAAGGATGTTGATTTGCTCCGTCGCTTTATCACTGAGCGGGGTAAGATTCTCCCTCGACGGATCACGGGGTTAACTGCCCGCCAACAACGGGATCTGACTCGTTCAATTAAGCGCGCCCGGGTTCTAGCCCTTCTCCCTTTCATTAACCGCGAAGGCTAGAGTGCTGGTACCGATTTCTAGAGCTATCCCGAATTTGGGTTAGTTCTTGTACGCCATAACTACAGAAATTGGATGAGCCAATTGAGTGGAGAAAGGAACATTAATTGAATTCAAACGACGGGGCGATTGTGCCGAAGGGCAGCGTCCCTTTCAATTGGGCGTTGTCGATCGACCCGAAGGTAAGAAGAATTGGGTTGTGGTGGATCAAGCGGGACAATCCCATACGCTTCATCCTCGACAATTTACTTTCGTGGTGGCGGGACAAACCTATACCACCTCTGAAATTCAGCAATTCCAAACAGAGGCTGAATCCTATATCGATCCCAGCAGCCTAGAAGTGGCTTGGGAGATTCTGCTGGAAGACGCTCAGTCGGTTGGCCCTGCTGATTTGGCCCAGTTGTTGTTCTCGGATCAAAGTCCGCCTCTCTGTTATGCGGCCCATTGCCTTTTAACGGACGATCGCATTTACTTTAAGCAAAAAGGGGACCGCTTTGAGCCTCGCTCGGCGAATCAAGTGGCGGAGCTACAGCACCAAATCGAGCAGCAGGCTAAGCGTCAGCAGGAACAACACGCTTTTTATCAAAAAATAGAGCAGGCGATCGCGGGTGATACCGTGGAGTGGGAAGGATGCGATCGCACCTATCTCCAAGCTTTAGAAAAATTTGCTGCCTTTGGAGATGAGGCCACCACCCGAACCACTGCGGTTGAAGTATTGTCAACCCTGAAGCGGGCAACCTCCCCAGATGCTGCCTTTCAACTATTAGTCGATGTGAAGGTCTGGAATCTCCACCAGAACTTACATCTCTATCGCAGCAAAGCCCCGGTTCACTTTTCCTCGTCCGTTTGCGCAGCCGTTGATCAATTACTGAAAATGCCGCCTCCTGACTTACATACTGATCGCCACGACTTGACCAGTTTGAAAGTCTACACCATTGACGATGAAAGCACCTCTGAGATCGATGATGGCCTCAGTCTGGAATTTCTACCCGACGGCAAACAGCGGGTTTGGGTCCATATCGCTGACCCCAGTCGCTGGATCACCTTAGGGGATGAATTGGACCGCGAAGCCCAGCGCCGGGGCACAACGGTTTACCTACCTACAGGCATGATTCCCATGTTCCCGACGGAACTCTCTACGGGACCCATGAGCTTAGTCCAGGGGCAAATCTGTTGTGCCCTCAGCTTTGGCGTTATCCTCTCAGCAGAAGGGGCCATTGAGTCCTATGAGATTCGCTGTAGCCAGATCCAACCCACCTATCGTCTCACCTATGCAGATGTGGATGAAATGCTGGAGCTGGGCGTTGAAGCTGAATCGGAACTCCTCGCTTTAGCAGACTGGGCCAAACGGCGACAGGCTTGGCGCAAGTCTCAAGGCGCTATCAGCATTCAAATGCCCGAGTCTTCCATCAAGGTAGACGGCGAAAAGGTCGACATTGAGGTTCTCTACGACTCTCCCTCCCGCAACCTAGTGGCAGAGATGATGATCCTCACGGGGGAGGTGGCGGCCCGTTACGGTCAAGATCATGATTTACCTTTGCCGTTTCGCCATCAGCCTCAACCAGAGCTGCCCCCCGAAGAAGAGTTGCTACAGTTGGCACCAGGATTTGTCCGTTACTGCGCTATTCGCAGCTGTATGCCCCGCAGCGAAGTTAGTATCAGCCCTGCTCGTCACGCCAGTTTGGGCTTGGATTGCTACTGTCAGGTGACCTCCCCCATTCGCCGCTACGCAGATTTAGTAGCTCATTTCCAAATTAAGGCCCACCTCCGCGATGAGGAGTTACCCTTCAGCAAAACGGATTTAACGACGTTAATTCCCAGCGTCACCACGGCAGCCCAAGAGGCAACCCTTCTAGAACGACAAACCAATCGTTACTGGAGTTTGGAATATTTGCGCCAGCATGGTCAAACGGTCTGGCCAGCAATGGTGCTGAGATGGCTACGGGAGCACGAAAACTTAGCCCTCATTCTGCTAGAGGATTTAGGCCTAGAACTCGTGATGCGCCTCGATCACCCCGTGACGCTGGGTGACCGCTTGGACGTCAAAGTAGCCTCGGTCAATCCCCGATTGGATCGGATTCAGTTGCAAGAATGTTTCACGGCCTCGCCTGACGCAGCTCAAGACGGGTAATTCATATCCGGCATTCGGTTCCGCTGCTCTGCACGCATGGACTGGCTTCTGGCCTTTGCTTCTGCGGCACTGTCTTTGAGAGCCTGGAGGCGGGTTTCATAACGCTTACGATTGCGACGGCTTGGAGATTGGTCAATCAAAATTTTTAAGGCGCTGCCTAAGCTTTTGTAAGCATTGGGGAGCGTGTAGCCAAATCGTGTCGCCAGTGCGATCGCTTTTTGATCCGCAGCCGTTAGATCATCAACGCTCTTCTGAGAATTATTGCGCTGATACAGTCGCCATCCCGACACCCCACACAGGGCCAAGGCCAACATCAGCAGAAGTCCATCTTGGACCCACAATTCACCCACGGCTCCCCCCAAACCAATGGCTAGGGCGGCCATTTCCCAGCCATCCCGAGGAATGGTATCGTTCTGAATCCGAGCCACTTGGTGCCAAAACAGGAGGTTGCGCTGGTCTTTGGCAAATTGCTCCCACTTCAGCAGGTCAATTTGGATTTCGACTTCGTCTTGACCCAGTTCTTCGCAGGTAATCAGGGAGGCATTGGTGGCTGTGGTTGCTTCTACGGTCACCCAGCTTTGCAGCTCAGGCGGCAAGAGCGTTCGCAGACGCCGCAGTTCACTCATTTCAGCCCGAGCAGAGGATGTTCCGTAGACCATGAATTCAAATGTGGAATGATAAACAACAATCGTAAA
>NZ_JANQOP010000102.1 GCF_028285745.1 Acaryochloris sp. IP29b_bin.137 | reverse complement strand
TGTAGTCCCGGACCGTCAGCCATTTGAAGAAGCTCTGCAATGCGGCCAAGTTACGGTTAATGGTCGCGTTTTTTCGGAGTTGGCCCCGGTGATTGGGTTCCACCTTCAAATGATTCTTGTACCGATCCAAGTCCCTGGCCGTAATCTCATGCCATCCCTTATCCGTCCAGCCTATGAACTGCTTCAAGTCCCGTTCATAGGCTTTGCGAGTGTTGGAGCTAATCTCACGAGACCTCATAAACTCTTCCACTCGCATCCATCGCAGATCCGCTGGGGTAGTTTTTGGGGTTTGAGTTCGGGACCGGGCAGCATCAATGGGGGTAGCGGCCTGGTCCGCCAATACAATGAGTTTTACTTCGGGGACGGTCATTGGAAAAGCCTAGGATCAAGACGCTGTGATGGGTTTGGATACCAGCTATGGTGATTCTAATCCAAATAGCTGTGTAACCTATTCCCTATAAAAGAATCTATGCAAACTGAAAGACAAAAGTTTTGACAAACTGTAGGTTATGGTTTGAATGCCCCTACAGTTCCTTTTAATTCAGAAGAGCTGATTGAACAAATTTTTACCTGCAAGAAACCAAACCCATATTGATATAGGGGATAGTTTTCAATTTGTCACCTCAAAAACGAACTCGGAATTCAGCGGGGTATGACCGTTATTTTTCTGCACTCAAGCAGAGATACCGAAAAACGCAGAGAGAACTATTTCTCGGACTGTCAACTCTAATTTGTGTTATTCTCGCCGGAACCCTTTGGTATTGGGTTGTCGAGGGTTGGAACTTTATAGAAGCGCTCTACATGACCGTCATTACTCTAACGACGGTTGGCTTCACTGAAGTTCAGCCCCTCAGCGAACGCAGTCGAATTTTCACAATCTTACTGATCGCATTAGGGATTGTTGCCGTAGGGTATATCGTTAACCGATTTACAGCCGCGATTGTGGGAGGCTACTTTCAAGAAGGGATGCAATTAAAGCAACGCCGCAAGCTTATGCAAGAACTGTCTCAGCATTATATTTTGTGTGGATTTGGGAGAACAGGGCGTCAAATTGCAGAAGAGTTTTCTCTCCAAAAGATTCCATTTGTGGTGGTGGATAACGATGAAGAAGTGGTTCACCAAGCACAGCAGTTAGGTTTTATGGCTGTACAGGGGGACGCCACTAAAGATAATATCCTCCATTTACTGAAGATTGAGTCGGCAGTTTGTCTAATTACAGCTTTAACATCCGATGCTGAGAACTTATATACAGTACTCTCTGCCAGAACGCTCAACCCAGATATTCGAATTATTGCCCGAGCAAGTAGTGAAGATGCTATCCAGAAATTGCAACGTGTGGGATCTGATTCTGTGATCTCTCCCTATATAACGGGTGGTAAGCGCATGGCTGCTGCAGCACTGCGCCCGCAGGTGATGGATTTTGTGGATGGTATTTTTGCAGGTGGTGATCAAACGTACTACATGGAAGAGTTTTTTCTCGATCCACTATTAAGCTCTCAAATTGGCCAAACCCTTGAAGAATCGCAATTGCGTTCGCTGACAGGAGTTCTGATCGTAGCCATCCGGCGAGATCAAGGGGAAATGATTATCGGGCCAACCGCAGAGATCCAACTTGAGGCAGGAGACTTTCTTATCTGCTTAGGGACTGATGAGCAGCTTCAAGCGATGAATCGCACGCTTTGCCCTATTAATCCAAGCCAATTGAAGCGACCTGTTTAATATCAACCACATCAGCAAAATTTTCATAACAGTTATTCATCCCCGAAACCATGACGGAAGCGGTATGTTCATGATAATTTCTACTGCAAATAACGATCATTACCTGTAATTGAGCTTTTTCAATGGAGAATACAAAAGCCCATAAACTTTATCAGGCCTTTATTTGAACACTGCTCAAATAAAGCTGTAAGATAACAAATATGTTATGTTTGCTTTATGACCTGGAGTATTCAATATTATTCCGAAACAGTTGAATCTGAGGTGCTTGCTCTGCCTCCAGGTTTGTTAGCTAGATATTTGAGGCTCACCGACCTCATGTTAGAGTTTGGTCCGAATCTGGGGATGCCTCACACCCAATCCATGGGTGATCGCCTATTTGAAGTGAGAGTCAAAGGAAAGGAAGGGATTGCAAGGGTGTTCTATTGCACCCTGATTGGCGAAAGGATAGTGATGCTGCACAGCTTTGTGAAGAAGACTCAAAAGCTCCCCAATCGTGAACTCAAGATCGCACGTCGTCGGTTAAAAGAGGTGATAGACAATGACTCATGAGGATCTGAAAACAAAAGCCCTAAAAAATCCAGAAGTGGCTGAAGAATACGAAAAACTAGAGGAAGAGTTTAGTCTTTTGAGGCAAATGCTTGCTGCCCGCCAGAATGCAGGTCTAACCCAAGCTGACATTGCTGAAAAAATGGGGACAAAGGCTACGGCAGTGACTCGATTGGAATCGTCTCTCAGTAGTGGTAAGCATTCACCATCCCTATCCACTTTGCGGAAGTATGCCAAGGCAGTGGGTTGCCGTTTAGAGGTGAAGTTAGTTCCAGAACAATAGCGCCAATATTAAGATATGGCCCCAATATTTTATGTTGGTTCAAACAGTTCAAAGAGAAAAGGAAGTGAGATAGTTCTTCCCTCAATGAAGATACAGTAAGAATTTCGGCAACCAAGCTTTGCATAAATTCTGGAAGAATGACTGATATGTCCTTAGCTTAGTAGTAAAATCAGCGAATCCTGTGAGAAAAATCCTGATTTTAGCAGCCAATCCCAAGAACACCAATCAGCTCCGATTGGATGAAGAGGTCCATGAAATTCAGGAGGGGTTGCAGCGATCGAGTAGCCTAGACCCATTAGAAATTGCATCCCAATGGGCCGAGATATTCCCCCTAAGCCTTAAACTTCAAAATTAAATCCTTGTTGTTTCAATAACTCATATTTACTTTGGTCGAACTGATAGAGTCTGGCAGCTCGATGAGCGACTCCGGTTTGTCGTTCATTTAGAGGAATTAAGAGATTCATCTTTAGTAGTTTCTTCCGAAAGTTGCGTTTATCGAGGGGATAGCCTAAAACCGTTTCATAGAGCCGCTGAATTTGGGTAAGAGTGAATTTTTGCGGGAGTAACTCGAAACCAATCGGTTCATAGCGGACTTTACCTTGTAAGCGCTGAATGGCGTTTTGAAAGATTTGGGCGTGATCAAAGGCTAGAGATGGCAAATTCTTGATGGAATACCAGGCTGCATCCTCAGCATCCGTGGAGGCAAGTAAGGGATAGTCAATTAGATTGACCAAGGCGTAGTAGGCAACAGAGATGATGCGATCTCGCGGATCACGACCTAAATCCCCAAAGGTATGTAGCTGCTCTAGAAAGATACCCTCGACACCCGTTTCTTCTTGCAGCTCCCGACGAGCTGCTTCTTCCAGGGATTCTTCCATCTGAACAAAACCACCGGGCAGTGCCCACTGATGCTGAAAGGGAGGAAGCTGGCGCTGAATCAGTAAGACTTTGAGATCAATCCGTGCATCGAGACCAAACACCACACAGTCAACAGTGAGGCCGGGACGGGGATAGTCATAGGAATAGGGCATAAAGGGTAGGGATAAAAATTGACATTGTGTAAAAAGAACACTATGATGGATTCATTCAACTTAGTGTTCTTTTTACACTATAGAGCAATGCCGCAGCATTTTGAAATCGCAGTCGGCTCTATTTTGGGCCAGGACCATCGACGAGTCAGCCAGAATAACCAAGACGCCTGGGCCATTCTTACCCGAGACCAAGCAACCATTGCAGTGGTATGTGATGGGTGTGGTAGTAGACAGGGAAGTGGGGTCGGAGCAGAGCTTGGGGCCCAGTTGACGGCACAAACCCTTGCCAAATTATTGGTAGAGGAGCGTCCTGAAGATGAGCAGTTTTGGCAGACTTTAAAGGAGAGGCTATTAGGGGTGTTGCAAGCTTTTCAGCAGCAACTGGGGGCAGACTCACAAGTGCTGCTGGACTACTTCTTATTCACCATGATCGGCTGTTTAATAACCGCCAAAACAACATGGATTTTTGGCCTGGGTGATGGAGTGTTTGCCATCAATGAGCAAATTCACCGGATCGGCCCCTTTGTCGATAATGCCCCACCCTATCTGGCATACAGCTTGCTATGGGCAGCAGAGAAAGGAGCAAACCCATTTCACCTTCAGATTTATGCCCAACAACCAACAGAACAGGTACAGTCTGTGCTGATTGGAAGTGATGGGGTGGGGAGTTTGATTGATGCTGAGGCGGAATGTCTCCCTGGGAAATCAGAACGAGTGGGTCAACTCCACCAGTTTTGGCGTAGTGATCGCTACTTCCAAAATCCAGACCAGATCCGGCGACGGCTCGCTCAGATCAACAGGGAGATAGTACAGCCAGATTGGACTGCGCAGCAGGTGCGAAAAGTACCGGGTTTATTGCCGGATGACACCACGTTAATCAGTATTAGACGGAAATCAACGGTAGAAGAAGATTGCTGTTGAGCAAAGGTTTTAGGGCAATACCGTCAATAAAACCACATCGTTGATTTGTGGTGATACGGTACTAGTTTTTTCTAAATTTTCTCAGTCTCTATGGACGTTTACATCAATCAAAAACGAGTTCAACTGCGCCCAAAGCAAGCCATTGGCGAGGGGGGAGAAGCGGATGTGTATCGACTCAATCGGACAACAGCAGTGAAGCTGTTTAAACCTCCCAGCCATCCTGATTTTGTGGGAATGTCTGAGGTTCAGCAGGGCGCAAGGGAGCGATTAACAATGCATCAACAAAAGCTACGTCAGTTTCCCCAGTCATTGCCTGAACGGGTGATTGCACCCCAGACACTGGTGATGAATCAAAGCGGACGACGAATTTTAGGCTATACGATGCCGCTGTTAACCAAAGCTGATGTGTTGTTACGATATTGCGATCGCAGATTTAGACGGGTGATTGATACTCAGTCGGTAATCGACCTCTTTCTGGATCTGCACGAGACGGTAGCCAAGCTGCATTTTGCTGATGTGGTAATTGGAGATTTTAATGACCTGAATATTTTGGTACAGGGGACACAGGCGTTTCTAATTGATGCCGATTCATTCCAGTTTGGCTCGTTTCCCTGTTCGGTCTTTACCGCCCGATTTGTGGATCCGCTGCTGTGCGATCCGCAAGGAACGCAGCCTATTTTATGTCGGCCCTATTCTTGGGAATCAGATTGGTATGCCTTTACGGTGATGCTGATGCAGGCGCTGCTATTTGTTGATCCTTATGGGGGTGTTTATAAACCCTCTGATCCAGCTCAAAAACTACCCCATGCAGCTCGACCGTTACATCGGATAACGGTGTTTCATCCTCAAGTGCGCTATCCCAAACCGGCTTTACCGTACGATCGCTTGCCAGAATCATTGCTGAATCATTTTCGTCGGGTATTTGAACAGGATTGGCGGGGGGAATTCCCGCGATCGCTGTTGGAAAATTTGCGCTGGCAAACCTGTCCTACCTGTGGAGTAGAACATGCTCGCTCCGCTTGTCCGAGCTGTGCGCGGTCTGTAGGCACAGCCCCACTCGTTCAGCAGGGCCAGGTCAAGATCACGACAATCCTGAAAACGGATGGGGTGATCTTGGCAGCCACCTTGTCAGAGGGGCAACTGCAGTGGCTGGTCTGGGAAGAGGGACAGTTTAAGCGGGAAGACGGAACGGTAATTCTAACAGGCGATCTCAGTCCTGAATATGATTGGCATCTACAGGGGCAAACCACCTGGGTTGCCCAGCAGGATCAGGTGGTGGGATTGCCGACCGCTACGGAGCGAATCGCGGTGGATAGCTATCAAGGCCGACCCCAGTTCGCAGTCAATGATCGGCATTGCTATTGGCTGACCCAGGGACGGTTGATGCGGGACCACTCGGTGGTGGGGGAGGTGCTGGCGGGACAAACCCAATTTTGGGTAGGGCCTCGGTTTGGACTGGGCTTTTATCGGGCCGGACAACTGAACGGAGCCTTCGTCTTCGATGCCGATCGTCCAGGGATCAATGATCGACTGCCATTGTCGATGGGAGCAGGGACAGTGGTGGCGGCCAACTGTACGTTCAGTCAGTCTCTAGGGTGGCTCTTCGTGACGATCCAGGACCAAGGAGTGCTTCAGCAGCGATGTTGGGTGATCTCACCGACGGGCCAAGTACTAGCGCAGGGCGATGTGGGGGAATGGACCGAACGGGTATCGCTCACTTGTTCCCACTGGGCAGTCAATGATGCGCTGCTCGTGACAACGGATGAGGGCATTATTCGAGTTCAGATGGCTCAAGGACAGTTAATCGTCCGACGACGGTTCCCGGAAACAGAGCCATTTGTGCAAACAGGCTGTCAATTATTGGCCGCACCCCAGGGGCTTTATGCAGTGGCAGCCCAAACAATTCAGTTATTGCAGTTGTCAGTAGGAGCTATTGAATGATGTTGACGCAATTATCGATTCCTAAATTCTTTGACCCCCAGCGGGTAGGGGAAGTGTGGCGGGTTCCTTACCAAGAACGAGCCCAACAGGCACAGGATTGGGCCACCCAACAAGGGATACACCCCGCAGCGAAGGACAACACTCGCATCTGCCTGATGGCGATTGATGTTCAAAATACGTTTTGTATTCCCGAGTTTGAATTATTTGTGGGGGGACAGTCCGGGATGGGAGCGGTAGAGGATAATCGTCGGCTCTGCAAGTTCATCTACCGAAATTTGGGGACGATTACAGAAATTGCGCCAACGATGGATACCCATACAGCAATGCAGATCTTTCATGCTGATTTTTGGGTGAATGATCGCGGCATGTCTCCCACACCACTGACGATGATTTCCTTAGCAGAGGTAGAACAGGGAGCCTGGAAGGTGAATCCGGCCATGGCCTATAGTCTGGGCAATTATCTGGTGCTGCAGAATTTTGCCCGCCACTATGTTCAGCGTCTCTCCCAGGAGGGCAAATACCCGCTGACCATTTGGCCCTATCACTCCATGTTGGGGGGCATTGGCCATGCTCTGGTGGCAGCAGTCGAAGAAGCCTGCTTTTTCCATAACCTGGCTCGCCATAGTCAGACGAATTTTGAAATCAAGGGGGGCAATCCTCTAACGGAAAATTACTCGGTCCTCCAACCTGAGGTCCTTGATGATCCGAAGGGACGGCCGATTGCTCAAAAGAATACCCGCTTTATCCAAAAGCTCCTGGACTTTGATGCGGTTATTATTGCCGGACAGGCCAAGAGCCACTGTGTCGCTTGGACCATCGACGACTTACTCACGGAAATTCAAGCCCATGACCCGAATCTGGCAAAGAAAATCTATTTTCTCGAAGATTGTTCTTCACCAGTGGTGGTTCCAGGGGTGGTCGATTTTACTGAGCAGGCGAATGAGGCGTTTCTAAGGTTCCAACAAGCGGGGATGCATCTAGTTCGATCAACCGATGCAATCTCAGATTGGCCTGGAATCAATCCTTAGATTGAGCAGGCTAATTAGAATGGCCCAAAGGGGATTGCATAACGAGGTTCATAAGGTGTTCTCTACTCCCTGGCAAGCCAAGATTCGAGCCTCTGAACGGCAGCAAAAGGTGGACTAAGTCTATCGCAATATAATCGGCCCCAAAGATTATGCGGAAGCTGAGCGGGTTAAACAATGGCTCAATCAGCATCCCCACAAAGATGTGCTACTTGCTTTTCTCAACAATGCGTAAATAACCCCCTCTAAATAATCCACAACTCTTTTGGGGTTTGGGAGCGAACTCGAACGCTCCACAGGATTCTTTTGCCCATTTTTTCAAAATTTTAATAACTTCAATGAAAGAGAATATCATGTCTCAAGTTCCAAATCTAAATGCGTTATTCCAAGCTGCCCAAGCGGATGGGGTACTTTCGAATGCGTCGATGCAGGCCCTCAATATTGTCGATATTGGGGCACAAATCCAGGCTGGCCTGGGAACACCCGTGGATGATGTGATGGCCAGTGAGGTAGTCCTGGTGACGATTATGCCGGATGATTCGGGTTCGATTCGGTTTGCAGGCAATGGAGCGGTAGTCCGGGCAGGACATAATACGGTTCTGGATACTTTGGCAACGTCCCCGCAACAAGATCAGATTCTCGTCCACAACCGCTATCTGAATGGCCTGGTGCTCTATCCTTATTGTCCCGTTGATCAAGCCATCCGCATGGATCAGCACAATTATGATCCAAATCTGGGAACACCGCTCTATGATCAAACGCTGGTCTTATTAGCTACGGTCCTGGCGAAGGCCCAATCCTTTATCGATAATGGGGTACCGGTGCGGACGGTGTCCCTAATTATTACGGATGGGGCCGATGCCCATTCCCGGCGCTCTGTCCGGGAGGTCAAGGGGATGGTTGAGGATATGCTGCGCACGGAAGACCATATTATTGCAGCGATGGGAATCGAGGATGGACAGACGGACTTTAAACGGGCGTTTCGGGAGATGGGGTTGCACGATCAATGGATCTTGACACCAGGCAATTCTCAAAATGAGATTCGCAAGGCTTTTCAACTGTTCTCTCAGTCAGCACTCAGGGCCAGTCAATCGGCGGCTAGTTTTAGCTCCCTTGGTGGCTTTGCGGCTTAAAGGAGGAATCGTCATAGATGAGGATACACGGTAGTAAGAATTCTATTTTTGTGATTTTATAAGAGAAAAATCTATAGCACTTTCTCCCATCATTGCAGAATTAATGAATGGTTACAGACAGTGACTTTCAGTTCACTCTACAAAATCCGCAAGAACAAGATCTAAGTCACTTGTTACGACCTACCTAACATCAACTATATAGGCCAAAATCTCAAAACTGCGTTTCAAACCCCTTCTCCTACCTGAAGGGGTATTTTTGTAATAATTCCTACTCCAAATAATTCTTCTTATCTGTATTAGACTATTTCTTAGACTAAATAATGTTATGCTACCCTGGCAACTTGAAAGTTTTTCTGCTATTGACTTTCACCGTCACGGGTCAAAGGAGCGACCTAGAGTATGGCTCGTCCCATCAATCCCAAATGCTTAAAGTGCATCGACTATTCCCGCTCTGAGGCCAAGCGTATTCACGGACTTCATGGGGATAGCTGCTGGCAAGATAATACTTGTGACAGCAAGCGCTCTCACTATCGCCATCGCAAGCAGAACAATGCTATTCGCAGGGGGGAACGCGCCGACCAGAAGGGGGAACAGTCTGAGGTTCAAACAACTGAAACCCTCTCGATTCCCGTCCAAGCCCCGCCTGTGGCTTTGCTCTACCTCTACAAAGAAAAGCCCAAGGATGCCCACCTCCATGCCTTGGCCATTAGTATCTGGCAGGGGAGTGAGAAGTTAGCCGTTATTGAGCCTATCCACTGTATGGGCATGACCAATACTCAAGTACGTCACTACCTAAACCAGGTCCTTAAAGTGATCCGTGAGCGGTTTGGTATTACAAAGTTTGAACCCCCAATCCGCATGGAACCCTCCGAGTGCGAAATTGTGGAATGTCCTCTGAAGGATAAGCGCCTAAATGAAAAGTCCGGCATCAACTCCAAAATACGCTGCTAATGATTTTGCCTGGGCAATACTGATGCCCCGCTTACCATTCACGACCTCTGATACCACTCCTCTAGAGCCAATCACACCGATCAGGTCTTCTTGGATACATCCTCTGGCATCCATCAAATGCAGCAAGACCTCACAGGGACTACTCTTGGGAATCGGATAGGCGGTGTCTTCATACTTCTCTATTAGCGTCACCAGTAAATCAAGCAAGGCTTCTTGCTCAGGGGTTTGATGGGGGAGATGTTCTAATTCTTCAGCGAGTGAGATCGCTGCATCGTTTTCTTGTTCAGAGGTAATTACCCTGGGGCGATAATCTGCAAGTAACTGGCCATAAGTTTCGGCATTAAAAGTAAGGGTCATTTTTCCAGAAGTTTTTGTCGTATTCAGAATGAGTCAGGATGTACTTGATGTAAATTCGCTGTTTAGCGTAGTTGATATCAACGATTAAACGATAGGTATTGCCCTTGATATTGAAAACGGTGAAATTACCCACGGCTTCGGCTTTTGGGTAAAGGGTTTGAACTTGCGTAAGGTTTTGCCACTCTGCCTTTGTTGCCACTCTGTACCAGGCAAAAAGGGCGTCGCAAGAATCTGCATGTTTGTTACAAAAATATCGGAGAATCTTGCGGCTGATAACATGCACGGAAGGATATACAGAGAAAGCATAGTACTATGTTCTCATATAGAGAATATTCCGTCAATTCCCAGCAATGTACCAGCAACTTGAGCTAGATTTTGCCAGTGCTTTGGCCTCCGCTTTGGATGAACCGGAACAAGCTGATATTTCCCTGATGTGTGCATCACTCGATCAGCATCTACAGGGTCGTTCTCCCCACGAACAGCTCTCGTTCTAACGGATTCTGGGGTCTCTTGAGAATGACCTTCTCTACGCCCATTCATAGATATGCTGATGGACAAGTTGTTTAGCCAGTTTTCGTGATAGCTAAACCCATTGAAATCATGAAAAGGGG
>NZ_JANQOP010000093.1 GCF_028285745.1 Acaryochloris sp. IP29b_bin.137 | reverse complement strand
CTGCCGTCAAGAGCAAAAAGTGAGAGTTTATGACCAGCGACTTAAATCCCCTTTAAGGGGCTCTTCCAAGCCTCCGGTTTTACCGGAGGTGTTTGACTTGTGAACACATAAATTTAAGGCTAAATATAGCAATCTAAAATTTGGAATTTAGACTAAAAAGTACCTTCAGCAGAAATTATCACGCGAGCAAAGCACGGACGTGAAGGAAGGTCGTTGGACTGACATTGGTTGATTAGGCGGCTACCATCTCCTTCTTTTTAGGCTTAGAAGCTCTTTTCCTTATCGTTGGATAGCGAGGTTGCTGAGTTCTTTTTCTACCTGTCGTCCACCTCGGTGACTTTCCGCGGGGTTTGGGGTCAGGTGCAGGGGAACCAATCCTAGCGAAAAGTGCAGTAATAGAGTCAGCAACCCGTCCTGGAGACAATGAGGCCATCTGTTTTTCCAGGGTAATGGCGTATCTTCGACGAGGGGACACGCCAGCCATAATTGCCAGGTAAGCAAAGGCATCAGATCCGGCCAAGCTTCCATTTGCTCTGTGGTTGGGAGGTGGGGAACGGTCCAATGTAGACGTTGACGAACAAACCGATACCAATGCTCTAGGGCAAATCGACGGAGATACTGACGCCACAGTTGAGTTACGCTCAGATGCTGTTTGGAGATCCAAACGAGCCACAACGGTTTTGCTAATGGCGCATCTACTCGTTCCACCAAAATGGCTGAGAACGGTTGTTCTGCCGCCTGCGTGAAATGTAGAGATGTCCAGCACCTCACTCGCACTCGTCCCAGCTCAGTATCCTCGAACATCAACTGTTCTTGAGGTTCATGCCACGTATCTGGATCTTTGAGGGCGAATTTAGCGCCATGTTTTCGGGGGCGGCCTTGGCCCTGGTAAAGGGGAGGGGCCTGATAGAGGACTCGGCTAGGACGTAATCGTAAGAGGTGGTCACATCGTATATCTGAACTCTGTTTCAAAAAGGGGGCACACCCATACTCACTATCTCCCACAAAGAGAATGGGTTCTGTCAGTTGAAGGCACACTTGCCGCAATTGGGTAGCGGCTTTTTCCAGTGGCGTCTCAAAACTAGTGATGCACTCATGCAATAAGGGTAAAGCCCAACTCCCTTGTGCTTTTGGAATCCAGGCGATGGTGCTGTATCCTTGCCCCAGGGTGATGGGTTTACCTCCCATCGACTGAGGTTGATGCTCATACGTGCGTTCCCGAAGGGTCCTAGCATAAATCCGTGACCACGCAGTATGGTCTCCTGCCAAGACTGTCAGCTCAGAAACAGGAATCTCCTGGGCATATTCCTGCATCAAAATTTGGCCCGAAGGTTGAGCATCTTGAAGGGCTTCATAAATACTCGGCCATTTGCGGCGAAAGAGGGGGCTGAGTGACAACTCTACAAACGAACTGATGCTGCGAGTGGTGAGTACTGCATCCATCAAGTCAAATAAAGCATCCTTGGCATTCCCTAATCGGTAGTAGATCGCCTTGCGAAAGTACTTCAGTTTGTCCAAACTGGTCATGATAAAGCTGTTGAGTGGATAAATCTTCAGCTTCTATCATTGGGCGGTCAGTTGCTTAAAGTGGACTGTCCTTTCTTATGCTTGGAAGTACTTTTTAGTCTAAATTCCAATAAAATCATTTATGAGATTTAATGAGGCTGAAATCCTTATCATTGCTTATTAAGATCGAATATTATTCTCACAACTCACTTTGGACTGCTATACACTAAGCTTAGTGTGTCTTTGAATGGTTATTCCATCAAAGATTATCGATAATAGAAGTAAATTAAAAATGGCTTTTAAGGTAGATAAAAATATCTTTAGAATCACCTAAAGATTCAAGTTTAGTCAAAAATCAGCGGCAGACCATTAAAGCTGTAAGCCCTCTTCCCTTAAGAAAGAACTGCTTTTGAACATCAGTAGGCATATCTCTAAATCTAATTTCCTGAAAGCCAAGACGTTTATAAAATCTTTTAGCTCTCAAGGCAGATTCAACATAGATTGGTGATTGAACCTGTTGGATGAGTTGGCTGGCTAGCGCTGAGCCAATGCCCTTTCTACTCCACTTTAGATGTACGTAAAGCACTTCTAGCACTGAGTAGTGTTTAAATGGCTTTAAAATGCATAGGCAATGAAACGACCTTGTAGTTCTACAATCCAGTAAAATTTCAACCAATTTCTATGATTGATGAAAATAGAATAAATACACATTCCTAGAAGGATCAACCAAACCATCAAAATCCACACCCATTGGACTGATACTCCCATTCCACCCATAAATAATATCGAGAGATATAAAAATGTACTGGGCAGGCTAGCCAGAATAATTCCTTGTCCAATCTTTGCAAGAAATAATGCTACTCTGACAGATAACCAAGAGGGCAAGCGATATGGATTTGTTGGCATGATACTGAGGGACAACAGATCAAGATCTGTCATTTTTAGTGGACGAATACTGCAGCCCAAAGGTAGATCAGGTGAAGTATCTGTCATGCATTCCCCAAAAGACCTCCAATTTCAATGCCCTTAATATGCCATTGATTCAGGGCTTGGTGTCATCATTTTTATCTGGACTAGATTTGGAGGGTTCAGGTCCAAATTCTTCTTGCATGATTTCTTGCAAAAGCTGAGTGATTTCTGGCAGCAAAATAGCGTTGGATTGAGCCAATGCTTCTTTAGTCAGTTGAGGCAAAGTTGCGATCGCGTTTCGTCCCGTTGAAGCTTTATAGTGGTCAGCTAAAGGCTTTCAGTTCTAAAATAGCCTTTTAAAATTTACCCCATTGAAATATAAGAAGTTTGCTCAAATATATCAAAACTGACAGCTACTTTTCCATAGAAACTGTCAGCTTTGATATATTTGGGAAAGACCTGAATTGAGGGAACTTTACCTACTAGGTAGGTCTTTCTTCAATCACCTGGTCGATAAGACCGTACTCCAGAGCTTCTTGAGCCGACATAAAGAAATCTCGATCCATATCTTTCTCAATCTTGTCCAGTGTTTGCCCAGTTCTGGCAGAGTAAATTTCATTTAACTGCTGGCGGACTCGAATGATTTCTTTAGCTTCAATTTCAATATCAGAGGCTTGTCCCCGCGTGCCGCCAGAGGGCTGGTGAATCATAATTCGGGAATGGGGGAGCGCTAGACGTTTACCGGGAGAACCCGCTGCCAGTAAAAATGAGCCCATTGAGGCAGCTAGCCCCACACAGATTGTGACAACTTCCGATTTAATATGCTGCATCGTGTCATAGATGGCTAAGCCAGCCGTGACAGAACCCCCTGGGGAGTTGATATATAGAGAGATCGGCTTACTGGGATCTTCAGAATCCAAATACAGCAGGAAAGCCACAATTCGGTTAGCAAGGCCATCGGTCACTTCCTGCCCGAGGAAAATAATTCTTTCTTGGCTGAGGCGGGTATAAATATCTACCCAGCGCTCATAGGGGCTGCCAGGGATGCGGTAAGGAACGCTAGGAACACCAATAGGCATAGTCGATAACTCTCTTTTTGCTATTGTCAGATGGTCAAACTTAAATGGCCGAGGTTAATGGCTTGGGTAACTCTTTTTGGCTAGTTAAGACTCGGTCGATGAGACCATAGTCTTTAGCTTCTTCTGGTGATAGATAAAACATCCGATCCATATCCTTGGCAATTTTCTCAGGGGATTGCTCGGTGTTCTTAGCCAAGATATTTAACATGGTGGTTTTATTGGCAATCACCTCTTGAGCCCGAATTTGGATGTCAGACGCCTGACCTTGGGCACCACTACGGGCTTGATTAAGGACAATGGTGGCATGTCCAAGGCTGGCTCGATAGCCTTTGGTTCCTGCCGAGAGAATCATTGCCGCAGTTCCCATCGCTTGCCCGATACAGATGGTATGGACTGGCGGTTTGATATAGGACATGGTGTCACAAATGGCAAAGGCCTCAGTTTCAAAGCCAATGGCGTCGCCACCATACCAACTGGTTCCTGTGGAATTGATATAGAAGAAAATAGGTTTTTCTGGATCGTCAAACTGCAAGTACAGGAGCTGTGCAATGATCAGCTCTGTTACATCGATTCCCACTTGCCGTTTAACGTCATCTGAGGAAAACAGCGGCATCCCCAAGTAAACAATCCGTTCTTTTAGCAATAGAGATTCTAAATCGGGGGGTGGGGTGCGGTAATAGGCGTCGCCACCGCCGCCATAGGGGGCTTGAACTGCTTGAATCCTGGACTCCATTGCCTAACAATTACCTACAGGTGACAATACTGTTACACTGTAGCAATTTTCTGCCGCTAGAATTGGGGGAAATACCGTACTTTCTGGAGAATTCCACAGAAACCAGAATGACTTCGCTGCTCTCTTCTCAAGGTGTAAGCTCTTTTGAACTATAAGAATGGAAGCATTCAGCTAAAGATTACGGATGAGTGTTATCGGAGCCACTGATGATCGATGTATTAGCTCCGACTACGCACTTGTCAACCCAACACCTAGCAAAATGGCTCCAGCTGTAAAGGCTGCCAACATACCGTAAAACGAATATTTAGAAGTTCGGGCAGCTTCCTTTTGTAAGCGAGCTTCTGATTGCAGGGAAATAATGTATTTTTTATCCCACTTAGTGGGTTTCTCGATAGTCAACTGTGTCGCGTCATAGCTTCCAGACAATCCCCGAGCATCAGTAACCTCTCCCAAAATAAAAGCGTTACGGTTGAGGGGCAAAATGGATTCTTGATAGTGGTAGCCAATCGTTTGCCCATCATTGTTTCCCAAGGACAGCGAAAAACCACCAAATGAAATGGAGCTGCTAGTTGCTTGACGAAACTCATCCAGAACCTTCACGGTTTCGATTTGGGCACCGTCTGGATCAATTTCAATCGTTCCAGTATTATCTTTGAGCTTAAATGGGATCGATCGGCTGTTTTCGGATATCACCTCTGATTCACGCTCAGTTTTTGTCGTCGTGTTACCCTCACTGTCCCGCTCAGTTACCGTCTTTTTGTACTCCCGCTCAACTTTCATTTCGTAGTAGACGCAAGGTACTTGCTTGAGTTCTGAAATTAAAGGTTGATCGCACTGAATGTCTCCCCGCAACTTGACGTAGTCGCGCCAGCTTCCAGAACCGATTTCAGAGGCAACTTTTAGGGCGATCATCTGTAGATCCCCAATACTGCCCCCGCGAGCTTGACGTAAACTAGCAACCTTTTGCCGTGCATTGTACTGTACGAAAAACAGCACAATACTTAATACCATCAGAATTGAACCCAAAATAATCATAATCATGCAATTAAAGCTCTGGCATCCTCTAGAATGCCCATTCTGCTTTTTGGCCATGACATATTTGAGTACGCTCTCTCTACGTGTAACGGTAGTGAATCAGCGTTTTGCATCAGGCATATGAGCAAGAATTTCTGACCCAAATCTAGTCCGTTTTGCGCCTCAGTAAGCACCGCCCGTCTAAGCTAAGACTGATGAGTCTAGTTACACGGGCGGTAAGAGAATGTTAGGGAGCAAGCTGAGCTTTCGTCTCGTCCGTTCTAGCCTGCTGTAGGGTTTGGCTACGCTCTACTAATTGCATAAATGCAGTGCGATAGCCTTGAGGATCCTTCCCTTTAGCCTGTTCCGCTAGGGCAAGAACTTGGGTGAAGGTGGCTTCTCCTTTATAGTCTGAATTCCGGAGGATCATGCCATACATCGCTACGGCAGCTGAGAATTTGAGGTTGTCGGTTGCAGATTGAATCGAACGATTCCCATCTGCGATCGCAGTACTGATCAGCTGACTCTTATTGCCCGTAGGTGGCTTGTACCGTAGCTTCAGGTTCATTAGATCTGAACTGTTGTTGCTGGCGGTTGGCTTTTGGAACTTCAGCGGATCGATATTGGGCAGCTCAACCTCACTGTTCACGCCAGTGGGTATGACTTCGTAGAGGGCTGTAATGGTGTGACCGGAGCCTATTTCCCCCGCATCTTTCTGATCATCGTTGAAATCCTGATCTCGCAGCAGGCGGTTTTCATAACCAATCAGGCGGTAAGCTTGGACTTTTTGGGGGTTAAATTCCACCTGAATTTTGACATCCTTAGCAATGGTAAATAAGGTTCCCCGCAGGTCGTTGACGAGCACTTTTTGGGCTTCTAGGAGGGTGTCAATATAGGCATAGTTGCCGTTGCCCTTATCGGCGAGTAGCTCCATTTTGTTGTCTTTATAGTTGCCTGTACCGTAGCCCAAGACGGTTAGAAAGACATTACGATCACGTTTTTGTTCAATTAGACGTTCTAGCTCAGCATCACTGGATTGGCCGACATTAAAGTCGCCATCCGTAGCCAGAATAACCCGATTATTGCCATTTTTGAGGAAGTGACGCTCGGCCATCTCGTAGGCCAGTTTAATCCCAGCTGCGCCCGCAGTGGAACCTCCCGCTTCTAAGCGATCGATGGCTTGCATGATTTTGGCTTTTTCGGTGCCAGGGGTAGACGGTAAGACAATGCCAGCCCGTCCTGCATAGACCACTAGACTGACCCGATCTTGAGGCTTGAGTTGATGGACCAACAAACAGAGGGATTTTTTGACCAAGGCTAGCTTGTTGGGGCGTTTCATGGACCCCGATACATCAATCAAAAACACCAGATTGCTGGGCTGTTCTTGTTCTAACTCTCGGCCTTTAAGGCCAATATGCACCAGCTTGTGAGTACTATTCCAAGGGGCTGTGGCGACCTCGGTACTGACGGAAAAAGGCTGATCGCCCTGGGGAGAGGCATAGTCATAGTCAAAGTAATTGATCAGTTCCTCTAGGCGCACCGCATCTTTTGGTGGCAACTGACCTTGGCGGATAAAGCGGCGCACATTACTATAGGAGGCCGTATCCACATCAATGGAGAAGGTGGATAGAGGCGTACGCTGGGGTAAGAAAAACGGGTTTTCATTGATGCGCTGATAGTCTTCGGTGTTAAAGGTCCCCGGTAAATGCAGGCGATCCTTACCCTGGAATCGAGGTTCAGGCACTGGGGCAGCAATGCTAGCAGGCGGTGCCATCGACTTTGTTCGCCCACCTGAGTCACGGCTCAGTTGGGGTGGCGCAGCGGTTTCATTGGCCGGAGCGGGTTGTGCTCCTGACAAGGCAGGTGGAAGGCTAGTCGGTCGTGGGCGTTGGGGGGAGAACCCAAACCGTCGATTCCCTTCATTGCGGGGTTGATCGACCTGGCGAAGCTCTGCTGCATAGTCTCGCTGAAGCCGTTCGAGGAGCGCCGCATCCGTTGCCCTAAGAGGTTGATCCTTGGGCAAACGCTCCAGGCTGGCAGCGAGTTGGGCCAAACTTTGGGCAAATTCGCTGCGAGACAGCCCTAGCTCAATTTCCACAGGCGTTCGACCCAGATACTGTTCATAGAGCTGACGCAATGCTTCGACATCTTGATGGGCTGGCAATAGGAGCGACTCAGCATTGCAACCCTTAATTTTGGTTGGGGGTTGTGATTTTGCTTGGGCAATATTGAGGGGTTGGCAAGCCCCCATGGTCATCAGTAAGGTGGCTGATAGGGCCCCCGTTCGCTGCCAATTAAACCGATTCATTGCATCCTTCTCCTCAATTCCAAGGGATGTCCAGCATATGCTGAATTGCTCTTAATCCTAGTCGCTGAATTGAGAGTGACCCATCTCGTTTCCAAAATTGAAATCGCGAAGACCGAATCGGCGATGCAACCCACCAATAACCAGTCCAATCCGAACTCTGGACTTTGGGCTTAAACTCAGCGGGTTCAAATTCAGCTATGGAGTTAAAAGTGAGACAAGTGAGGACAGCTTTGGGGGTTGACGTTAGGTGATTTCCCGCTCGGGGGACTGAGCCAACGTCTTTTGTTTTCAGACAAACTCAAGTTACCGTTGATTCTTATTGCAGCTAATTGATTTTATTTCTCAATAGATGATATGGTGTCGATCGATATTTATTGACCCTAGATACTCAAGAGGGTCAAACACTGTGGGGGATTAAATCGTCGTGTTTGACTCAATTTTGGCTGAGCTATCTGTAATCAGTTGCACTCTTTAAAGATGAGTTGTTGCAACGCTACGAATCTATTCCGAGTTTTACAACAACCTTGTTGGCCCCTTCGTTCTTAATTTCAGAGTCTATGATGATGTCTCCAAGATTTTCCCGAGCCCTGAGTTGTTTTTTCTGCTGTTCCGTGGCGATATCAACGGTGGGTATTGCCCAGGCTGATCCCGCCAAGGTCCATCGACAACATACGATTGCTGCTCAATCGATGGATCTTAAACCCTATGTGGAAAACTATGCAGAGTTGGTCTATCGGAACTATCAAGACGCTCGCACCCAGGCAGCCACCATGCAAGCTGCGATCTCAGCCTTCCTCAACGATCCGAATGCTACCACCCACAAAGCCGCCCAAGACGCTTGGGTTGAAGCCAGAAAAAGCTATCTCCAAACCGAAGCCTTCCGCTTCTATGAAGGCCCTATTGACTTTGTTGACGTCAACACGGGTGAAGAAGGCCCCGAAGGTCGCATTAATGCCTGGCCCATGAATGAAGCCTTTATTGATTACGTCAAAGACAAGCCCAAGAGTGGTCTGATCAACAACCCTCAGTTCGAAATTTCCATTGCCGCCATTAGGGAAAATGACCAAGTGACGGATGAAGCAGATGTCACCACGGGGTGGCACGCCATTGAATTCTTGCTTTGGGGACAAGATTTTAATAATCAAGGTCCCGGTCAACGCAGCTTTGAAGACTTTATCCCCAATCAAAACAATAACGATCGGCGTCGCCAATATTTAACGCTAGTGACTCAGCAGTTGGTGGATGACCTCACCTTTCTGGAATCCGAGTGGCAACCCAACGCCGAGAATTATCGTGCCCAGTTTGTTCAAGCTGACCCGAAAGCTACTGTGGGCAAAATCTTTACGGCCCTCGCCACCCTAAGTGCCTTCGAAATGGCTTCAGAACGGATGACCGTTGCTTTAGATAGCGGCAACCAAGAAGATGAGCATTCCTGCTTTAGCGATACAACCCATCAGGATTTTGTCTACAACGCCCAAGGGATTTACAACGTCTACTTTGGTGACTATGGGACCTATCAAGGGAAAGGCTTTGACGAGTTGCTGACCCAAATGAACCCTGAGCTTAATCAGAAAATAACCACAGCCCTTAACACAACCCAAAAAACAGTTACAGAAATTGATCAGCCCTTTGATCAGGTGTTAGCCTCAGCTAAGGGCAGTGACCAGCGTGCAGAAGTAGAAGCGGTTGTTACGGCACTAGAAAACCAAGCAGAAACCTTCAAACAACTCGGCACTGAATTGGGGACGACTGTGGAAATCCTGGCTGAATGAAACTTAAGCGCCTTATCTTAGCCTGTTTTGCTGTCCTTACCGCCCTGATCATCCTGATGATTCAGGGGGGCAGCATGGCCCAACAGTCCTTTGACGTCGCTAATCGAACCCCGTTGTCTGGGGGGCAAGCGGCGACGGTCACCAAAGCCACAAAAACGGCATTTGCGCAGCCCATTAAAAACTTGGACCGTCAACGACGACGTGTTTTTGTTTTTGGAGACCATTTATTTAATACCCAATGGGTGCAGGCTCCTAGTTCAGTGGCCACTTTAGATGGTCTAGGGCCGCTCTTTAACCGGAACTCGTGTACAGGCTGTCATGTGCGGGATGGCAGAGGACGTCCGCCCCTTCCCCATGAAGATCGGATGTTGTCCAAATTGATCCGTCTCAGTATTTCTGGTCAATCGGAAGAAGGTGGCCCCCTGCCTCATCCTGTATACGGGGGGCAGCTACAAGAACAAGGACTACTCGGCGTTCCCCCTGAAGGTCGGACGCAGATTACCTGGACCGAAGAGCCCGGCACCTTTGCAGATGGTCAGTCTTTCAGTGTTAGACGTCCGCACTATGCCTTCAAGGACCTAGCCTATGGCCCGTTGGGGGAGGAGGTTCTGTTCTCTCCCCGCGTTGCCCCAGCCGTCTTCGGTTGGGGGCTGCTAGAGAATGTCCCGCAAGCCGATATCCTCCAACAAGCCGATCCTGACGATCAAGACGGTGACGGCATTTCGGGTCGCCCCAATTATGTCTGGGATGTGGTTAAAGAAGAAAAGCAGTTAGGTCGGTTAGGTTGGAAAGCCAATCAACCCAATCTGAAACAGCAAATCGCTGGAGCCTTTAATGGTGATATTGGTTTAACCACCTCCCTATTCCCCAAACCCAGCTGTAACGATGGCCAGTCCAATTGTCTGCAAGAAACTCAATTTGGCGAGCAACCAGAAGTTAGCGATGAATTTTTGGATAAAATTACCACCTATATGCGCTTACTGGCCGTTCCTGCCAGACGGAATATAGACGGTGGCCCCGAACAACGGGGAGAAAAGCTCTTTTACCAAGCTCAATGTGCCACCTGCCATACGCCGAAGATGGTGACGGGGAAGACTTCAGAACATCCAGAGTTCAATAACCAAGTGATTCATCCCTATACAGACTTGCTTTTACACGATATGGGGCCAGGGTTAGCAGACCATCGTCCCGACTTTGAGGCGGACGGCCAAGAATGGCGAACCCCCCCCCTATGGGGTATTGGCCTTGTGAAAATGGTGAATAAGCATACGTTTTTCCTCCATGACGGTCGGGCCAGAAATATAACGGAAGCCGTTCTCTGGCATGGCGGTGAAGCCCAAGCCTCTAAAGAGCGCTTTCTCCAAATGTCTGAAAAGGATCGGACCGATTTGGTGGCGTTTTTGTCGGCTCTCTAGCCATGGCCTCTACATCCCCATAAGTGGGAGCTATGATGGGCTTCTCCATTGGTTAGGTGACTGGCAAGGTAAAAGGGGACTGCAGTTGATTGAGGCTGATGCGAATCTTTTGGGACTGGTCAGCCCCAGGGCTCTGTTCTACTAAATTCGATTAAATTCCATATTCGGTCTACAAATCTCCACTTAAGTAGACCTTTTTTTGTCTTGAAATTAGACTGACATGCTTCTGCTTGATGCTTAACACTATCAATTAAGCATTACTGCTAACCCGCCTCGATCCATTGGCCAGGAATGATGATGACCCAAGCAAACTTGCTGATCTCAAGTTGTTGAATGGACCATAGCTCATGATTGCGTCTCCTTCTGTTGAAATCGATTCTCTGCAACGTTTGCATTTCAAACCCCGACAATCTATTCCACAATACTCAGACTGTCTTTGGCATATCGAAAAAGGCCTGGTGCGCACCTTCACTTGGGATGAAGAGGGAGACCTGGCCATCTTGGGATTGTGGGGGCCAGGAGACTGTGTAGGGCAGCCTCTAGCCAACATGACGCCATTTCAAATTGAGAGTTTGTGTGAGGTTGATGTCCAGGCGGTACCCGTTTCTAGCTCCGAGTTGGGGAGAATGATGCGATCACAGATCCGTCATATGGAGAAACTCTTTAGCATTAATAGCTATAAGCGGGCACCTCAAAGACTGCTCTATTTCCTAGACTGGCTCGGCAGTCGGTTTGGTCAGCAGATTGAACAAGGGCGGCTTCTAGACGTGGGGTTAACGCACCAACTAATTGCAGAAATGATGGGGTTGAACCGGATTACGACAACTCGCTTGCTAAATGAGCTGGCCAGAGAAAACAAGATTAAGCTCTTTCCTAAACAGCGTATTCTACTGACTTGCAACATGACTGACAGCAGTAACCGCCTGAATCCACTCCTACTTGGACCATGTGAAACGAATTCAAAGGATGTCGCGTGACTAATTTTGCATACGCCATTTGAGTCAAACGATTCAATTCAAAACACGCTATTGGGCTATTGGGGGACAACGTCTAACACACTCCAGACCTTATCCAGTTGATTGCAATGCTAATAACGTTCTTTTTGTCTTGCCAGAAACCTTGCAAAACCTATCACTACAGTAGCGATCAGTTTCCAACCGGTTTTGTGATTCACGCTCTCGAAGAAAATATGAACACCTACACCATGACCGCTCAAGGTGCCGCGGTCCAACCGGGTGACTTTATCGAAATTACACAACCTGAACAAAACGCTAAATATCAAGTGGATCACATCGAGTATTACAGTGAGCCATCTGATATGTGGATCGCGATCCTTCACCCTATTCCTCATGCCTATTGATCGAGAACACCGCCGGAAACAAATGGCGTAGGCGTTCTGAGGGAATGGCCCAACTTGATTTCTGCATAACTTTCAGCTCCTCTGCTGAAGGCCGTGAGCCATCTGTAAAAATGTAAGGATTACCCCAGAGGGGATAGGCATGCATACCATTGATCGCCACTACTTGACCTTGGCGATTTAAAACAGGGCCGCCGCTCATCCCTTTTTCAATTGGGTTCGTGTAACCAACCTGATAACCCCCTTGAAGAACTTTGTCAGAAACTAAGGATATGTGACCGGTTGTAAAGCGGAATTGAGGGGATTGCTGTGCGATCGGAAAACCACTGGCAAAGACGGGTGTTCCGGGGACAAGCTTTAGCGAGGGCGCCAATATAGCCGTAAGATAGACAACCTCGCGACTCCGAAATTTCAGCACAGCCAGATCCTGTCCAGTCAAGCCTGCATGGCTCTTCAGTTCCGCCTCGTATCGTTTACCATCTGGCATCGTCACCCAGAATGCTTCACCCGAATTGACGACATGTTGGTTAGTAACGACGGTATAGACCATCCCCTGTCGCTGAATGACTACCCCTGAACTCCATCGCTGATCCACCCATACCGTTGCTGTGATTGCTTGGGCCCGATGACGTAACCATTGAATCGACCGGTTTGAGGGTGGATGATCTTGCAGCCGATCTAGATTAGCGGTCCAAAGCAGTGCAGAGATAGGAGGCGCACAGACTGCTGAGCCTTGAGGTAGGCCTGGCATCCACAAGCCCAAGCTTGCAGTACACAAGGAAATAAATAAGCTTAGAGCCCCCATCAACTTACTGAAGCAACAAGCCTAGGGAGGGCACACACAGTCCCAAGTATTATATTTTTTGCTCGCCAGCATGCATGCGGCTGAGCTGGCCTGGTCATAACGCTGGAGATGTGCATCATCAAATGTCAAAAAGATCAGCCTTAATACAGTGGTGCTTGTCCGATGTCCCATCAATGACTTTAAAGAGCAGATGTGGGCTGGAGAGACATTAGAGAGAGCTCCCTAACGTTTTCACCAACCCACCTTTGCTTTAGAATCTCACAAGCTTAGAGTCTTACAAGTTTAGAATCTCACAAGACTCCCATTCGTCTCTAATCTCCACCTCAATTTATCGAAAATTACCAAAGACCCAGAGGTGTAGCCGAAGTAGCAGGGGTTTTGGTCTGGGGAGGAGTCACGTCAGTTTTTGGCTGTGGGGAGGGAGAATTTGCTTCAACTTCTTTCTCTACGGGTGCCTTACTTAAAAAATCTTCCATGTCGATGTAGACACGAGCGGTAGATTCGTTCAAGGGACCCGATGCACCAACCCGGACACTGAGCAGTTGTTGCAAAGTGCGTCCAGGATTACTACCCGGTTTTAAAGTAAATAACAAGCCACTGCAAGGCCCACCTTTATAATCCGCTACACAGACAACGGATTGTCGGTTTATGCGGCCGGTGGTCAGAAAATTAAGGTTACCCTTCTTATAGTAGGACTCGAAGCGATCTGAGACTTCTGCGCAACGGGCTTCTGGAGACCAACCGGATGCACCAAAAAATTTCGAAGTCCATCGGATAACCGGCACATAACCTCGCTTGGTTTTAGCCATCGTTGTCGGAGTTCCGTTGCCAAGAGAGCAGCTGAACCGCTGTTCACCAGCTTGTGCGGGTTGGTTACCCATTATTAAGGTTGCACCAGCCACGACGGAGAACGCAATCAGAGATGTGATCGGGTGGCGCTTCATAATGCCTTCAAAGCCTCATTAATCATAAGAGTTACAATTCAGGTATATCACTCCTTTCCTTCGTATGGCAAAACCTAGATCACAACTTCATTCCCACTGAGATCACACCCTATCGGCTCATGACTGATTTTTAGAAGACCTCGACCTCTCAAACACCTATCTATAAAAGTTAACGAAGTTTACCTCCCTTCAAATTGGCGTGGAATTGGTCGAATAAGGTTTTCTCTGGCGATTTAGTGTGGACAGGAAAAGATTGACTAGAACTCTTCAATTGGATGACAGCGGAGTAACCTATGCAAGGTCTTTGGCTAGAAAACAATGTGCTACAGCATCGTACTGACCTTCCTATCCCTGAACCCCACGTAGGTGAAGTTTTAGTACAGGTCCTAATGGCAGGCATTTGTAATACCGATCTGGAGTTAATCAAAGGTTATTATCCCTACACCGGGATTCTCGGCCATGAATTTGTGGGCCAGGTTGTCCGAGGCCCCAACCATTTGCAAGGGAAACGAGTCGTGGGTGAAATCAATGCTGCCTGCGGCCAGTGCGACTACTGCCATCGCCACCTGTCTAACCACTGCGAACAGCGCACTGTCTTAGGCATCGTCAATCATCATGGTGCGTTTGCTGAATACTTAACGTTGCCAACGGAGAACCTCCACCCCATCCCTGACCATCTTCCCAATCACATTGCCACTTTTACCGAACCCCTCGCTGCTGCTTTAGAAATTCAAGAACAGGTCGAGATCGACCCCTCAGATCGAGTGTTGGTTATTGGTGATGGCAAGTTGGGACAACTGGTAGCCCAGACTCTTGCCCGGACAGGGTGTCAGCTTTCAGTGGTTGGGCGTCATCCCGAAAAACTGGCTAATCTCGCCGTCCGACAAATTACCACCTGTTTGGAGTCAGAGATCAACAATCACCTGCGATCGTTTGATTTTGCCGTTGAATGTACAGGCAATCCACAAGGATTTGAACTGGCGCGTAAAGCGCTGCGACCCCGAGGGACTCTAGTCCTTAAGAGTACTTATGCCAATCATCTGACGATTGATGCTTCGGCCATTGTGGTGGATGAGCTAACCATTATCGGATCTCGCTGCGGTCCTTTTGCAAAAGCGCTGGACCTATTAGCAACCGATGCGGTGGACGTTGCCCCCCTGATTCAAGCGACCTTTCCCCTTGCTCAAGGCATAGAGGCTTTTACCATAGCCCAACAGCGCGGTAGCAAGAAGATTTTATTAACGATGACGGATTGAGGGTAACTTTTGAATTTTTTCCGTTTAGAGAGGTTAGCGACATTATCACTGAATGGTTATAGCTTTAATCGGACGTTTTCTCCCTTTACCCAACCTTGGACAGAGGGTTTATCCTGAACTTTGATGGAATACCAAGCATAGCCATTGCTGCCTTTTTGTTGTTTCAGCACCAGAACTTCTTGACCGGAGATCCCCCGAATGGGCAAAGCATTTGTCTCAGATGGTTCGGGGAAAAAAGAAATAATTTGGCCGTTGGCAGTGCTCAATTTAGCGGATCGGGGCGGAGTGAAATTAACGAGCAATCGAACCTGATCGCCACGTACCCAACCTTGCGTTTCAGCATTATCGATAAAGTGGATGTTGTACCAGGCCAGGCCGTCCTCTCCTTTTGCCATTTTTAAGATCTCTACTTTCTGGCCAGAAATAGCCTGATGCTGGGTTGCAGTTTGCAGGGCAGGTGTTTTTTGCAGGGTGATCGATACACCGGGAGGTGCAGTAATAGAGCCTGGGTTTTTCGCAGGCATTGAAGGTGTGGGGCTTTGGGATTGTGTTTGGGGAGAATGCACTTTCACGAAATCACCCCGCATCCACCCTTCGGTCCCATCGCGCTTGCTGAACTTGAGCTTGTACCAGGTATAGGTGTCTTTCCCTAAGGTTTGTTGCAAGACTTCCGCTGGCTCACCTGACTTAACGGCTAGTATGGCGTCAGATTCGGTGTTTGGTTGGGCACGCACGTTAATCGCTACTTCTGAATCATTTGCAATCACCTCTGCAGATTTGGCAGCTTTGACAACGGGCGCTTGCAAGGGGGCGCTTTTAAGAGATTCTGAGCTGGATTGTGCTGGTGAAGCGGCTGATTCAGCTGGTGGGTTGGCGTTAGCCGGAGAAATAGACCCTTCCAGTATGCGCACAGAAGCTGCGGGGAGCCAGTGATCGCCGACCTTGAGCCAGATTTGTCCTTCATTGCTAAAGACCCTTAGGGTGGGATTGAGAATTACCCCTGACTTATATTCACCAATGACTTCTCCTGAGCTTTTGGGCTGGGCAAAAATACTAGCTCCGCCAGGTTTGACCTGAACGGTTTTAGGATGGGGCAAGGGATCAGCCCGACTGGCTGGACCCGCTATCCCTCCTAAAGCCATCATTGTTGTACTACCTACTAAGAAGGTAGCCAATGTGTTGAAATGCCTCGCCGCTTTAAAGCGTGTCATCGGAAGCCACTCCTTACCCTTGCACATCAAGCAGAGAATACTTGTTCTGTCTGTCAGAATTTTGGGAGAGATTTGGCTATAGTGCTAGAACTATTTACCTTTCTTATCGCGATTGATTTCAATAATGGGCCGCTTACTCCTTGGGCTCAATTTCCTTGGACTCAATAGGAAACCAACTGGCCCGCCAGGCCGCCGTTGCTTCAGCAACTTTCTTCTCTTGCTGCTTCTTTTGATAGGTATCACGCACAGACTTAAGGGTTTGTAAAAGCTGCCGCAGTTGATGCCGTTCGTTCATGACTTCGGCATCATTAAATTCCACATCAGAGAGTTGGAGAAATATGGCGATCACGGGTTCTGAATCACTATCTGAAGATGCATCATTTTGATCATCCATCAGGGCTTTAATCAAGTGGGGCGCACTGGTGATCGGATGCCCCTGCTCAGCCGCTTTGCTGGCGATTTCAAATAATAGTTCTATCGAGGAAATATTGACAATGGCTTGATCTTGAAGATGCTGATTGGCCTGCTGAGAAATCTGGCGCAATGCGTCTAGGGTCGCCTGTTCGAGGTCCTCTAAGACGCTAATCAGGTGGGTAGGGTCTACCTCAGCCTCCGATGTCAAATCATCCAGGGGCTGTAAAACGGCTGTTAGTGCTTCTTGTAATTTCTGCCCCAGTTTCTGGATATCTTGTTGTAAAGTTTGTTGTTGATTTAAGGAGAGTTTGAGAAAAGCATCGGGATACACCTGAGTACAAAGGTGGTAGCTTGCTAACACCAGTTTTTGGGAAATAGCAGGTCCCAATAGCGCTAAGTATTGTCCATAGCGTTGATGGGCTTCTTGGGTCAATTCAACGGTTTTTTCGGTGAGTTGATCTAGACTGTGTTGAATTTGGGTAATTTCTGGGACCATCACTACCGATTGGCTAGGAGCCACTGTAAAGATTTAAGCAAGGATCATTTGCGATCGCATCGTCACTTCTGAAAGAGATAGTATTCCCGGTTCTGGATCTTAGACTTACGTTTCATCTCAATCAGTTTGGGGATGAGCAAAGGATAGGATGCGTGAACGATGGGATTCGCTCACTTGATCGCTAGACCAGAACCGATATCAGGACGATGAAGAGCTGCCCTACTTCTTCTTACCCTTTTTCTTCTTGGAAGCTGTTTTTTTCGCAGCAGGTTTCTCTTCTGCAGGTTTGGGCTCTGCTTTGGGTTTCGTTTGAGCTGCCACTTCTTCCGCTAAATTAGACTCGACTTTTTCAATGCCTTCGCCTAAGACAAAGCGCTCAAAACGCCGAACTTTCATGTTTTCGCCCAGCTTGGCAATGGCTTGCTGAATCAGTTCTTGCACCGTGATGCTCTGATCTTTAATGTAGGGCTGATGCAAAAGACAGAGTTCTTTGAGGGTTTTTTCTAGCTTGCCTTGGACAATTTTTTCTTTAATATTGTCTGGCTTACCCTTAAGAGCATCAGACCCCATGGCCACGGCTTTCTCTTTTTCCACAAAATCCTGGGGAATTTCATCAATGTCAACGTACTGGACATTAGGGCAAGCTGCAATTTGCTTAGCAATATCTTGCACTAGCTCTTTGAAAGCCTCGTTACGGGCGACAAAATCGGTCTCACAGTTCACTTCCACCAACACACCAATTTGGCCACCGAAGTGAATGTAGCTATCGACTAATCCTTCAGCAGTGAGGCGACCAGATTTTTTGCCTGCGGATGCAAGTCCTTTCTTCCGCAAATAGGCAATGGCTTTTTCTTTATCGCCATCATTTTCCTGCAAAGCTTTTTTGCAGTCCATCATCCCTGCGCCGGTTTTATCACGCAGTTCTTTCACATCTTTTGCTGATATTGCTGCCATGGTCTTTTCTCGGTGTATCTATGATGGTGTTTATCTTGAAGCTAAAACGTTAAGGGACACCTAAAGGGAAGCTGGGTGCTCAACTAAGGTGTCCGGCAATCAGGGGGCTATTCCACTGGGGGTGCTTCAGCTTCAGCAGTAGGAGCCTCTTCAGCAGTGGCTTCTGCCGCAGGTTCTTCTGCTACAACCTCAGCTGTAGGTTCTTCTACTGCAACCTCGCTATCTGTGGCTGCTTCGGCAATCGGTTCTGCGGTTATCTCATCATCATCAAAGTCAACCGCAGAGGGAATGTCTTCTGCGAAGGTGTCTGCACTGACTTGACCATGCCGTCCTTCATAGATGGCGTCCGCCAGTTTGCCGATAATCAGCTTAATGGAGCGAATGGCATCATCGTTAGCTGGAATAGGAATATCCACCCAATCTGGATCGCAGTTGGTGTCTAACAAAGAGACAATGGGTAATCCCAGCTTCTGGCACTCTTGCACAGCATTGTATTCCCGGCGGATATCGATAATCACTACCACATCGGGGATTTTGTGCATTTGCTTGAGGCCGCCCAGATATTTCTGCAATTTATCCAGTTCACGGCGCAGCATCGATGCTTCTTGCTTGGGCAAGAGATCGAAAATACCACTTTCGTAGCGTCGCTCTAAGTCTTTAAGGCGCTCAATTCGAGTTTTGATCGTGGCCCAGTTGGTGAGCATTCCCCCCAACCATCGCTGGTTCACATAGTAACCGCCACATCGAGCGGCTTCTTGGGCAATAATGCCAGCCGCTTGTCGCTTGGTGCCTACAAATAAAAATTTCTTGCCGGATTCGGATGCAGACCGAACGTAATGGAAGGCTTCATCCATCAATTGGGCGGTTTGGACCAAATCGATAATATGAACCCCATTGCGCTCTGTAAAAATATAGGGGTCCATTTTGGGGTTCCAACGGCGGGCTTGGTGGCCGAAGTGAACTCCTGACTCAAGCATTTGAGCCAAACTAATAACGGGCATATTGTTCTCCTAT
>NZ_JANQOP010000075.1 GCF_028285745.1 Acaryochloris sp. IP29b_bin.137 | reverse complement strand
AGCTGCTGATTGACTTCCGAAATCGAAAGTACAGGTTGAGCTGGGTTAAAAGCCAAAATCTTGACTGTATTGGGAAAGAGTTCAAATTCTGAATTAGGCTCTTCTTCAGCTACAGTTGATGCTGGAGTTTTGAGTAGATCTTGAGGATTCACCCAATTGGCAAATTCAATATATAACGGGCTTGCTTCCGTTACTCCACTAACCGCATCGGCTTGTAAAAGGTAAATTTTGGGAAATGTGCCTAAATCAATGTTAGGGGCATAAGCCGACACTAAAAATAGATCCCCCCTGAGATGATCAGGTACCAATGTCACCCCATCAAACAGCATGGCTCTCAGTCCCAGTTGGGTGAAGATCAACACATTGGAAAATGCCACTCCAGCGAGAGCAACTATTAGCCGGGCTTTACGATGGCTCAGTTGAGCCCAACCCAGCGGTCGGTGAATCTGCCAAACGATACGAAGTTTTCGCCAGGGCCTATGAGAACTCATCGCGTTCCTGAAAATTGAGCACGGGTATCGATATCAACTCGTACCTGCATGTTAGTGAGACCGGTAATTTTAGGACTATCCTGAGGGTGAATTTGAATATGAACCTGGACCACCCGCTGGTTCTCATCTGTTTTTGGATTATTGGAGCCATCCGCCAGGCTCTGGGAGCCGACTTGTAGTCCAATATGCGTTACCTTTCCACGAAGGGGACCACTAAAACCGCCATATTCACTCGTCATTGTGGCTGTTTGACCCACTTTAATTTTTAGAATGTCTGTTTCATAGATTTCTGCGATCGCATACATTTCCCCTGTTTGTCCGATTTCAGCAATCCCTTCCTTAGTATTGACTCGCTCACCCACTCGGGTATTAAGGCGCAAAATCTGTCCTCTCACCGGAACACGTACTTGTGTATCTGAAACATCCGTCCGACGCTGAGCAACCGATATTTGTGCACGTTCAAGTTCTATCTTCGCCACTCGCAGATCGACGGGACGAACTTCCTGCATGGTAGCCAGATTGTTCTGAGCCCTTGTAATTTGTTGAGTGAGCGTTTGTTGACTGTTAGTCAACTGTGCTTGCTTTTCCGCTAGCATGGCACGAGCAACATCTAATGTTTCTTTGGATTCATCCAAGGTATGTTGACTAATGGCCCCTTGAGACACTAGCGCAGTGTTGCGATCATGGGTCACTTCTGCCTGACTTAAAGCCGCAACAGCCCGTTGAACGGCCGCTTGTCGTTCATTGATTTCATTCCGTAGTTGGGCTCTCAGAACATCAATCGTAGACTGTTGAGCAGCTAGTTCAAAGGTCTTTGCCTCTCCAGCCTCCAATTGAGCTAATCGAGCTTGAAAAAATTCAACCGTCTTTTGGGCCTCTTCCAAGTCGCGTTTCTTACGCTCATATCCTTGCAAAATGGCAATAACTTGACCTGGCTCGACATAATCTCCTTCTTGTACCAAAATTCGATTTACTCTGCTGTCCTCTGCATTTGGCACCGAAAGTTTAATGACTTCTCCCTTGGGGGCTAACCTCCCTAGAGCAACAACATAATCATTAGCCAGACGTTTATCTAAAGGAGGATCGGGTTGGGGAGGTGTGTCTGTCCCTGCTTCGGAAATATAAGTGCACGCTGAGCAAATAAGCATTGCACTCAAAGCTACACTCAGTCGACTTCGCCTTGACCAATCAATTCGGTTTGCATTTAGCAAGCTCATGCGTTCAGGACAATGGAATTTCTGTACACTCTAATGACCGAGCGACACCTAAGCTACGCTCTACTACACTGTATATTGTAATAGCGAGAAATATTCTTAATAAGGGTGTTAACTTAAAAAAATTTTTCTTTTCAGAAAGTTCAATCTGTATATGACATACAAATCTCAGCGGGCAAAATTTGTAATTTTGAGTCAACTAAAGCCGTTTTTGCAAAAATTACGCCCCTTGCTTTATACCGATCAAAAAGCGAGTTCCTATGCCCTCCTAATTGCCTTATCTCTCGTTAGCAGTATTTTTATCATTTGGGAAAGTATCCAGAGAGGAGAGTTTATCTCTGCGCTGGCGGCAAGAGATGCTTCACGGTTTCAACGAGCTCTAATCATATTTATCGCTGTTCTACTTGCGACAGCCATCCTACAATCCGTGAACACCTTTATTCGAGATCGTTTAAGCCTCCAATGGAGAAAAGCGTTAACCCACCGTTTCCTTAAAGCCTATCTTGCCAAAAAATCTTATTACCACCTGACAATACCCACCTACAAACATGATTCTATAGATAATCCCGATCAACGACTTTCTGAAGACATTAAGCTTGTGTCCCAAACCACATTTCTACTGGGTATAGTCCTGGTAGAGTCCCTCGTCCAACTGGTTGGATTCATAGGCGTAATTTGGGCAGTTTCGCATACTTTGACTGGATTTCTAATCGGCTATTGCTTGTTGGGAACGGCAATCACCGGTCTCTGTTTTGGTAGACCTTTAACCCGTATTAATACCGAGCAGTTGAAATGTGAAGCCAACTTCCGTTTTGGCCTTATTAACCTGCGCGAGCATGCTGAATCAATCTCGTTTTACCAGGGACAACAAGCGGAAGAAACCCTGCTAAAGCGTTCTTTTGCCAAAGTTGTTGCCAACTTTAATCGTCTAATTCGTTGGTCCCTTGGGTTAAATCTATTTCAAAATGGCTACCAATACCTCACCTTCATCATTCCCAGTGTAATTCTGGCTCCGAGTATTTTGAGTGGTCAACTAGAGGTCGGCGCTATCGTTCAATCTCAAGCAGCTTTCGACCGGATCTGGCTGTCTTTAAGTCTGATTATCGTTCAGTTCGAAAATTTGACCACCCTAGCCGCCAGTATTAATCGCTTAAATGGACTTGATCAATCACTGCAGTCTTTCGGGCAGTCCGAGAGCCTTAACACTCAGCCTAGCCCACTATTAGCAGTAGAGGGTCTATCTCTATTTACACCCAATAATCGTCGGTGCCTCTGTCATGAATTATCATTCGAGGTTCCCATTGGGCAAAATCTTTTGATTACCGGTCCCAGTGGGGTAGGGAAAAGTACGTTAGTCAAAACTCTTGCAGGATTATGGAGAGATCAGCAAGGCATCCTCTTAGCCCCGACAGAAATTATGTTTCTACCCCAACAGCCCTATCTTAGGCTAGGCACCCTGCGTCAACAACTTCTCTATCCGCTACAAGAAAGTGATCTTAAGGATATCCAAATAGCGGAAGTTCTGCAAAAAGTAGATTTACCTGATCTTGCTCAAGTCCCTCTAAATATCACTGCCGATTGGTCCCAACGCCTCTCATTAGGAGAGCAACAAAGGCTCAGTTTCGCCCGTTTGCTTCTCCAACGTCCCCTCTATGCCATCTTGGACGAGGCCACCAGCGCCGTTACGGTTGAGCAAGAGCAAAAGCTTTACCAGCAGCTCCAAGCAGCAGGGGTCACAACTATCAGTATTGGTCATCGCCCTAGCTTAGTGGCTTATCACAATCAGATCTTATCTCTGAGGATGGACAGCACTTGGCAACTGCAATCTCCCCAGGACTATCATTTTGCATAAGTCTCAACCGCATCACCTTCACTCCGGAATTCGAACCGTCCTGTGGTCATACTGGATATCCACCAAGAAGTGGCAAGCTTGGGGACTACTGTTCCTTTTAGGATTCATTCTCTTGGGTCGAACAGGACTTCAAGTTATGTTTCTTATATTTGGAGGTGAGCTGACCTCAGCGTTAGTTGCTCAGGATACCGATCGATTTATTCAAGCTCTTCTAATCTTTCTTAGCGTCTTATTGGTAGGTATTCCATTTGCCTCAATTGCAGATTACCTAAAGGCTAAGCTCGGACTCTCATGGCGGAACTGGCTCACCCACCGATATCTCCACAAATACCTAGAGCAATCGCGGTTCTATCAAATCCGGCTTTTAAATAAAGTTGATAACCCTGATCAACGAATCGAAACTGATATTCGCACTCTTACACGAGAATCTCTTGAATTTCTAGCCATTGGGCTAGAATCAATGTTCCAGCTCTTTGGCATTGCCGGGGTTTTGTGGCGCATTTCTCTTCCACTTATGATTTTTGTGGTGATCTATTCAATTGCTGGAACGATTATTTCCACCGTTTTCTTTGGTCGCACGCTAATTGGAATCAACCAAGCGCAACTTCAGCGAGAAGCAGATTTTCGGTATGGGTTAGCACGCATCGAAAAAAATGCTGAGAAAATCGCACTTTATGATGGTGGTATTACTGAACTAAAGCAAAGCCAGAACCAATTTCAGAATGTTTACAGTAATTTTAAACACCTTATTCGCTGGCAATTTGGACTCAACTTATTTCAAAATCACTATCAATATGCAACATTTATAATCCCGGGTGTTATCTTAGCACCACGACTTTTTGCAGGTGAACTAGAAATTGGTGACATCACTCAGGCAGGCACTGCCTTTAAGTTAATGCTTGGAGCTTTAGCATTGATTGTGCTGAAAATGCAACAACTCACTAATTTAGGGGCCGCCTATCAGCGTCTGGGGCAGTTAGAGATATCCCTAAATGATGATTCTGTGGGTGAACCTCATATTCAAATCCAACATGGAGAATCTATCGTACTTGATCATGTAACGGTATTAACCCCAGATTACAAAACGACTTTAATCCCTAATCTTTCCCTGACAGTAAATGACCAAAATAGTTTGTTAATTGTGGGAGCGAGTGGTGTTGGAAAAAGTTCGCTTCTCAGGGCTATTGCGGGCCTTTGGACCTCGGGAGAGGGAACAGTTACAAGGCCTAAAGTCGCCAATTTAATGTTCCTTCCTCAACAACCCTACCTGATCAAAGGTTCCTTAAGGGAGCAGCTCCTGTATCCTCGGCTTCTCCAGCAGACAACACCCATCCCTGAATCAGCTTTGGAGAAGGTTCTGGAACAAGTCAATTTATTAAATCTACTCGAACGCTGGGGGCATTTAGATGGTGGTCAAGCAGAGATGTTAACCCTATCCTTAGGGGAGCAACAGCGTCTTGCTTTTGCTCGATTGTTACTCCACTCTCCACGGTTTGCTCTATTAGATGAAGCAACCAGCGCCTTAGATCTCCATAACGAAGAACGCCTTTACGAACTCCTCCAAACGAAGCAAACAACTTATATCAGCATTGGTCATCGTTTATCTTTGAAAAAATATCATCGCCAGATGTTAAAGATATCAACGCCACAGGAATGGAACCTCGTAGAAATCCAGTGAATCAAAGAGCTGACAATCCCTGGATACCCCGCTGGGCCAATTATACTGATCAACCATTTCGGGTCTTTTGCTTTCCCTATGCTGGAGGGAAAAGCTATATTTATCGAAACTGGTCTCACCTATTTCCTGCTAACATCGGCATCAGTCCAGTCGAGCTACCTGGACGGGGCCATCGATTTACCGAACTTCCTTATACCCACTTGACTGATTTGCTGAAGGAACTTGGCCCAGCCTTAATATCTGAACTAACGGGTCCATTTGCTTTTTTTGGGCATAGCATGGGAGCACTGATTGCTTTTGAGTTAACTCATTGGTTGCGAAAAAACAATTATCCTCGACCGAGACACCTCTTACTCAGTGGTATTCAGGCCCCTCACACTGAACGGAAACTTCCCAATATACACAATAGATCTGACGAAGCCTTCCTGGAAAATTTGCGCCGATATAAAGGCACTCCATCGGAAGTACTTGCGAATAAAGAACTAATGATGTTATTGTTGCGCTCCCTTCGGGCAGATTTTCAAATAGTGGAATCCTATTCTTATCACGAACAACCGCCTTTAGACTGTCCAATGAGTATATTCATGGGACAGGATGATGAGACAGTCGATGATGAAGATGTCCTTAGTTGGGAAATACATACAACTGAACGTTGCACCTTCCACAGACTTCCTGGAGAACATTTTTTTATCCACACCGAAGAGGAAGAACTTGTAAAGCTCTGCGTAAAAGCCTTAGGCAAATACCCTCTCATGTAAATAACTGAGAAACTTCCAACCTGGAGTTTAATCAGAATAAATCGGATGTATGGAGGTGGAAGTTAAGCATTAAATTCAAGTCTAAACACAGCATCATTAAAATCATTATCACTAGTTATGAGGTTTGCTGGTAGATCTTCAAATCCAAACGTATTATTCCCTAAAGCTTTCAGATGGGGGACTCCATCAGGGTTAGCGCCAATATAACCAAAATATGCAACAGGATCATCTACAACAGTTGCTGCTGCATTATTGGGATTAAGGGCAAGGAACTCATCTATTGTTAAATCCCCACCATTTGCAATGACAAAAGGTGCAAAAATCTGGCCACCATTGAGAACTACATTACCAAAGTCTTGTATTGTCGTGTTCTTATTTGGATCTCCAGAGGAGCCAGCTCGAATATCTAAACCAGGTATAGCATTAGATAATGCTGCTTCTGCATAGCCAGGATCTCCCGGCAGAATGTCAATGACATTATCTCCGTTTGTATCTATTCCACCCGAAACATCTACTACCTCATAGAAGCCGACAAGATTGTCAAACACCGCATCTGAATTTGCAGCTACATCATTACCTAAAGAGGTGGTGAAATTAGCATTACCAGCAGGAGACGAGTCGTAAGCCAGCAGGCCTATTTGATCGCTAGTATTTGCTGCTTGATTGATGTCAACTATTGGGCCAGTAATGATAGACCCAGTGAAATTAGTATCCACCGGGGGAGTGGGGGGTGGAGTAGGACCCGGAGGGGGAGTGGGAGTAGGAGGTGCAGCTGGCACTTCGCTGCGATTATCAAAGATATTGGTCGTTGTATTTCCAAGTATATTGACTGTTGTTCCAGGTGAAACAGGTGAAATAGTCCAAGTAAATGACATTGGACTATCGTCTATAAAGTCATTAAATATTGGAAAGCTAATATTAGCCGTTGGCTGGGTAATAACAATGTTAAAAGCGGAGAAGTCAAGGTTTGGAGAAACATCAATAATGCCTGTGTTCAACCCTCCTGCTATACCACCAAAGCTCAAAGCAAATAGATTCCACTGGTTAATTGCTTGAGGTTGATTAGCTGCTAAGCGGACAATACTTCCTCCCGCTGGAATTGGTCCATCAACCGTAAAGTTAAAACTAAAGGGGGTTCCTTCACTTTCAACTAGAGTCGTTGTACTGACACTAAAGTTAACTGTTTCAAAATTTCCCCGATAGGACTGTTGAATATGATCATCAAAAATAATGGGAGTCTTAAGCTGACCAATCTGCACATCCAGGGTCCACTGTGCCTGATGGCTAACATATCCAACTGCCTTTGTGGACGCAGCTAGATTAGCTCCTGTGAGCTGATGAAACTGCTGAAGAAAGAGATGTCCTAACGCACCTTGAGCAACATTACAGCCATAAATTAGGACATCACTTCCCTGGAGCGCATGAGCCCAAGTTTTTAATGTTGAGGCATAGTGATTCAAGCTCTCCAAGGAGAGTTGAGTATTACCTAATTGCAAATTTCCTGGACCACCGTGAGCGATTAGGTGCAGGTTAATTTGAGTTGACTGGTTACGAAGAACATCTGTTATTTGCTCAATTCCATTCCGGTTGGGGCTCAGTACTAACACGTCTGATGAGTCAGGCAAGCTAGCAACCAACTGGGACAGATCCTCAATATGGCTATCAAAAACAACTAATTCATTAGCATTTTGGATTCGAGGAGTTGTTGGAGCTGAGAGGGGTTGAAGTAACTGCATGAGAATAGACCAAACTGGATTTAACCCTGGATAGGATTATAAAACAATAGAAAATGAGTTAATGATGGGCTGTTAATAGCCTGAATCACTTTCAGGCTCCCCCCTGCATAACTAAATAGGAGCATACTTTCAACTATGTAGAAGTATGCTCCAAACAAATCACCTTAGATTAGAAAACAAGCATCTTCAAGCTTAGCCAAGTGGTCCTCGGTTAAAGGCTGCTGCCTCGGCCTGTGCCTGTGAGCCAATGAAAAACCTCCCATCGTTCTCTTCATCATCAAAGATGTAAAGCTCACTTGGACTGACGCCTGAGATGGAAGCAAAGGCTGTACCATCCACAGCTAATATGGTGTCGCAGGAACCATCAGCCGTTGCCTCAATCATAGAGCCATTAATCCCAGGAAGTAAATCATCTACCCCTTGGAATCCGATGACATCTATATCCAACTCAAAGTCGGTGATGCGATTGGCTGATGCAGGAACTTCACCATTCACTACCCAGAATTGGTCGGCTCCTTCACCTCCAGCAGCAATATTACCACCGCCTAAGCCAAAGAAGAAACGGTCATCGCCTGCTCCCCCAATACCTATATCTCGAGCACCATCAAGGGCACCAAAGAAGAAGTCATCATTGCCGTCTCCACCAGATATCCGGTTTCTGCCTCGACTGTCAGACGCATCCAACACATCATCACCAGGCCCCCCAAAGACTACATCTCTGTAACTAATAAAAATGAGGTCATTACCACTGCCAGCATCCACCCGGTTGCCTTGAGCAGTTGGGTCAAAGGCGAGGTCGATCTCATCGTTTCCAGCCCCGGCAAAAATCGAAGCACCATTGCCGTCAAAGTCCACACCCGCGATGATGAAGTCATCTCCAGGGGTTGTTAAGGGACCACTGCCTGTACTTTCATCATTGATGTTGAGGGTGAAGGAGCCGTTGGTGTCTGAGACTTCATACACTTCCCCATCAATCACGCTAAAGGTCAAAGACTCCAAACCTTCACCAGGACCATCATCAAAGACAGAAAGGGTGATGCTGGCTTCAGGGTCTGTAAGAGTCACCAGGAAGCTGCTGGCTCCGGTGTCGCCCACTTCAGGGATGCCATCAATACCAGTTGTGGTGAAGGCGGGACTCCCATCTTCGTTGAAGAGGTTGAACTCACCGAGGGCACCAAAGGTTTCACTATCGACGAGGACAGTTAATCCTTCGGCTGGGATATCACCATCAACGGTAAAGTTGACCGTGAACTCATCACCTTCGCTAAGCTCGGTCTCAGTAACGGAGATACCCACTGTTGGGCCAATGCCTGGACCGCCATTACCGTCAATTAGAGTAATGGTGTCTGAGCTGGCATCGGGATTAACGATGTAATTAGAAGAGATGGAGCCGTCATTTTCGATAATGCTAAATGCATAGTCTTGGTCGGCCTCCTGAATAACATCATTGAGAATTTCTAGAGTGATAGTAGAGGTATTCTCTAGCAAAATCAGCTCGAAAACTTGCCGATCCTGATCGAAGAAGGAACCAGGGATGACTGTGGTTGTCTCTGGATCACCCGCAATTTGCTGCAGAATTTGGTTAACAGGTCCTTGATACAAAATGGATAGCCCACCTGAGACCAAGTTGCCTTCATCGTCAAATACAGCAGGCGGTATATCACCTTCGACAGTAAAGGTCGTTGTGACAAGAGGATTAGCATCCTCTTCACTGACGACTTCAGGTGTGATTTCAAAGCTAACTTCAGGTACCGATGGTCTATCGGTAGTTAGATTGATATCCAGAGTATATTCTCCAGGACTGATGCCTTGATCCACTAACTGGACACCATCACCACTTGCGTTCACCAATGGATCGTAGTTGTCATTCAAGTATTGAGAGACACCAACAAAGTAAGTACCATCTTCAGTGGCAGTGAAGTTAAGAGAGGGATCAGTCACAACACCATCAGCAAGGACACTAGCACTAATGGCTAACTCTTCTCCTGCTGCATTAAACAGCCGCAGAGTCGGAGCTGTAACCTGCGAGATGCCGTTTAACTCGAATGGGACAGACTCCGCATTAATGTCAACGGTTTCTCCAGCCACTAACTCAAATGAGTAAAGATCAACATCTTCTGTGTTGTCGGCTCGCTGCTCAGGCTCATTTCGCCAGCGGACAGCGATGGAACCTTCAACTTGAACGTTGAGTTTATTGGGACTTAACCCTGTCTCAACTGCAGTGTCGATGGTGTCATCAATTGAGTTGCGCCCATCGTTATCCATCACCACATCTGAGTCACCATTACCGCCGTTACCATTACCGCCGTCATCCGGTAATGGAACAGAATCTGGGTTGTCCAGAATGGTGAAGTCGATGGTTGAGGCATTGGCATCGATGGTGTAAGCCTCGTTGGGGATGACGGACATGCTGAAGTTCTCAACACCCTCTAGGGCATCCTCTGCCGGAATCTCAGGATTTGTGGTCTCATCAAATACTGACAGTTTAATGGTTGCAGTATTTTCAAAGACTCTGAAGAAGAAACCGCTAGCGTTGCCATTCGGTGATGGGAACGCTCCCCCAGTAACCTCAGCGTTGAAAACATCGAATTCACCCAGTAGCCCTCGTGCTTCACCGTCGATATAAACTAACAGGCCATCGGCAGGGACATCACCCGTGATAGTTACTGTCAGTGTTGCTTCTGTTCCTTCAGACTCAATGAGTTGAGCTTGGTCAAAGGTAATGCCAACTTCAGGCACAGGACCGCCGTTGCCCTGAACTTGAGCTAAATCATCATAGAAGGTGACAGTGGAAGAAGCAGTGGTGTCACTGACGATGTAGTCCGGGCCATTCGCTAGGGTGAAGTTTAGCGTTTCAGGCATGGTGGGATCATCATCCCGCTCATCGTTGGCATTATAGGGGAACCGAGCGTTGTTAGCGGTCAACAGCACTTTGAAGCCAATTAGACCACCATTGGCATCATAGAGACCACCAGTAATCTCGCCTCCCACTGCAACTCGAGGATTGGAGTCAAGGCCTTCGAAGTAGGTGCTGATATCTGTATCGCTGGTGACGAATACTTCTAGCCCACCATCAGGTATCACACCATCAACGCTGAAAGTAAAATCAAGAATGCCTACTGCATCCGGTTCTGATTCAATTAGCTGGCTAGAAACTACGGCGTCATTACCGTCATCTGCCCTGCCAAAGGTTCCTGGAACGGCAGCAAAGCTGACAACAGGACCATCAGCAGGTGGGTCACCAGTGAATTCTTCATAAACTGGACCGTTAAAGCCTTCAGGATTGAGAGCAATCGCGAGGGTGTAAGGCCCTCCAGCGCTCACACCAAATCGAGGGCTAAAAACTGCGCCAGATCCGCTACCAACGACGTTGGGGTCGTAGGAGTCATTACGGTATTGAGAAGCACCAATGTAATAGGTGCCTGCTTCTGTTGCAGTGAAGTCAATATAGCTATCACGTCCAGCAACAAAGGCTTCGTCAGGAGCACCACCAATTCGAACATACTCCAACTCTTCACCAGTTGCATTGAAAATCCTTAGATCTGGAGCCGGACCAGAGGGAAATCCCTCAAAGTCGAGAAGGACAGAGTCAGCATCGATAGTAATCCTATCGCCCGCTTCTAGCTGCACCGCAAACATATCCACATCCTCAGTGGCATCAGCGGTATTGCTGCGGTCCTCGAACCGTTGAGCAAACTCAGCTTCAACCAATAGGTTGGGATTATCCGCGCTCAAATCGAGCACCTGAGCATTGGTAATGGTGTCATTGTTAGTGCTGACACTATCGTTATCAGTGACCAATACTCCGTCAATGGTTGCCTTCAAACGATAGGGACCAGGCTCAAAGCGGTCATTAAAGGTCCAGCCACTACCACTGCCCGCAACGTTGGGATCGTAAGAGTTATTCCCTAAGTTGCTAATGCCGACATAATAGGTTGCTGTATCGGGAGCAGTGAACTCAATGTAGCTGTCCCCATTAGCTTGGAAGACCTCATCAGGCGCACCACCGTTTTCGTTAATGGCAACTTCGTTGCCGCCTGCATCAAAGATGCGAAGAACAGAGTCTAAAAGAGAACCCGCAACACCAGCACTACCTGAGCCACCACCGTCAACGTCTAGAATCAGGGTTTGACCTGCTTCTAGGTCAAAGGCGTACATGTCGACATCTTCAGAGCGGTCGATCAGGTTGCGAGTCTGTCGAGTTGTTCCAATCTCACCTGCTACTTCGTAGACGGGGTTGGTGACGCTTAGTCCGGTTGCGATCGCATCCGCAATCGTGTCATTGAACTCAGTTTCAGTGGGCAGACCACTACCATTTCCACTATCACCGTTTCCACCATCATCAGGTAGAGGAACAGAATCAGGATTATCAGCAATGGTGAGGGTGATTTCACTGGCGTCGGGTGCTATTGCATACCCAACCCCAGGCTGAATCGTGAAAGTGAATTCCTCAATTCCTTCTAGGGCATCTTCGGCTGGTATCTCTGGGTTAGTGGTTTCATCAAAGGCCGCCAGCGTAATAGTCGCAGTCTGCTCCGTCATGCGGAAGAAGAAACCACTGGCCCGGAAATTGGGCGAGGGGAAGTCTCCACCTATTATCTCAGCGTTAAAGACATCAAATTCACCTAAGGCAGCGCGTTGACCGCTATCAACGTTGATCAGAACTCCTTCCGCAGGCGGTGGATTATCTAGCGTAAATGTTAGCGTTGTCAGATTCCCCTCTGATTCGACTAGAGCCGTTTCACTGATAGTAACGCCCACCGTCGGCACATCAGGCATAACGGGAACATCTGCCAAGGTATCGTAAATGGAGGTTGAGAAGGTATCCTCACCGACTTGGTAGCCAGCACTGGGCTCCAGGGTAAATGAAACAGGCTGAACCCCGTCTGTTGGCGCTTCATCGGCATTATCAAGATTGAGGTTAATAACCGTCGTATTGCTGGTGAGCTTGATTCGCAAACCTGTGGGTAGACCCTGGTCATCAAAGATCGCACCTAGGACTTCCGCCTCACCCACCGGATTAAAGGGAGAGCGAGTACTGAACGCAGAAGAGAGGTCAATGTCGCTATTGAGGTAAACTTCAACCCCTTCCTCTGGGATCTCGCCATCAACGCTGAGCTCCAGCGTCAGGATGGACGCGCCGCTTTCGACAAACTGTACCAATGCACTGGCAAGCAGGCGATCGCTATCGTCGTAGACCGCAGGAGAAGCCGACAGCGACACCGTTGGACCTTCCCCAGTACTGTCTGGAATCTCCGTTTCTACAGGGGCAAATGGTTCATTCAGCGTCAAGTTGAGGGTATAGTCGCCAAAGCTGCGGCCTGTACCACTACCCGCCACGTTTGGATCATAGGGATTATTGGTTGGCGTGCCGTCATCATTTTGGAAGAAGTCAAAAACGCCATTTCCAAAACTGCTGACGCCAACATAGTAAGTACCTGCTTCAGTAGCAGTGTACTCAACGTAAGAATCTCTGCGGCCTGGTGCAAAGAGTTCATCAGGGGCAAAGTCATCATCGCTACCCGCAACCTCGTTGCCGTCAGCATCAAACACCCGTAGAACAGTATCGAGACCCGAATCAAAAATGGCAGAGTCCGCATCAATCCGCACCGTATCTCCGGCAGCAAGATCAAAGGAGTACATGTCTACATCTTCAGTCTGGTCAACCTCGCGGTTGCGGAAGCTGAAAGAGATCGCACCATCAATGGAAACTTTGTTGCTTTCTGGCGTGAGGCCCGATGCAATTGCAGTTGCGATCGTATCGTTAGATTCGGCATCTGTTGCTGGCACCTGGTCTGGCGAATCAACGACTTGGAAACTTGCTGAGCCATTGACCGGATCAACCTGATAACCTTCACCAGCTTGAACGTTGAAGGTTATCTCTTCTAACCCCTCAGGAACGCCATCATCTGAGATCGGGAGTGAAACCGTTGCCGACTGTCCATCGACGAAAAGGTCGAATCCACCCGGACGAATCGCGGTAATACTGCCACCGTCAACCGTTAGGTTAAAGATGTCGAGCTCCGTTAGGCCTGGAGCATTCACAGAGAAACTCAAGCTGCCTCCCTCCGGTGGCGCGCTGAGATTGAAGGTATGGGTGGCAAGGGTACCATCACTTTCAACCAGAACGTCTTCAGAAGCTTCAACGCTTACCTGGAGCAGGGAGCTAGCATCATCTTGAACCAAGATCGAAACATCCCCAGATCCATCAGCAATGGTGTATCCAGGTAGTTCTTGTAAAGCAACATTAATCTGCTCTAGCCCTTCAACCTCTTCATCCAGTCGGGCTTGAAACGTCAGGCTTGCCGTTGGCTCCGTAATCTTGAAATAGAACCCACCTGCTCGACCGTCTGGGGCTGGGAAGAGTCCACCCGTGACCGACGCATTGAGCAAATCAAAATCTGTAATGCCGCCAAAGATATTGTTGGTGACAAAGACAACTAGGCCATCCGCCGGGATCTCGCCGTCAACCGTGAAGTTCAGCGTACCTGTGTCGCCACCCTCTGTTAGCGCACCCGTATCGCTCGTAAACCCAAGACTGACTTCGGGTACTGAAGCTGGGACAGGTACATCCGCAATATCTTCAAACAGGCGCGCCACAGAGGGCGTCGTATTAGCTTGATAGCCGTCACCCTCCGCCAATGTGAAGGTCGCTTCAAACGGTCCATCGGCATCCGTCGGATTCGTCAAACCATTGGTGAAGTTGACCACGGTGTTGGGACTATCCAGTCTGACCTGAAGGCCCGTCGCTTGACCCGCGTCATCGTAAATCGCTCCCAGCACCTCACCGCCAAACGTGGTGGGAACAAAGTTTGAGCCTTGGATAAACTGGGTCAGATCCGCCAGATCAGTAGTGATATCAACCACTAATCCATCCTCTGGAACCTCACCATCGGCACTGAGCACCAAACTTAGAACAGGAGAACCACTGCCAGACTCGACCAAATTAGGCGTCACCAAGGCACCATCATCGCCAAACGTACCGCTGATTAGGCCCAGCGTCACGGTTGGCCCATCACCACCACCACTATCGGCAGCATCAACGATGTTTAAGGTAATACTGCTGGCATCAGGATCAACCTCATAGGCTTCACCATCAATGACCTCAAAGGTGAAGACTTCCTGGGCCTCATCTTCATCGGCTCCTTCATCAATGGCCGGAATCGTAATCGTGGCGGTGGGCTCCGTTACCGTCACAAAGAAACCACTGTCTCCATCTGCGGGGATCGGGAAGTCGCTAATGCCAGTCAACTGCACATCGCTGACATCAAACTCGGTCAAGGTCCTGGTTTGGCCTTGGGCACCAGCCACATCATTAATCAGCACCTGCAATCCTTCCGGTGGAATGTCGCCATCCACTGAAATAGTTAGCGTAAGCGTCTCACCTTCCACCACAGTGGTTTTATCCACCGTCAGACCTACCGTAGGACCAACAGGTTGATCTTCATCTGAAATCGTTAGCGTAGTGCTTGCTGCTGCAGGATCAACCTCATACTCTTCACCATTAGCGATCGTATAGGTGATATCCAGTGGGTCTTCAGCAACGATGTCATCAAAAACATCCAGGGTGATGGTGGCAGTGGGTTCAGTAATGGTTACCAGGAAGCTGCTACCGCCTCCGTCACCAACTTCAGGCAACCCTGCAATTCCTGTTGTCGTGAGGTTCCCTAAATCAGCTAAGTCAAACTGGCCCAGGGAACCAGTGACATCACCTTGAACCAATACCTGTACGCCTTCGGCTGGAATGTCGCCATCCACATTAAAGGTAACCGTGAAGGTATCGCCTTCGGTTAAGTTAGTTTCTGAGAAAGTGATACCGACAGTGGGACCTATACCAGGCCCACCATTATCGTCAGTGATGGTGAAGATGCCTCCGTTTTCATTTGCATCCACGGTGTAGCCATCGCCGTCTACCAGCAAAAACTCAAACTCTTGAGTTCCTTCTTCAATAATGTCATCAGCGAAGTAGAGCTTGAATGAGGCTTCTGGGGCAGACAGCAGAATGTTGAGCCTGCCAGTTTCTTCATCGAAGCCAACAAGGTCTGCATCAACAAATTCTGCTGGGGGAGCGGCTGCAAACTGGTCAAGAAAGGCAAAAGTAGCCCCACCGCCCGACGTATCCAAGTTGACGGTGATTCCATCTTCGGGAAAATCACCTGTAACGGTCCATCTCCACTCAACTAGGTTGTTCTCTGCTTCTTCAGAGAACGTATCGGGCACCACCTCAAAGCTAACCACGGGGTCACCGCCGCCAGTTTGGGTGCCGACATCAATTGAAACCGTGGCGGTATCAGTGCCACCATTGCCGTCATCGACGGTGTAGGTGAAGGTATCAGTGCCTGTGTAGCCCGTGTTGGGTTCGTATACAAAGGAACCATCACTCTCAAGGGTGACTGAGCCATTAGCTGGATCGGTTGCGATCGTTGCGCTCAGAACATCTCCGGAGTCAGCATCGGTATCACCATTGAGAACCCCGTTTCCAGCATCAACTGTCAAAGTGGTATCAGCATCAGTGCTGTAGGAATCATCATCAGCAACAGGCTCACTATTAGTAACTCCCGGAAGCTGACTGGCATCATCAGCAAAGAAAATTGTGCTTGAGGCAGTCCCAATGATGTATTCACCTACCGGATCACCACCGTTTGCTGTGTTTTCGACGGAATCTAAGTCGTTACCCGTGCTACCAGTGTATGGACTAGTCTCAGTGGTTGTATCAATTTGATCCCGCGTTTTGATTGTAAATGTAACCTCGTCTAACCCCTCGAAGGTGTCTGGGAAACCTGGATCAGGCGGCAATGCAGAATTGTCAAAAATTGGAACGGTAACCGAAGCCTCAGTCTCACCTTCAGCAATCGTCAATGCAAAGCCAGTATCTAGAAAGTCTCCTCTAAAGGCATCAAATGGATCACTTACATCTACCCCAACAAGGCGGGTAGGATCGCTCTGTAGTGCAGTTCTCCAGTCCGTTCGATTTAGGATGGCTGGTACATTACTATCGACATACACTTTCAAGCCCCCAACTGGTGCAGGAGAGTCTAAGGTCAGTTGGAATGTAATCTCTGTACCTTGATCCTCAACTGCAAAATTATCTCCACTTGGATTATCAGTAAAGATTGCCAAACTCACCTGAGGGATTTGGGGACCTACCTGCACTTCCGAAACCTGGAAATCAAGTTCATAGTCACTATTTGCACCCAACTGCTGAATTGCAAAGGTGTATTCACCACTCGGCAGCGCCCCAGTAAAGCCGATTGCCCCATTCCCATTAGCAATATTATCAAGGATATCTGTAGAGACTGCTGTCGGTCCAAACAGGGCATAACCCAAAAATTGACTCGTATCTGCACTATCGTCTAACGGCTCAGTAAAAGTAGTTCCTTGCTGCACACCAATAAACGCAACATCATTGGGCGCAAAAGAATTCACCACCAACTGATCTAGCTGAAAACCTTCTGGTATAGTCACGGTGACATATTCTTGATCACCTCCTCCAGTAGAGGCAGTCAGAACATTACTCCCTGCTGACAGTGCAAGAGTCTCTGGACTGTTCGGATTATCGCTAAGCTCTCCACTGATAGATTCGTTTAGGTCAGCCATGAAATGTCCTCTATAAGTCTCCTGAAGTTCTTTTGAGATAATGATTGGGGTCTTGACTTGTCCAACTTGTGTATCTAGGGACCAATAGGTTTGTCCATCGACATGACCAACTGCAACAGTGGATGCAGCCAGGTTTGCTCCTGTGAGGTGATGAAGTTGGTGTAAGAAGAGATATCCCAAAGCTCCTTGAGCAACATGACATCCATAGATCAGAACATCACGGCCTTTGAGAACTCCAGCCCAAGACTCTAGCAGAGGTGCATAGTGATTGAGAGCCTCCAATCTAAGTTCTGTTTTACCGAGTTGCACGTATCCAGGCCCACCATGGGCAATGAGGTGCAGACTGGAGAACGGTCCATGACCATGCAGGATTCGGGTGATCTGCTCAATCCCATCCTGCTCTGAATCGAGAACCAGAGTATTCACATTCGATAAGCTGGTCACTAAGGTTGATAAGTTATCAACATTCCCGTCAACAATAACTAAGGGGGTGTTAACTGTTGAGCGCGGGATTAAAGGTGATGAACTTATTAAGTTTGAGAGCATCGCAAATTAATCCTTTAAACCTAAGTAGGAAATGCCCATAATTTCAGAGCATTCTAGTAGCAAGAATGATTTAATTCGACCTAAAACTAAACAGAAAATTTTGCGGATTCCTCCTTCTTATCCATAAAGAATCCCCCCCTATTTTTCTGGGGAGAGCAATAGAAATTTTATAAAGTTGCTCTCCCATATATCTCGAAATGCTCTTCCCTTCAAGGGAAGAGCATCATCTTCTTAACCTAATGCGCCAAAGTTAATGGCTGCTGCTTCTGCCTGAGCTTGAGAACCGATGAAAAATCTTCCATCATTCTCTTCATCATCAAAGATGTATAGATCGGCTGGACTTACCCCAGATATGGAAGCAAAGGCAGTCCCCCCTAAGCCTAACAGTGTGTTAGAGCCATCTAGGGTAGCCTCGATCATCGAGCCATTAATCCCTGGCAACAGATCGTCTACGCCTTGGAAACCAATTACATCTACCCCTAACTCAAAGTCAGCAATGGTGTTTGCCGATGTTGGCACTTCTCCGTTAACAACCCAGAACTGGTCAGCCCCTTCGCCACCAACAACAAGGTTGCCACCGCCTAGACCAAAGAAGAACCGATCATCTCCTTCTCCGCCTAAGCCGCGATCGAAGATGCCATCTTGAGCTCCGAAGAAGAAGTCATCATTACCTTCTCCGCCCGACATACGGTTGTTACCCCGACTTTCAGTAGCTTCGAAAACATCGTCCCCAGGACCACCAATTACCTGGTCTCCTTGGCTGACATAAATAGTATCGTTTCCACTACCTGCATCCACTCGATTGCCTTGTGCGGTAGAGTCAAAAGCCAAGTCAATCTCGTCGTCTCCGGCACCTGAAAATATCGAAGCACCATCTGCCTCAAAATCAACCCCAGCCAGAATATAGTCATCCCCAGGAGTGGTTAGTGGGCCATCAGATGGTGGGTCACCGCCACCACCGACTTCATTGACTGTTACTGTAACGGTAGCTGTGGAGGTGTCTGTTCCATCACTGACGTCGTAGGTGAAGGTGTCCGTTCCTACAAAACCCTCAGGGGGAGTGTAGTCAATG
>NZ_JANQOP010000069.1 GCF_028285745.1 Acaryochloris sp. IP29b_bin.137 | reverse complement strand
CAAAATCAGTCATAGTTTCCCATTTCAAGAGATCGATTAATTTATCCCCACAAACTGTCTTCCTGATTCTGGCGGTAGCGGTTAAACATCAAGCTAAACAGCTCCGTGGAATCGATAGACTAAATTAAATAAAACAAAGATAAATTTCAGAAAATTTACATAATTCATGGGTGGACGGAAATACCGACGACCAAACCAACATCAATGGCTGAGTCGATTTTTCATTTCGTTAATCGTACTTGCTAAAAAAAAGTGTGTGTGCCAAGCAGGGAAAGGCTTAAAACCCTGTCTCTGCCTGCAAGACCTTATTCTAACAGCAACGATTTTGAGGTGCCGAGTCGTCCATTGGCAGGGGGGTAAAAATGGGAATTTACCCATCAATTTTGATCGACATTCTATTGATGATGCTGCCTTTTCTCTAGATCTCCAAAGGCTGATTCCATAAGCATTTACTTGGTTTGAGCAGCGTCATCACTTTTGATTAACAACTGTAGAAAAACTGATCCTAAAGAAAATCTTTTATTTCGAGTTTTTCAGAGTTAAAACTTAAGTTTCTTTAACCTAAGAAATATGTTCTCTGTGTAAACAAATGTATCGCTATTCTTGCTGTATAACCTGTAGCTTCCCAAGCCATAATGCAATTGGCTTTCTAGCCTAGTTTTGAAGGGAAGCGTCCCAACCAGGACATGACAATGATGGGTAATGGCATCCTTGAAGCACATTTTTTTTCCCGACCCACCGCTGATCAGGAATTAATCACCCCCATCTTGATCGTAGGCGGATCGACAGCCGCCTATGCAGCTACCTTAGGCGCGTTACAAGCCGGGGGACAGGTCTGTTTAGTTCAGCCTCAGGTGGTTTTAGGGGGACAGTTCACCGCTCAAGGCTTACCGGCCTCTGATGATGGCAAGCTATTAACCCCCTATGAGCTCATTCCACCCGATCAACGAGATCTAAATCAGTTAAGGGATAGTGAGTACTTTGCATTGTCGCGATCGCAACGGCAATTCCGACAATGCCAACGTCAGCATCAATCCGTTGACCATCGAATTATTCGTAATCCGGGCGGCAGCTGGGTCAGTCACCTATCTGTTACGCCAATCGTTGCCTCAGACTGCCTCAATGCAGCGATTCGACCTTACCTAGAACAAGGCGTATTGACGCTAATCCCTTGGTCGATGCCGACTGAGGTGTTGATGACAGACGCCCCTCGACGCGTTATGGGCGTTCGCTTTGTGGATCAGCGCACCCGCCATCGATTCACGGTCAAGGCCCAAATCACCATTGAAGCCACCGATCTGGGAGATGTGCTTGAACTGGGAGCTATTCCCTCGCGAGTGGGGCAAGAATCTCGTGCCCAAACCCAGGAAGCGGCCTTACCTGAAGATCCTCGCCCGGAATGCCAGCAAGCGATTACGTTTTGCGCGGTGGTCGAACGGAGTGATCAAAACCAGCCACCCTTACCCCCTCCCTCTGGGTATGACCAGGAGCCATGGCTGCAATCCAGCGATTTTACCGATGAGTTTTGGATTCGCCAGCCGGATCAGTGGAAAAAGTATGACTTTTACGATCCCGACGGGATGTTCCGGTATCGTCGAGTGTATCGCAGCCAGGAGAGTGATGCTGTTCGGCCAGGCGATATCACGGTGCTGAACTGGGCAACGAGTCCCCTAGGGATAGATGGCGGACCACCGGATCCATCTGCCCCACTCGGATGTGGCAACGACTATCCCTGGGGTTGTTTGCTAGGGGGGACCTTAAAACAACGACAGGAAGAAGTGAAGCGGGCGCGCGATCGCACCCAGGCCTATCTCCACTATTTACAAACCCACGGCCACCCTGAACTCAAGCCCCGAGGCGATTTGACTTGGACCGATGATGGGATTGCCCTCGAACCTTATATCCGCGAAGCCCGTCGGGGCATTGCCCTCACCACCATTCGTCATGAAGATGTGGCGGCCAAGTTTTTCCCTCATCAGGTTCGCGCCCAAACGTTCACAGACAGCGTGGGCATTGGCCAGTATCACTATTTAGATGTCCACCCCAACCATGCCACAGGCCATGTAGAGCTGGGAGATGGTCACAATGCCTTACCCTTTACCCTGCCCCTATCCGCCTTAATTCCGATCGATACGGACGGGTTAATTCTGTCGGCAAAAAGCATTGGCACCACTCACATCACTAATGCAGCCTATCGGATGCATCCCATGGAATGGGCGATTGGTGAAGCGGGAGGGCATCTGGCTGCCTTTGCACTGCAGCAGAGCGTTACAGTACAGCAAGTGGCACAACAGCCGCAGCTTAGAGAACAGTTTCAGGATCACTTGGCCCAGCAGGGGATTCCACTCGTTTGGTTCAACGACGTGGGTCATGATGATCCAGATTTTGCAGCCATTCAAGTCCTTACTGTGCTCGGCATCCTCCCTATCGAGGATAGGCAAACCTTGAATTTTCTCCCTGAGGCTCCCATTGGCCGAGACCGATTCTATCTCTCTCTTGTAAAGGCATTAGGGTGGCATCTTGAATTGCCAAACGGCTCTTCCCTCAGTCTCGAGATTGCGATTCGGATCTTGATGGAGCGGGGAGCTAGGACTGATCCCAAGCGAGCTCGCTCTGGGTTGACCATCACGGTACGCGAAGTGGTGCAGTTAGTCGAGCAACTATCGTTGAGTCAGTTATGTGCAGATTTTGCAGATTTTGATCATGGGTTGACCGCAACAGAGCGGATGACCCACCGGTATACCGCTCGTCTTTTCTGGCGATTTCGACTCTCTACCACTTCATGTTGACCCTTAAGATGGCCGAGAGAGACATTGAATCGGACTAGCCTTCTCGATTGAGGTCCAATTATGGCGCTGGCATAGACCCTGGATACCGTAACCACCCCAGCTCCTCTAGTGAGAAGTCCAAGTCGGAGTTGTCCACCATCTGAGAATTAAGTTAAATTTAGTTAAGATTGATACTAGACTGATCTCTAATTGGCTGCAATCTGCGAGTTCAATTTTGAGAGCACTCTCCAGAAGTTTGCACCAGTCAGTTGAGATCGTTCTCGCATCGCCTCAGACATGCCAACTCACTCGCAGGGCTGTGCGTTGCTTTTACCGAAAAGGCCCATAAATAATGAAATCTTCTTGGAAAATTCTGCTTCTGTGGCTTTTGCCATCTTTAATGATTGTCTTCTTCCTTTGGCAAGGAGTGTTTGCCCCTGCTGCGTCCACTACTCCAGAGGCGAGCAATGCTGCAAACTCGCGAATGACTTATGGTCGGTTCCTGGACTATCTAGAAGCGGGTCGCATTCAGAAGGTCGACCTGTTCGATGGTGGCCAAACCGCCATCATTGAGACTACAGATATGGAAATTGGTGGTCCTGTGCAGCGCGTTCGAGTCGCCCTTCCAGGCTCAGCGCCTCAACTAATCGCCAAATTACGGGAAGATAAAGTTGACTTCGACATCCACCCTGAACGCAATACCGGTGCTGTCTGGGGTTTGCTGGGTAATCTGATTTTCCCTGTATTCCTGATTGTGGGTCTTTTCTTTATTTTTCGCCGGTCCAGTAATGTGCCCGGAGGCCCTGGACAGGCCATGAACTTTGGAAAGTCTAAAGCGCGCTTTCAAATGGAAGCCCAGACCGGGGTAATGTTTGATGATGTCGCTGGGGTTGAAGAAGCGAAAGAAGAACTCGAAGAAGTCGTCACCTTTCTCAAAAAGCCAGAAAAATTCACAGCCGTTGGCGCTCGAATTCCCAAAGGTGTTTTGCTGGTTGGTCCTCCGGGAACGGGTAAGACTTTACTTGCCAAAGCCATTGCAGGGGAAGCAGGTGTCCCTTTCTTCAGCATCTCTGGTTCGGAATTTGTAGAGATGTTTGTGGGAGTCGGTGCCTCTCGGGTGCGGGATCTGTTTAAGAAAGCAAAGGAAAATGCTCCCTGTATTATCTTTATTGATGAAATTGACGCTGTTGGTCGCCAACGGGGTGCGGGTATTGGCGGTGGTAATGATGAACGGGAGCAAACCCTTAACCAGCTCTTAACGGAGATGGATGGTTTTGAAGGCAATACCGGCATTATTATCCTTGCGGCGACCAACCGACCTGATGTCCTTGATAACGCCTTGCTTCGCCCCGGTCGCTTTGACCGTCAAGTCACGGTGGATGCCCCCGATATCAAGGGTCGCCTAGAAATTCTGTCCGTTCATGCTCGTGACAAGAAGTTAGCTGAAGAAGTGTCCTTAAAGTCGATTGCCCGCCGTACTCCTGGCTTTACCGGGGCTGACCTTGCTAACTTGCTGAATGAAGCGGCAATTTTGACCGCTCGCCGTCGCAAAGAAGCGATTACCCTAACTGAGATTGATGATGCGGTTGATCGAGTGGTCGCTGGGATGGAAGGCACTCCCCTCGTCGATAGCAAAAGCAAGCGACTCATTGCCTATCACGAAATTGGTCATGCCATTGTTGGCTCCTTGATGAAAGAGCACGATCCCGTGCAAAAAGTCACCCTTATCCCTCGGGGTCAAGCCCAAGGTCTCACCTGGTTTACCCCTTCGGAAGAACAGGAATTGGTGTCGAGATCGCAACTCAAAGCCCGGATGGCCGGAGCCATGGGGGGGCGTGCTGCTGAGCAAGTGGTGTTTGGTGATGCAGAAGTGACCACCGGTGCTGGGGGGGACCTGCAGCAGGTAACCGGCATGGCTCGACAAATGGTGACCCGATTCGGCATGTCTGACTTAGGTCCCCTGTCTTTAGAAGGGCAACAAGGCGATGTCTTCCTCGGTCGAGATCTAGTTTCTCGCTCAGAGTATTCTGACGAAATCGCGGCTCGCATTGATGCTCAAGTCCGCGAACTGATTCAGCATGCCTATGAAGAGGCCATTCATATTGTCCGGGAACACCGAGCCGCAGTGGATCGATTGGTTGACCTCCTAGTGGAGAAGGAAACCATCGATGGTGAAGAGTTACGTCATATTCTGGCCGAATACACGACGGTGCCAGAGAAGGAACGCTATGTTCCCCAGCTATAAGTTCGAACACTAGTGAATGATTCCGAAGGGGGTGAGTTAGACTCACCCCCTTTTGGCGCAAATATGTTCTTTTACGAGGATCTCTTGACGAGGATGGTCCGCAAAGCTTTACGATGAGTTAGTTTATGCCTTTCATCGTTCGCCACACGCTATGAAGCCCTACCTTGCTGCCGCAGTTCAAATGACCAGTTTGCCAGATTTACATAAAAATTTGGCTCAAGCAACGGACTTAATTGAGCTTGCAGTACGCCGGGGAGCCGAGTTAGTCAGCTTACCCGAGAATTTCTCCTTCTTAGGCGATGAAGCGGCCAAAATTGAGCAGGCTGAGACCATCGGCCTTGAGTCTGAAAAATTCCTCAAAACCATGGCTCAGCGGTTCCAAATCACCATTTTGGGCGGTGGATATCCCGTCCCAGCTGAGGCAGGCAAAGTCTATAATACCGCCCTACTCGTCGCTCCTAACGGTCAAGAGTTGGCCCGCTACCATAAAGTCCATCTCTTCGACGTCGAGCTACCAGACGGCAATATTTATCACGAGTCGGGTATCGTTCTAGCGGGCTCGGAAATTCCCTCGATTTACCCATCCCCTAATTACGGCAATCTCGGACTTTCTGTTTGTTACGACGTCCGCTTTCCTGAGTTTTATCGGGCCTTGTCCAAGGCGGGTGCAGATGTGTTGTTTGTGCCAGCTGCATTTACGGCATTTACAGGCAAAGATCATTGGCAAGTGTTGCTCCAAGCCCGCGCCATTGAAAACACAACTTACGTGATTGCTCCTGCCCAAACCGGCTTCCACAATTCTCGCCGACAGTCTCATGGCCATGCTTTGATTGTAGATCCATGGGGCGTTGTCCTAGCAGATGCCAGTATTGAGCCTGGGGTGGCCGTTGCGGCCATTGAACCCTCCCGATTGGATCAGGTGCGTCAACAAATGCCTTGTTTGAATCACCGCGTTTTTGGTTAAGTCTTTGGGCTCTCCGTAGCCCACGAGGTATGAACGGCAGGATATTCTGCAATCTGCTACGGTTTGGGCAGTGTCGGTCAGTTAGGCAGACTGGCGCCGGATTGATAAGCTCTCCCTATTCCTAAAATTCATGGCTGATGTATTGATTCCTTCGATGACAACGGTGGCAGGACTATTTTCCCTAACTGATGTTGCCCCCCTGCTTCCTTTCGCTGAGGTGGGTGGCGAAGCCAATGTGGGGGCCGAAGCAGCGCCACTGATTTTGGCGGGTGTGTTACTCAGCCTTATGGTGATTTACCTGGCTAGTAAGGTCGGGGGAGAGCTCTGTGCTCGGATCAACCTGCCCCCCGTCCTTGGAGAGTTAGTCGGAGGGGTCGCTGTTGGGGTTTCAGCCCTGCATTTGCTGATGTTTCCAGAAGCGGGTGCAGTAGAAGCCGCCCCTTCTGTTTTGGTCAGTTTTTTAGGGACAACGACAGGAGCGGGGACTGAAACTGCGATCGCAGTTTCGCAAACTTACAGCGAAGTGATCTCCGTTCTGGCTGAGCTTGGAGTTGTTGTTCTGCTATTTGAAATCGGCTTAGAGTCAGATCTGCAAGAACTGATTCGGGTGGGTCCCCAAGCGGCCATTGTGGCGGTGGTCGGTGTGGTCGCTCCTTTTGTAACGGGTACATTAGGGCTGATCTATCTCTTTCATATGACGGCTATCCCTGCCATTTTTGCAGGAGCTGCCCTGACGGCGACGAGCATCGGCATAACGGCCAAAGTGCTGGCGGAACTGCAACAGCTTAGCTCCGAGGAAGGCCAGATCATTATTGGTGCAGCCGTCCTAGACGACGTGCTAGGCATCATCGTTCTGGCGGTGGTCGCAAGCCTGGCAAAAACCGGTGAAGTAGAAATCTCCAACATTGTGTACTTGGTGATTAGCTCCGTCGTCTTTTTAGTGGGCTCGATTGTTCTAGGGCGTTTCTTCAGTCCCTACTTTGTGGCCTTGGTTGACAAGCTGCAAACCCGAGGGGATCTACTTCTGTCGTCCTTGATCGTTGTGTTCTTCCTGTCCTACATTGCCACGGCCATTCACTTGGAAGCCATCCTAGGGGCATTTACCGCTGGATTAGTCCTAGCAGAAACCGACAAACATAAGGAGCTAGAGGAACAGGTAATCCCCCTTGCAGATATGTTTGTCCCCATCTTTTTTGTCTGTGTGGGGGCCAAGACAGATGTTAGTGTTCTCAACCCGCTGGTACCAGAGAATCGCGAAGGCTTAGTCATTGCCGCATTTTTGATTATTGTTGCTATTATTGGCAAAGTGATCACAGGATTCACTATTTTGGGGCAACCTGAGATTAATCGTCTAGCCATTGGCGTAGGGATGATTCCCAGGGGAGAAGTTGGACTGGTATTCGCCGGTGTTGGTTCAGCGAGTGGCGCTTTATCGCGTCCGCTGGAAGCCGCCATCATTGTCATGGTGATTTTGACAACATTTGTAGCACCACCTATGCTGCGCGTTGTATTTCAGTCATCCAATTCAGGTGAACCAGCCTTGAGTGCAGAGGTTGCTTCTGCGACGGCTGAAGATATTGAGACTTAACTCAATATCCTGGCCACCAGGACGCGGTTTGAACGCAAACCACCGCAACTGCCCTGCTCAATATAGATGATGTGATGCCTGAGCAAACCTGGGTCGAGGCTAGAGCGCTGTAACCACCCAATCGAGTATCTAATGCCGTTATTGGGGGGCAGCCGCCAGTCATCACAGAAACTTTGAGGCCCAATTGGGCGTCCCTGAGCTTGCAGACTGGCATACCCCTTGTGCGGATCTAGGCGAGCGCTCCTGCGTTGAGACAGCTTGAAAGTGTTAGGGGGTCGATTTATCCATGGAGACATTGCATGCGCCACCATTTATCATCTATCGATAAACAAAGGAGGATAACTCACTCTGTACGCTGGTTACTGCCCAGTTTGTGTGGACTATTTCTAAGCTGTTTGCCCGCAGAAGCGATCCAACTCCAATCCTGGCGTTTTGATCCATCGCAAAATCGCCTAGAATTCACAACGGATGAAGAAATCCGACCTCGCGTCCAACTGATTCCTAACCCAACTCGGTTGGTGGTTGACTTGCCGGGAATCGTCTTGGGGCAGCGCACCTTAAAACGGAGTTTAGGGAGCCAGTTCCGCTCCGTACGCCTGGGACAAGTCAATGCCCAAACGGCTCGGATTGTGGTGGAATTGGATCCGGCCTACACCCTCGATCCGCAACAAGTCAAAGTGGAGGGGTCTTCTCCTACCAACTGGTCGATCAATTTACCGACACCTAAGCGGTGGCAACCCTCTACTAATGCTGACAATACGCCCCAACCCGTAGCATCAACCCCAGCGCCACTGCCGCCATCACGTGTCCAGCCGAAGCCTACGTCATCGTCCCCAATCGTCGCTACCAACCCCTCAGCCCCACCCCTACAAATCGCTCAAAGCTCGTCGGGGATTAACGATATTTTAGTAACTGTCGATGGTCTGTTTCTGCCGACCAAAAAGAGTAAGCCTAAGGTAAACATTAAGCGCAGCCGCAATAAAAAAGAGATTACATTCAAGATCTCTGGCACGACCATTGCCCCACAACTGGCAAAGACCTTCACGCCGGGGTATCACGGCATTAAAAGTATGACCTTTAAGTCCGTGTCCGATTCGGAAGCAGAGCTGCTGCTGACGGTCGATCGAGACAGCCCAGACTGGATGGCAAGTGTCAGTCGGTTCAGCGGCATTGTCCTCCTGCCCAAAGGCGGTCCATCCGCCAACCGTTCAGCCCGCCGACCGGGGACAACTGTTAGTTTAGTCTCCCCCAAGCGGCCCACCCCTTCCACAGCTTCAACCAGTCGAATTAATACGGTTCGTCGTATCGATCTAGGCGGTCGGCAGCTCCTGATTCAAGCCGATCAACCGATCTCTTACAGCACCCGTTGGTCTGGCCGCGCTTATCAAATTACGATTAACTCTGCCAAACTAGCCGATGACTTAAGAAAGCCACGTTTAGGCTCTGGCAGTCCCTTATCTGACATTACCGTTACGGAGTCGGATCGCGATACGGTCACCATTTTGGCCAAGCCCAGTACAAATGTCAGAGTGACGGGCGTTCAACGACTATCGAACCAGTCGATTGCCCTTAATCTACTCCGGCCGGGACAACGCCCGATTACTCGCATTCCCAGTAATCCTTTTCCCTCATCCACAAAATCACCACCTCCTGTTACGGGGCAACCGGTTCGGGGGCGCAAAGTCATTGTGATTGATCCCGGCCATGGTGGACCCGATCCAGGCGCAATTGGCATTGGCGGCTTAAGGGAAACCAATGTTGTCCTGGATATTAGCCTAGAAGTCTCTCGCATTCTTCAGCGCCATGGGGTTGTGGTGTATCTCACCCGGACGCGAGAAGTGGATGTTGATCTTCCTCCTCGTGTCCGGTTAGCAGAGAGGGTCAGGGCCACTGCTTTCGTCAGTATCCATGCCAATGCGATCAGTATGAGTCGTCCCGATGTGAATGGTTTAGAGACTTACCATGCCCCAGGGGCTCGCTTAGGATCCCGCTTAGCCCGCACGGTTCATAATACGATTCTGCGCAGCTTAAGAATGCCCGATCGGAGAGTCAGAGCGGCTCGTTTCTATGTGATTCGTAAGACTTCTATGCCAGCGATTTTGGTCGAAACGGGTTTCCTGACTGGCGCCCAAGATATTGTCCGCCTGAGAAATCCGGCCTGGCGTAAACGCATGGCGCAAGCCATTGCCCAGGGAATTCTCAATTATTTGAACGGTCGCTATAACTAGGGGGTGAGCAAGGTTTGCGCGGTGGCAATGTGCTGCCGGACTGCCTGGGCTGATGTCTGCAATGACTGTTCATCCGTTGCAGATAAATCGAGTTCCAATACCTTGGCCACTCCTTGACGGCTCAGACAGGTAGGGACTCCCAAGAAAATATCGGACAGCCCATATTGTCCGTTCAGATAGGCTGCTGCAGGCAAAATGCGGGAGCGATTAAATAAAATGGATTCCACCATTAAAGATGCCGACGAGGCGGGGGCAAAATAGGCGCTACCCGCTTGCATAAGGCTGACGATTTCTGCACCGCCATTACGGGTTCGCTCGACGAGTCGCTGAATGGTTGCCTTGTCCATCAATTCAGTAATGGGAATGCCACTAACGGTGGAGTAGCGGGGTAGGGGCACCATCAAATCGCCATGTCCCCCCAGCACCATGGCATGAACGTTGGCAATTGAGACTTTGAGTTCTAGAGCAATAAAGGTCTCAAACCGGGCGGCATCTAAAACACCTGCCATGCCGACGACGCGTTCTGGGGGTAATCCACTCGCCTGCCAAGCCAGATAGGTCATCACATCTAAAGGGTTGGTGACCACCATCAAGATAGCGTTGGGCGATGAGGCAATCGCTTGGCGAGTGACATCGGTAATAATCTGGGCATTCACCTTGAGTAGATCGTCGCGACTCATTCCGGGTTTACGAGGGAGGCCAGCCGTAATCACGATGACATCTGAGTTTTGGGTATCGGCATAGTCGGCTGTGCCGATAATGGTGCGGTCATGATGCTCGACGCCGCGCGCTTCCATTAAATCCAGAGCTAATCCTTGGGGGCGACCCGCCTGAATATCGAGTAGCACGACGTCGGCAATATTCTTTTCGACGATTCGCTGTCCCAAGGTACTGCCGACATTGCCCGCTCCCACAATGGTGACGCGGGGGGCTTGCATTCCCGGTAAGCAGGTGAGATCCATATCTCTATTGTGGTGGGATAAGATGCGATCGCACTTAATCCGTAACCAATCGTTGAGATGATTAGGCCGCTTCTAGCTGATCCACTCGGAGCCAAACCGTTGGTGCAGGCACGCGAAACTGAATCTGGGCATAGTCACCCTTAATCTCTAGTACTTCTCCGGTGCCCTCGAATACATAGGGCGGCAAGCGACGATCGCTGGCCTTGGCCTCTACGCTATTCTCAAATTTTTTGGGAACGATACGGACCAGACTTCCTTTCTTTACAGCCATAATTGCGGGTAACTTTACCAAAGTGAGAGCCATCGCCATTGTAGTCGCTTTCCTTACCCTGATCCTAACTTCGGTGATTCGCACCACTGATTAACCATCTAAGAGAGTCGCAAGTTGGGGCTGTTTTTCCTGCGTCCCAACCATTCGCTAGAAATCATTACACTTAGAAATCGTAGCGGCTATATTTACCCGTTTGAGGGGAATCGCGCTGCCTTGAGAACACTGCCGAAACCTTGAAGGAGCACAATAAAGATGGAAGAACTACTAGCCCCCATCGCGGGATTTTTTCAAAGCTTAGGACTGCCTGAGCCAATCGTGCATTGGGGGCACCCCACCATGATGGGAATTGTGGTGTTTGTAATGGGTTCCTATGCGGGTGTCAAAGGCTGGCAAGGCCGTCTTGCCACAGATGTAGCAGTTAAAACGAAAAACCGCTCTGCTCATGCTCAAGTGGTGCCCTGGATGTTTTTGTTTATCGTCTTGGGATATACCGGAGGCGTACTGTCTTTGGTGATGCAGGAGCAACCGATTTTCGAGAGTCCTCACTTCTGGTCGGGTACCGCTGTAATTGGTTTATTGGCAACTAATGCTGTACTGTCTCTCAGCAATTTTTGGGGAGAAACGAGTTTTCGCTCTGCCCATGCTTATATTGGTAGCTCTGCACTAGTTCTGCTGGTTGTCCATACGCTACTGGGCTTGAAACTCGGTTTATCGTTCTAACCTGTTTAGGCATTACAATCAATCACCTTCATTAGGCCCTTCCATCATTCTTCCCAGAATGGAAGGGCACAGTAAGTCAAGAGAATCGAGTATCCGAGTGTAGCCATTCGTCAGATCGACACTTGGGTAAGATAAAGGCTTGAGATAACCCTGCACTTATTGCTGTCCAGAGGCTGTAGCTATGTGACTCCGTAATACCTTATTAATGAGTCTTTGATATTGATCCCCTTGAGATTCAAACCATTGCAGGACATCAGGGTCCAAACGTACTAGGTTCTTTGCTTGATCTGCTGGGATATGCAGTGCAGCTCGCTCAAAAAACTCATCTGTTAACGGTGGAATATCTGAATAGTCGATATCCTCGTCTGAGTTGGTTCCTAATGCTGCCCAGTTAGTACGAGAGGTATTGTTCAAATTTTTTCCGTTCATGGCGGTTGGCTCTTCGCGTAGAAATAATACGAATGACGTCACTTTGGGGTTCTGCCCAGACGACTACCACAACACCAGGACTCAAAAGGCCAATCCCAATCCAACGATCTTCGCCATAGTCAAAACGCTTATCAACTTCGATCAGCATGTCGTTCTCAAAAACAACCGGAACATCTAAAAAGTCAATGCCGTGTTTTTGAATATTGACCAGGTTTTTGGTTTCATCCCACTCAAATCGCATGAGACATCAAACAATGCCCATCGCTCTAACTTCATTATGGATCACTTCTTTAAGTCATTTGCCTCAAAAATGTCTGAAATTTCCGAAGTCGGGCAATAGATATCAAAAATATGAGCTACGATTTACAAAATTCACAGATATGTGAGCATGAACAAAACTAATGGCCTCCAATGATGGGATAAGAAGAGATATTTTGCAAAATATCTCTGAATAAAATCGCTATACTTCTTCTTTTGTAGAATATTAAAGATATCAGATACTTAGCTTGACCTTCGGACACCCCTACCAAGAAAGGACGAAGCGTCACACCTGACTCAAGAGTGTAGCCATGATTCTCACACACCCTTTAGTATCAGCCTCCACCATTCAAGAGTCTCCCGAACAATGCTTTCAACATCCCTTGAATTCCAATGCAGTTCGATATACTAAATCCATTGGCGATTGGGTAGGGCTTGAGCGACTGGGCATACATTTGGTTAGAGTAGAGCCCGGTCGGGATACAACGCAGTTTCATTATCATCATCAAGAAGAAGAATTTATTTATATCCTCTCGGGACGTGGGATTGCTGCTATTGGTGAAGCTGAAGATGAAGTGGGTCCAGGCGACTTTATGGGATTTACAGCCCCGTCCCAGCCCCATAGTTTATCTAATCCCTTTGACCAAGATTTGGTCTATTTGATGGGGGGAGAACGACGCTCTGTCGATATCTGTGACTATCCCAAACTACAGCAGCGCTTAATTCGCAACGGTGAAGACCGCCAACTCTACAATTGGGATGATCGACAGCAATTTGAGACCTAAACGAAGGTGTTGAACGGGGCCATTCTCTGTATCGCCTGGATAGTTGGCTTACTCTCCACCGCTCACTCTAACGGCTGGATGGGGTTGTTGGGCTTAGGACTGGGGCTGATAGGAATGCGAGTGCTCAGTTTACGAACACCCTGGCCGCTTCTTTATCCCTGGCGACGAGGCCCAAGAGTCGCTTTTTGGCTATTGGCTCTGGCCATAGCACTGTTGGCTAGCTTGTATTTTTTCCTCCGTATCCCAACACCCGGATCAAGAGATATCAGTCGAATCGTCCCTGAAGTCTCGCGATCTCCAGTGACGATTACAGGGACAATCAAAACCATGCCTCGTCTGACGCGCAGTCAAACCGTTCAGTTTCAGCTTCAGGCGCTCAAACTACAAGCCAAGCCGACTCAAAAAACGGTGCGCGGACTGCTCTATGTATCCTTGCCTCCAAAGCAGGGAAAAGACCTGCACCCAGGGCAGCGAGTGGAAGTGTCGGGCTATCTTTACAAGCCTCGCCGCTCCGCTACGCCCCAGGGCTTTGACTTTGAAGATTATCTGACCCGCTCCGGTATTTTCGCAGGTTTGCGAGGTAAAACCGTTACGGTCAAGCAGTCTGGAGGAACTTGGGGCGGATGGGCGGTGCGGCAGCGCATTGTGCGATCGCATGCCCGATTCCTGGGACCCGAGAAAGGCGCGCTCGTCAGTGCGATGGTCTTGGGCCATCGTCGGGTCAATTTACCCTTTGATCTACGCAATCGTTTTGTCAAAGTCGGTTTAGCCCATGCCCTAGCCGCTTCAGGGTTCCATGTTTCCATCATTCTCGCGGGACTGCTAAAGGCCACGGATCACCTGTCGCCGCCGACTCAGTTTCTCTCTGGGCTAATCGGCTTGATCGTGTTTATCTTCTTGAGTGGATTTGAGCCCTCGGTTTTCCGTGCGGTCTTAATGGGCATGGCTGGTTTGGCTGCCGTGGCGACGAACCAAAAGTTGAACCCAGTCGGCGTATTGCTGTTAGTGGCCGTTGGGCTGCTAGTCATCCAGCCCCAATGGATCTGGGATTTGGGGTTCCAGCTCAGCTTTTTAGCGACCTTGGGACTGATTGTGACGGTGCCGCCCCTAACTCAACGATTGGATTGGTTACCGCCTGCGATCGCATCCCTATTCGCAGTCCCTATCGCCGCTATGCTGTGGACCTTGCCCTTACAGCTCTATCAGTTTGGGATTGCCCCAATTTATTGTTTGCTGGCTAATATTTTCACAACGCCGCTGCTGATTCTGCTAACTGCAGGTGGATTTTGCAGCGGTATCATAGCAGTTGTTTGGCCTTGGGCAGGGGGTCTACTGGCTTGGCTGCTGGCGATACCTACCCAAGGACTGATTTGGCTGGTCACTCAGATCAGCGAGTTACCGGGAGCCTCCTTAACCCTCGGAACCCTCTCCATTTGGCAATTAGTCCTGCTCTATGGGCTGCTGGTGTCGGCATGGCTCTTACCAATTGGGAAGCAACGTTTACCGCTATTGATGACCTTGGCCGTAGGCATCATCATCCTGCCCATTTGGCATCATCAAGTTCATCGCTTCCAAATAACGATTTTTGACCGGGCCACACCGCCGATGATGGTGATCCAGCAACCCGGATCGACGCTGGTATTGAATAGTGGCGATCGCAACACCGCATCCCAAACCCTCGTTCCTTTTTTACAACGTCAGGGCATTGATCAAGTGGACCTAGCCTTAGCTACAGACCTACGGCCTCGCTGGCGAGAAGGATGGCCAGAATTACTCCAGCAACTCTCTGTAAAAAAGCTGATTCCCATTTCTTTAACCGACAACACCGCATTGCAAGAGTGGATTCTCAAATCCCAGGCCCAACCGGAGCAGCTACGTTCACTCCAAATCGGGGAACAGCTGATTCAAAACCAAACTCAAATCAGCGTGTTGCGGCACCAACCGACTTTGCTACAGTTCACCATCAATCAGCAAAAATGGCTGATGGTTGCAGGTCGATATCAAGGATTATTGCCTTGGTTACAAACGACCCAGGTCCTTTCCCCTCAGGTACTATGGTGGTCCACCAAGGTTGATCTAGAAGTCATCAACCAGCTGCAACCCCAAGCCCTTATTCTCACATCTCGCCATATCGATGCCGAAAGCTTGAGCCAGTTAGAACGCCGAATCCCCCAAGTCTATTGGACCCCCAGAGATGGGGCTGTGCAGTGGAACCGCGATCGCGGTTTTGAATCCACCTTCCCCTTGAGTGAAAATCCGGCTTCTCCCCTGTAGAATAGGCGTTAGACTAAACCAACAACCCCAACCTGGAGAGGTGGCAGAGTGGTTGAATGCGGCAGACTCGAAATCTGTTTTAGGGTCAAACCTAACGGGGGTTCGAATCCCCCCCTCTCCGTTCTATAACTAAATATTGGTAAGCCCCCGGCTCTGCCGGGGAGACTCTCGTAGGTTTGACCGGGTGCAACGGTAGAAAATTCTCC
>NZ_JANQOP010000066.1 GCF_028285745.1 Acaryochloris sp. IP29b_bin.137 | reverse complement strand
CAGCCCGAAGCAAAGGCGATCGCCACCCGTCCTCCAGACAGTTGATCGACTACGGCCCAATCCTCAGCCACCCGGACTGGATGATGTAGGGGTAGCACGACACTGCCGGCCCGCAGTTGAATCTTTTCAGTGACCATTGCAAGTGCTGCACTAGTCATTGCTGGATTAGGATAGAGTCCACCAAAGGCATGAAAATGTCTTTCAGGGGTCCAAACGGCACTAAAACCATTTTGATCGGCAAATTTAGAGCTTTCAATTAATAGTTTATACGGGTCATCTTGTGAGGTTAACCCATCCCCGTCAAAATAGAACAAACTAAATTTCATGGTTTTTAATTCTTTAATAAGATATTTTGATGATTTCAAGTTTTTGATTTGATAAATTGTTTTTGGTATGCACGGAAAATTATAATTTCTTTTCCACTTCTTCAAGGGGCATATTCTCAATTTGACCTAGTAAGTCCTCCAGTGTTGATTGAGTGTCATCAGATAAAATAATCTGATTTTCAGTAATGATTTTGGCAATGCCTGCAACCGTTGGGGCTTCAAAGAGAAAGGCACGCATGGGCAGATCAACTTGAAACTCTTGTCGTAAGCGAGTGACAGCCTGTATTGCGAGCAGAGAATGCCCTCCTAGCTCAAAAAAGTTATCGTTAATCCCAACCGCTTCAATGCCTAATAGCTCTCCCATGGCCAGGGCTACGGTTTGTTCAACCTCATTCGTAGGGGCTACATAAGGCGTTGACAATGGAGGACGGGTATGGGAAGCGGAACCGACGTCGGAAACGAAGTTATCTACCTTTTCAGGAGCAGCAACAAAGGCTTTATCAAGTCTGGCTTGAAGGCTGCGAGGTGAAATAATTAGTTGAGGACAACTTGATTGAGATAACGCTCGCTGTGTAACTTCCCAGACTTCATCTGCGGACATCGCTGAACTCATTAAAGTTGATTGGGTCTGCGTGGCCGGTTTGTCTAGCTCACAAGCATCCCAATTCAGACTTAGCCATTGGGTGGTTTGATTGTGTTGCTGCTGAGCGAACGCATCGAGGTAACCGTTTGCAGCCGCATAGGCACCGAAACCAATGCCACCCACAATGCTAGACAAGGACGACTGGAGCAGATAAAAGTCTACCGGAGAAGGGGAAAGGGCTTGTTGAAGAACTTGAATCCCCTCTACTTTGGTGCGACAGATGCGATCGCAGGCCGCTGCATCCAATTCCGCCATTGCGCAACTGGCCTGATCTCCCATTACATCGGTATGGAAAACGCCGACAATAGGACCAAAGCGTTCAAGCCCGTGGTGAAGCGTTGCTTGCGTCCAGTCAAGATCGGTGAGATCCCCACTAAACCACAGAAATGTTTCACCTTCGGTTCCCAAAGCTTGCAACTGCCGAATCAATCGACTGACGCTATGTTGGGGGCCGTGGGTCAATAGCCATTTTTCCCAATCGCTGGCTGCAGGCAAGCCTGGACGACCCACCAAAATGAGTTTGGCGTCAAGATCTTGAACTAGAGCCTTGGCATACACTGTTCCCAGACCTTCAACTATATCTCCCGCAATGAGATAGGTTCCCCCAGGCTTGAGTAATGAAGATTGGTGAGGTGGCAAAGGCAGGGTGTCATAGGTTTGGACCCAACGATGCCCCTCTCGGTAGGCTAGTATCCGCTGTTCCGGATTGTATTCCTGCCGCAATTCCTGACCCAGTTTTGTCACCATAGGGGGTGAGCAGGAATCATCAATATCGATAAAACGGCTACGTAGCTGTGGATATTCTTGGGAAATTACCTGGCCAAAACCCAGAATTTTAGCCATCAGAGGATTGATCGACTCTGTCCCTGTGACATTCTGAACGTTAGTGGTGATCAAGCTCAGCGTCGTTTTCTGACCTGACAAGGATTGGATAAGGTGAAGTAATGATTCGAGGGGATCGAGATGAGCTAGAGCCTGTATTCCCCCCCAGTCATATACAACTTGAGTAATGGATTCACCTTGTAAGGCTTGTAAGAGTAACTGATAATCGTTTGCCTGATGAGGATTCAATGTATAGACATTATTTTGAGATAAAAATTCGTCTCCTGGGGTTACCCAAGTGAGGTTGTTGATTTGGTCCTCTAGGGACGACCAAAGACTTTCTCGTCGGACCCCATCCGTAAAAATTAGCCAGCAGCTATCCAGACGATTTGAGGGAGGCTCAATAAGAGGCAATCGCTTCCAAGTGGGGAGATAGAACCAATCCGAGAGGTCTGGTTTTTTAGAAGATTCATCCTCTGGAGTGACTTGTGCAGGTGCATCTTGCTCTAGGGGAATCCAGTAGGACTGGTGTTCAAAAGGATAGGTGGGCAGGGGTAATCGCTGCCGCTGGGTCGATGCGTGAAAGTCCTGCCAAAAATCGGTTATGCCCGTCAACCACAGTTTACCTAGGGTCATCATCATGGTGACGAGGTCAGCTTGATTCTCCCGTGGATGGGGCAATGATTGCAGGGCAGGGATATGGCGTTGTTCGGGTGCCAAATGCTGTTGCACCAATTTGGTAAGGGTATGTCCTGGGCCAATCTCTAGAAAGATCGGATGGTCGAGATGAAGAAGTTCAGTAATGCCTTGGCTAAAGTGGACGGTATGTCGCAAATGACGTAGCCAGTAATCAGGACTCGTCGCCTCAGTATCCGTTAGCCAAGTCCCCGTCACGTTAGAGATAATCTCAATTTGAGGGGGATGGAGTGCTACTTTTTGCAGGACCTGCCCAAACTCGCCTAGGGCCGAATCCATCGAGGCAGAGTGAAAAGCATGAGAGGTTTCGAGGCGACGACAGGGAATAGATTGGGATTCCAACTGCGATCGCAATGCTTCAATCACCCTTATGGGTCCAGACACCACACAGGTTTGGGGGCTATTGATCACTGCAATTTCCGCTCCCACGGGCAGGTATGTTCTCACGGAACTTGCGGGCTGCAGAATCGACAGCATTGCCCCTGGAGAACAGGACTGCATGATTCGGCCCCGTTGGGTCACCAAAGCCAGGGCATCTGCCAACGAAAACACCCCAGCAATACAAGCTGCCACATATTCACCAATGCTGTGGCCAATGAGCGCCTTAGGCTGAATCCCCCAGGACAGCCACAATTTAGCTAGCGCATACTCAACCGCAAATAAGGTCGGTTGAGCGTTAGCTGTATGGGTCAAAGGGTAGCTAGATTGAGTCTCGGGTCGGTCTCTCTTAACCCCATAGAGTATCTCTAAAAGGGGGAAGTCGGAGCCAAGTAGATCGGCACACTGGGCCATGGCTTGGCGGAAAACAGGCTCAGTCTCGTACAGATCGCGGCCCATATTAACGTGCTGTGCTCCCTGCCCAGAGAACATAAACACGATGCTGTGGGTTTCTGAATGGGCCGTTTGACTCAGGCAAAGGGGAGAGTCAGCCTGATTGAGTAACTCGATGGCTTCTGTAGTCGTCTGACACAAGCAAATCTGGCGATGGGGCCAAGAACGACGACCAATCTGGAGTGTGTAAGCAATATCTGCTAAGTCCTGTTCCGGATGATCTTTTAAGTGAGTTGCCAATTGCTGGCGCATCTGCATTAAGGCAGTTGGCGTTTTTGCCGATAACGTCAGCATTTGCCAAGGCCGAGCTTTGTTAGTGGACTTTGGTACGGGTGCTTCTTCTAAAATGACATGAGCGTTGGTTCCTCCCATGCCAAAGGAACTAACCCCAGCCCTCCTTGGCACCTCGGTACTGACCCAGTCTGTACAGCGATCGTTAACAACAAATGGACCCTGCTCGAAAGCAATGCGAGGGTTTGGCGCCTTAAAATTGAGGCTGGGCGGCAGAACCCGGTTCTGCATAGCCAGTACCGTTTTAATCAACCCAGCTACTCCAGCTGCCGCATCCAAATGCCCCACATTCGTTTTGACTGAACCCAAAGCGCAAGGCCTTGAGGAAGCCCGGTTAAATACCTTGTTTAAGGCTGCTATCTCGATAGGGTCCCCAAGAGGGGTCCCTGTTCCATGCCCCTCGATATAGCTGAGAGTGCTAGGGTCAATGCCAGCTTGATCAAAAGCAGCTTGAATCACAGCAGCTTGGCCAGAAATGCTGGGCGCAGTGAGACCCACTTTATCAGCCCCATCGTTATTAATCGCGGAGCCTTTGATCACAGCATAGATATGGTCACCATCTCTCACAGCTGCCTGGAGCCGCTTCAGAACGACCAACCCGACCCCATTACCAAATAAGGTCCCTTGTCCCATAGCATCAAAGGCACGGCATACACCATCAGGTGCAGCAATGCCATCGGGTTGATATAAATACCCCTGAGGGATCGCACTACTAACGGTCACTCCCCCTGCTAGAGCCATATCGCATTCATGGTGCAAAAGACTTTGACAGGCTGTATGCACTGCCACCAGAGCGGTAGAGCATCCTGTTTGAATGCCACAACTTGGTCCCTTCAGATCAAGCTGATAGGAAACCCGAGTGGGCATAAGTCCCATAACATTACTGATCACCGCCTGTACTGGGTCTACTGAATCTCTAACGGTGGCATTCGCATACAGATTAACTAGATAGCTATTGAGGGCAGCCCCACCATATACACCAATGGTGCCGTCATATTGGTGACTGTCGTACCCCGCATTCTCTAGAGCTGCCCAGGCACATTCCAGAAACACACGGTGTTGAGGATCAATCAGCTCTGCTTCTCGGGGGGAGTAACCAAAGAAATGGGCATCAAACTGCGTCGGATCAGTAAAGCTAGCGTAGGCTGGAACATAATTAGGTTGGGTAAAGGTCGATTCGGGGACTCCAGCTTCTAATAATTCCGTCTCTGAAAGCATGCGAATGCCAGATCTACCCTGGACCAGTAATTCCCAAAACTCATCTAAGTTATCTGCACCGGGAAACTTGCCGGCCATACCAATAATGGCAATTTGCTCCTTTCTAGCCTCTTCAATGGCTTCGAGCTTGGATCGTGCTTCTTTTAGGGCTCGAAAGACCCGTTCAGAAGTAGTGTTGGTAATGTTTAGGGTGTCACTCATAGGAAAGAAACTCTATAACAACTTATGACCGACCTAATAGGGTCTCAATGGCGTCTAACTCTTGTTCAATATCTGAAGCAGCATCAGCTGCAAGGCTCGGCTCAGTCAAAGGTGACTGCTCGACTGCTAGGAATTGCGCTGCAGCTTTGTCAGAATCAATTGGAGAGGTAGGCACATCTAGGGTCTCAACCAAATGAGTCGCTAAAGCACGTATATTCGGGAATTCAAAGATATCAGTAGATGCAACAGGAGTGCCAAGATGAAGATCCAACTGGTTCTTCAACTCAACAGCCATCAAGGAATCCATGCCCATATCAAAAAAGCTGGTCACGGGGTCAAGATTTTGAGAACTAGGCAACCCCAATATCTTGGCAACTTCAATCTGGAGCTCCTGAGCTATAAATCCAGTACGTTGTCGATGAGGTAGTGTCTGGAGTATAAATCGCCAGTCGGCCTGTGACTTTTGAGCAGGAGTCTGACCAGATGGGAACTGACTAAATTCTGGCTGGTTAAAGTTAGTAAAGAACGAATCACGATTGACACTCATACGGAACCGAGACCAGTGAATTGGGATGACACCTACCTGGGATAAAGTGTTTTTGTAAAACAATTGAGAGAGAGCTTGCTTACCTTGATAAGATGTAATCGCTCCTACCCCTTTCGCCTGCATCTGCTTGTGAATAACTCTTGTAGCAGCCGAACCTACCTCAGACCAAGGTCCCCAATTAATGCTCAATGCTGGTAACCCTAACTGTCGCCGATGGTGAGCCAGCGCATCTAAGAAGCTGTTGGCTGCCACATGGCTGCCCTGACCCGGAGAACCCAGCAATGCGGCTGCCGATGAATATAGGACAAACAAATCGAGGGATTGCTTTTTTGTCAGCTCATGGAGATTCCACGCGCCCCAAATTTTAGGTGCGAGTACAGTTTGCATCTGTTCCCAAGTAAGCTGCTGCAATACCCCATCTTCTAGGATTCCAGCAGCATGAATCACACCGCGCAATGGCGGTAGAGTATCGCGAACCTGTGCCAAGGCTCTATCTAGCTGCGCTCGATTGGCCACATCTGCCTGGAGTAGGGCCACCGAAGTCCCCTGCTGTCGGAGCCGTTCAACTGCAGTGGTGACATCCGCAGAAAGTTCTGTACGACGACTCACCAGAGCTAGATGACGTGCCCCTTGTTCCACCAGCCATTCAGCGGTTGAGAGCCCTAGCCCGCCTAGCCCCCCTGTGAGCAAATAAGTTGCATCGGCCTGAATGGATATGGGTGGATCAGGCTCAAAATCAAGCACTATCTTACCAATGTGTTGCGCCTGCTGCATGCAACGGAATGCTTGGCTTGCCTCAGTTATCGGGAAAACTTGATAGGGAACCGGGGTCAACGCTTTCTCTTCAAATTGCTGTTGAAGACTCTGCAGCATCACTTGAATCTGATCTGGTTGAGTGTGAGCAACCGTCATCAAATCAATTAGGTGATAGGCTACATCTGGTCTGACCTCAGCAACCTGCTCTGCTGTCCAGATATCGCGCTTGCCGATTTCCAGAAACCGTCCCTGTGGAGCCAGCACTGATAGTCCCTTAGGGATAAATTCACCTGATAGCGAGCTAAGGACCACGTTGACGCCCTGGCCGTTAGTTTTGACAATAATTTCATCAGCAAAATCCAGAGTGCGAGAGTTCATGATCTGGGTAACCCCTTGGATTCGTAATGCCTCCCATTTTCCTGGACTGGCAGTGGTGTATACCTCTGCGCCGATTTGCTGGGCAATTTTTACAGCCGCCATTCCGGTCCCTCCAGCGGCGGCATGGATGAGAATTCGTTCACCTGGCTGGAGTTGAGCTACCTGACGCAACGCATAGTCAGCGGTCAAAAAGTTTGTCGGAATCGTCGCTGCCTCCATAGTGCTTAAAGTCTGGGGTTGATGTCCTATCAGCACTATTGGCACCGTGATGTACTGCCGAAAGCTGCCAGGAGCCAGCGCTATCACTGGATCGCCAACCTGAAACGCATCAACTCCTTCACCAATCCTGACAATCTGGCCTGTGCATTCGACGCCGAGCAAATCGCGATCAAAGGGCAGTAGCCCCAGCGCATCCAGCACATCAATGAAGTTAAGGCCAGCAGCCTTAACCTGAATTTCGACTTCACCAGGACCAGGTTGCTGTCGAACAGAGGTAACAATCTGGAGGTTATCAGGCGTTCCTTTACTTGAGAGGGTAAGCTGAAACGGCTCTGCGGGAATTTGAGGGGTAATTGGTTTAGCTGGGCCTAGCCGTGCAACACGTCGTTGACTTTGCTGATAGGAGATTGCACCCGCCTCCTGCTCTAGCTGTAACTCGCGGTAAATGATCTCCACCTGTTGCGCTATAGCCATTGTCGGATCAAGATCAATCCGGCAACAATGTAGGCTGGGATATTCCAGCTCGATCACGCGACCAAGACCCCAGGCCGATGCTACGGCTGGATGCCCTAATCCATCCACACTTCCCTGGGTGACAAGGGTGAGCTTGGGCATTGCTTCTGATGTTTGGGTCAGTGTTTGTACCAGATGGAGAAGCCCCATAAGGATGTGTTGGGTGTAAGTTTCTATAGGCTCCTCTGGCTCCGGGCTACCAACTAAGTAAATAATTTGTTCTAGCTGTTGATCTCCAAACGTTGCCAGCAGAGTCTCAAATGCCTCAAAACTAAGTGGATCAATGGTTTCTGGGATAGGAGTCCGTGGAGTTAGATCAGTCTCTAAGCCAATTAAACGAGCATCAATCGTGTCTGATAGGGTTTTGCCAAGTTCACTGGAGGGAGCCGCTAGCAGTAGTGGAGCCGTTGTCTTAACCAGAGGTGATGTGGCGATGATGACAGACTGCGCTAGAATACTTTCTGCCTCCTGATCAGGAGTTAAAGCAACGATATCCTCAAATCCAGCCGCTTGAAGCTGAGATTGCCATCGCGAAACCGACAGGAGTGGATATTCAGGCCGTTTCCACCAGCCTTCAGTCATGCCAAAGATCAGATCTAGCCAAGCTAAGGGCTGCGTACCCTCTAGGAGCACCAACTGACCATCTGATGTTAGAAGAGATCGCACATGCCCTAATGTCCGCTCCAAATCTTCTGTGGCATGAAGTACATTTGAGGCAATGACCAGATCATAGGCGTGGGCTTCAAAGCCTTGGCTCTCAGGAGACTGCTCAATATCTAGCGTTTGATATAGAACGGTGTCATAGTCAGCAAAGCGCTTCTTGGCCTTAGCCAAAAACAGCGGAGAAATATCTGTGAAAACGTACTCAGCCTGGCCCAAATGTGGCAAGAGATGGGCTGTCGTGCCGCCTGTGCCGCCACCGATCTCCAGAATGCGAGGGAGACGAGATAGAGGGGCGATAGCAGCCATCACCGCTTGCCGCACCAAATCATTCATCAGTTGAGCCCCCGGTGAGGACTGATAAAGATGTGTCAGGTCTGACAGATCACCTGCTGGGAAAAGGAGCGTTAGTGGATCAATACTGCCCTGCAGAACACCTGCCAAATGTTCTCCGCATCGCTGGATTAAAGTCAGTTCAGCTTTAGCTTCTGGATGCTGGCTAAGTAATGTTTCCGATTGTGAGATAACCTGTTGCTGTCCACCCTCATAAGGTGGATGGTTGACAACTAATTCCAGTAGGTGCTGGAATAATCGTTTTTGCCGAGGGTCAACATTCCCCTGATCTATTAATTCAGCAACATCAAATTCTGTAGGAAGGGTTTCGACACCGTTGAGAATGTTTAGCGCCGTCACCATATACCCCAAACTCAGATTTTCTAATTTGGGCAATAAGTTTTGGTATCTCTGAATCGCAGGTTCAGTCAGAGCTGCAGAATAATATGGATAAATTTTCTGGATGATTGTAGTGGATGACGCCAACTGAGTCAGTGGTTCAACCTTCCAATCAAGTTTGTAAAACCAGTTTTCCAGTGAGTCTTCTAGGGTCGCATTAGAGCCAAGTATGCGCTCAACACTGGCAGGCTGAAGCTGGAGCCCCTTAATAATGCCGAGATAGTCACCAGTGATCGTCCACAAATGAATATCTGCAAGAAGATAGTTCTCTCGTCTCTTGACCTGAATATGACTCCATAGTTCAGAAGCTATTTGCCCTGTAATGGAAACCAATTCCACTGCTGCGGGTAAATAAGTATCAGTTTGAGTTAAGTCAATGAATATGGCAGCAATACTTTGTAGGCAAGCATCTAGGAGAACCGGGTGTAGTTGATAGTCTGCCAGCGTAGACGATAGAGCTGGTGGCAGTTGGAGGCGACTCAACGCTTGATTATCGCCTATCCAAATCTGCTTCAGGGCACGGAAGTTCTCACCGTAGGTTATCCTTCGCATCGATAACCACTCGTAGCAGTGGGTAACAGATTTCTCCTCTGAGCAGACAGCCTGCATTTCCATTAAGGTAAATGGTTCTTCCTGATGTGCCTGATGAGGAGCGGGTATTAAGTGACCACTGGCATGTAGAACCCACTCTTTCTTAGCAGACAGGCTGAATATTTCAAATCTTTGATGTTTAGTTCCGGGCGAAAGAATCAGTTGAACTGTTTTGGGTTGATCGAGCAATAGCGCATTCTGGAAAGTGATCGCAGTGAGACCCGCATCTGCGCTATCTGCAGCAGCTAAAACCATTTCTAGGTAGCCCACCGCAGGTAGGACTGGAATTCCAAATACCTGATGCTCCTCTAGAAAAGGCACCAGGGTAGAGCTAATTTCACCCTCAAAGACAATGGATTCACTTCGGGCGAGATTTAATCGCTCCCCTAAAATTGGATGTTGCTGAGTCTGTCGTTGAGCATTGCAAGTCTCAATATCAATCCAATATCGCTGTCGCTGAAATGGGTAGGTGGGTAATGAAACTCGTTGACCGGTTTCATCGGGCCACCGAGCTGGAGCACCTGATACGTAAAGCTGTCCGAGACTAGCCAACATTGTATGATGATCTGAGGGGAAGCGATCGCGTTTCGGCCACAGGCTCGGCAACCATTTCCCAGAACGATCCGGTAAACACCCTTGTCCCAACGCAATCAGCGTCGGCTTGGGTCCAATTTCAAGCAGAATGTCGTAGTTATTGTTTGCAAGGCGATCTATTCCCTGCCAAAACTTGACGGGCTGACGTATATGGCGAACCCAATAGTCAGCCTGAGTGATTTCTTCACCAATGGGTTGCCCCGTCACCGTGGAAATCATCTCGACCTTGGGGCGCTGGAATTGAACCTTTTCAGCAATGGCCTCAAAATCTTCAAGCATTGGCTCCATCAGATGAGAGTGGAAGCCATGAGACACTTGAAGGTGTTTGGTTTGCATCCCTTGTTTTTCTAGGGACTCCAGGACCTGATTTAGAGCAACCTGATCACCAGAGAGAACGGTGCTAGTGGGACCGTTCTCAGCCGCGATCGCAACGCCATCGTTCAGATAAGGCTCAACCTGTTCCGGTGAGGCGATCACTGCCGCCATGCCGCCGCTGGGCAGCGCCTGCATCAGTCGTCCTCGGGCTGCAATCAGCTTTAGTCCAGCGTCCCAGTCCATAACCCCAGCCGCACAGGCTGCTGCATACTCGCCAATGCTATGGCCCAAAACACCGATGGGCTGAACGCCCCAGGACCGCCAAAGTTCAGTGAGGGCATAGGCGATCGCAAACAGCGCAGGTTGGGTATTAGCCGTTTGATTGAGAAATGTCCCGGATTCCTGTTGGTTCTCTTCTGGATAAAGTAGCTTGATTAGGTCAATACTTTCCGCAGTAAGAACCTCAGCGCAGTGCTCAATAGTCTCTCGGAACACAGGTTCACTTTCGTAAAGCTGGCGGCCCATATTGACGTACTGCGCCCCTTGCCCCGTGAACAGAAAGGCAATTTTAAGCGGACGCTGGCTGGCCTTGTCAGTGATGGCTTGAGGAGCTTGATCCTCCGCAAAGGCGCTGAGCTGAGCCTGGGCGTTTTCAAGAGAGTCAGCGACAATGGCGAGGCGGTAAGGATGGTGAGATCGCAAGGCCCAAGCGCTCCAGCACAGATCCTTAAGGGCGATCTCTGGCTGAGTGAGGTGGTCTACATAGCGATGAGCTAACGCCTGCAGCGCCTCTGGATCCCTAGCAGACAGGGTCAGCAGATAGGGAGGTCCTGTTTGCGACTGAACGGGCACAGACGCTGAAGGAGTGGCCGACTCAATGACGACATGGGCATTGGTGCCGCTGAAGCCAAAGGAGCTAACGCCTGCGAATCGGTTTGCCTGCTTGGCTTCCGAAGTTGGGGCAGCAGGCCAAGCAAGCGACTGCTGGGTGACCTGAATGGGCAATGCCGACCAATCAATATGGGGACTGGGTTCGTTGAAATGGAGATGAGGCGGTAGGGTTTGATACTGCATTGACAGCACCACCTTGATTAGCCCCGCAATGCCAGCCGCTGCCTCTAGGTGGCCGATATTGGTTTTCACCGAGCCAAGGTGGAGCGGTTGCTGCTCAGTATGGTTAGAGCCAAATACAGCACCCAATGCTCCCACTTCAATGGGGTCGCCTAGCGCAGTTCCAGTGCCGTGGGCTTCAATATAGCTGATTTGCCCTGGTTCTACTCCAGCGTTATCTAAAGCCTGACGAATCACAGCCTGTTGCGAAGGACCGTGGGGGACCGTTAAACCACTACTGGGTCCATCCTGGTTGACGGCACTGCCGCGAATGAGCGCTAGGACGCGATCTCCCTGGGCCACTGCATCCGAAAGCCGCTTGAGGACCACAACGCCACAGCCTTCACCCCGCGCAAAGCCATCAGCCGCCGCGTCAAAGGTTTTACAGCGACCATCCGGGGCCAGCATATGGGCCTTAGAGAAGGTAATACTATATTCTGGGGCCAGAATGCGATTGACGCCCCCTGCAAGAGCCACCTCGCAGTTTTGGTTGCGCAAACTCTGACAAGCAAGATGCACCGCCACGAGAGAGGACGAGCAGGCCGTATCCACCACTAAGCTCGGCCCGGTGAACCCGAGGCTATAGGACAGTCGCCCTGCCGCAACGCTGTGGGCGTTGCCGGTGGCTAGGTAGGCATCAATATCGGTGTCAGGCCGTTGCGAAAGATGCTGGGAATAGTCGTTGCTGCTGATGCCGACAAATACACCCACAGGTCGAGAGCGCCACTGGTCAGGCACCATGCTTCCGTGCTCCATCGCCTCCCAGCTCACCTCTAGCAGTAAGCGCTGCTGCGGATCGACGCTGACTGCTTCCCGAGGTGAGAGGCCAAAGAAAGCGGCATCGAACTCCTGGAGGTGCCCTACAAAGCCACCGTTACGGGTGACGATCTTGCCCGGTGCATCAGGATTAGGGTCGTAGTAGGCATCGGCATCCCAGCGATCGCTTGGAACTTCGGTAATCGCGTCCCGCCCCTGTTTCAACAGTTGCCAAAACGCCTCTGGGCTATCCGCCTCTCCTGGGAATCGACAGCCTATGCCCACGATGGCAATAGGCTCGGTACGAGCAGATTCAACGGTGATGAGTTTAGCCTGCAATTTTTCAATCGCTTGTAGAGCACGAGCCATGCGCTGGTCATTAGTGCTGCTGTGGTCCTGAAGAGACGGGTTACTCATGATGCGTCTCCCTCGCCAAGTAACGCTTCAATATCGGCTAGCTTTTCATCCATCAGTACCGCTAAGGTATTCCCCGATGGCAATGACGATGTTTCTATTGATTTTTCTACCGTATCAATGTGGCCTTGCCCCTGATGAATGGCAGAGGCTGAAGCAGGTTTGATCTCAGCTTTTAGTAGCATTGTTGCAAGATAATCCAGCAGTGTCGCCACGGTGGGATAGTCAAACACCAATGTGCTCGGTAAAGAGAGTCCTAAATTACTCTGTAGATTATTCTTCAGTTCCAAAGCCGTCAGCGAATCCATGCCCAAATCAAAGAAGCCAGCATTCAGGTCCAGTTCCTCCACCCGAAATCCCAGCGTGCAGCAAACTTGTTGACAAACATAGGTATCTAAAAGCTGCCGTTGTTGTTCAGCATGTGTGGCTTTAAGCTGCTCCAGGAAAGGTTGAGATGCAGGGACGTGGGACTGATGCGAGGAGGCAGAGGAGGGGAGAGCAGCCTGCACCGTTTGGAAGAACAGAAGATCGTTGACTAGAAACTGAGTTAAAAATACCGACCAGTTAATCGGAACAACACCTACCTGGGCAGATGACGTAGACCAAATTTGCTCCAGCTTGGCGAGTCCCTGCTCAGGGGTAATCACCTCTACACCCGTCAGTTTATGAAGAGTGCCCTGTTGCTGATACTTCAGCGCCGACCCCACGGATGACCAAGCACCCCAATTGATACTTAAACCGGGCAACCCCATCTGTTGACGATAGCGGGCCAGACCGTCTAGAAAGGCATTAGCCGCAGCATGATTAGCTTGCCCAGGGGAACCGAGCAAGGCTGCTGCCGAAGAAAATAGAACAAAGAAATCTAAATCGCTATTTCGAGTTAATGTATGCAGGTTCCAGGCCCCTGAAAGTTTGGGAGCAAGTACTTTTTTAAACTGTGACCAGTCCATCTGCTGGATGAAGCTGTCCTCCAGCACACCTGCACCGTGTATAATCCCCCGCAGCCCGCCTGGAAAGACTAATTGTTGTTGCTCTAAGCTATTGAGAGCTTTAGTCACGGCAGCTTGGTCAGCGACATCCGCTAATAACAGATCGATCGTAACGCCCCGGTTTTCCAGAATCTTGATTTCAGCACGAACGGCATCTGAGGGTTCCCGACGGCTCATAAGGGCAATGTGCTTGGCTCCGTGATCGACCATCCATCGAGCCGTGGTTAAACCTAGCCCCCCTAAACCACCGGTAATCAAGTATGTACTGTCGGACCTTAGTGCAATTTCAGGAGAGGTTGCAGAGACATGATCGGGAATCTGAAAGTCTGCATTTTGGGTAACCACAATCTTGCCTATATGTTTAGACTGCTGCAGCATCCGAAATGCTTGAATTACATCATTTTGGGAAAATTCCGTTGCGGGCAAGGGCATCCATGCCCCCGCATTGATCTGTTGGGCAATTTTAAGAAGTATCGACTGGACTACCTCAGGCTGGTGGGCACACAGGCTAGACATGTCAACGTTAAAGTGCTGAATGCCTGGTCTAAGCTGGGTCATTTGGTGCGGCTTTAGGCCGTCACCTTTTCCCATCTCAATAAATCGACCTTGGGTTCCTAGCGCCTCTAAACTTTTAATACGGAAGTCACCGGGAAGGGCGTTAATGACGACGTCAACCCCTTGCCCATCAGTTTCTGCCATAATCTCGTCTGCAAAGCCCAGGCTTCTTGACTCCATAATGTGGCTTACTCCCAGAGCTTTGAGTGCATCCCACTTATCAGGACTGGCAGTGGCAAAAATCTCTGCCCCCACCTGTTGAGCAATTTGAATTGCGGCTTGACCGATACCGCCTGTTGCTCCGTGGAGGAGGAGCCGTTCCCCTGGCTGCAGCTTAGCTAGATAAAAAAGGCCGTAGTAAGTTGCCGAAAAGACTACAGGTAGCGTAGCAGCTTCGGTAATGGTGACATTAGGAGGAACAGGAGTCACTAAATTGCGATGGACGTTAACAAACCGTGAAAAGCTACCATAGGCAATGGCCATTACCAACTGTCCCGGCTGCAGATCGCTGACGTCAGCTCCAACCTCTATCACCACACCCACACACTCAGACCCCAGAGGAGCAGCCTCAGGATATTGCCCCATTGCGATTAGCACATCCTTAAAGTTAAGCCCCGTAGCCTGAACGCGAATAGTTACTTCATTGGCTTGGGGCTGTCGGACTTGGGTATTCTTCCATTGCAATCCGTTCAGTGTACCTGTTTGAGTCGTAACTAAATGAATGGGTGAGTTTTGGAATGGATTTCTGGATAAATCTTCGGTGAAAGATTCTAAGCGTGCAACCTGCCTGACACCTGTTGTGAATTTAACCTGAGTTTCAGGCGAGGCCGATAATAGTTCTGCAACGAGGTTGTCCAAATTGTCCACTTGCAGATGGGTGCAATGTAATTCTGGGTGCTCCATCTGTAAAGTTTGAACAAATCCCCATAGAGATGACTTGGAAAGACAAGAAGCTCTTGTGTTTTCCACACTGACAACATAGAGCCTGGGAGGCTCAGAATGGTGTGTCAATGCTTGTACCAATGACAACATTTGTCGACAGATATTCTCCGTCACCTCTACCACGTGGTCTTCAATGACTGATGGCAAAATATAAACAAAGCTATTTATAGTCTCAAGCTCAGGTAAAAACTCGGCCATATCGAGAAGGGCAGCATCGAAAGTCCTGGTAATCTGATGTTGGGTCTCTAATCGAGATGCTAATGGGCGAATGGATGATAGGTTTCCCAAGAGATACCAGTGATTTAATGTAGCTGTTTCAGACTGAGCGATAATGACAGTCTGAGCAAACTCCTGAGAAGTGTCGTCAGTTTTTAATGCAACAACCTCGTTAAACCCAACTTCCTTTAGTACTGAGTGCCATTGTGAAACTGAAAGCAGAGGGTGATCCTGTCGTAGATCATGATCGTTGAATCGCCACCAGCCAGAAGTCAAACCAAAGATCAAATCAACCCAAGCCATGGGCTGAGTTCCTTCGAGCAAAAACAATTGACCACCTGGAGCTAATAGCTCCCGAACATGGTTTAGGGTCTGTTGAATATCCGCCGTTGCGTGGAGAACATTGGCAGCAATTACAAGGTCAAAATCAGGTTTATATCCTTGTGCCACAGGCGATTGTTCGATATCTAGTAGCTTATATTCCGTAAATAAAAACTTCTGGAATTGGTCGCGGGCAGCACGTGTAAACCGAGAGGAAATATCAGTGAAGATATAGGTGACGGGGTGGCTTAAGTCAGCCAGTAGTGGCAGTATCTGAGATGTAGTGCCACCTGTACCTGCGCCAATCTCGAGAACACGAAGAGGGCGGTCTAGAGGTACATGAGCGATAGCTGTGGCAATTGCTCTTCGCAACAATTGATTCATTGCCTGAGCACCCACAGAACTCTGATAGAGTTGTGCGAGATCAGTTAAATTTCCTTGAGGAAACAATAGATCTAAAGGATTTACTTGACCTTGAAAAACGGAAGCCAGTTTTGTCCCACAACGTTGCAATAGGGAAAGTTCCGTACTTAATAACTGCTTTTCTTGAAGTCGTTCTTCTAGATCTCTTAAATTTATGTGTGGTAATTCATTAGGAACTTGCCAGAGCCCATTAACTGTGGTCAAAACATGAGCTTTTTGCAACAAAATTAGGCAATGATTAAACAGTTTTTGATGCCGAGAAACAATGCCAAGGATATGGGCTAATTCCTTGCTTGTGTAGTGTCTATTTGACTGAGGAGTCCAACCTAACTGAGAGAAGGCCTGGATAATATAGGCCAAGGTCAAGGTGTTTAATTCAGTCTGTAAGTCTTGGTAGGTGAGAAAATCAGGCTGTTGAACAAGTTGGGTGAATTGGGATGCGATCGCATCGCTCACCGCTTGGGGTGAAACCAAGAACGCCCCTGGTGCTAGGGGTAAAGGCTGATTTTCCCAGACTACTTGATGAAACCATTGAGTCGGATGATTGGGAGATTCAACCGCCTGCAAGGTTAGTCCCTGGAGAACAGCTACAGTCTGATGCTGAGCGTCTACCCAAGTTACATCAATAACCGGCTGGGCGACCGCTTGGTGACGTTTTTGAGCATATATCCAGGCCGCTTCCGGTGCTTGGCAACAATAAAACCGTTCAACAGCTACCGGTAAATAGGGAGTTAAACTTTCTTCTAGCGTGGCTCCTGCCAACTGCAGGCCAGCATCCAATAGCACCGGATGCATTTGGAATTGAAGGACCGTCGAGGATGGAGTAAGGGCGACCTGAGCTAACGCCTCTCCATCTCCCAGCCAAACCTGTTGAACAGCCCGAAACGATGGGCCATACTCAATCCCACGAGCCACACATCTCTCATAGAATTGCTCACTTGAGAGAGTATTCGTCAGCCTGTGTTGAATAGCTTTAAAGTTGAGTCCAGGTAGATTTGTTTGAGCAGAAGATGACTGTATATTGCCTGTACTATGTTGAACCCAATCATTTTCATGGCGGCTGTGAATCTCAAAGGAGTACTGATCGAGTTCCTGACGGTTTACTAATGTCTGTAGGTGAATGGAGTTGCTTTCACTGAGCCATAGTCCCTTTAGCAAGGATACGTTGGTCACTTCATAACTGGCGTCTTGGTATATCTCTCGGCCTGCGGCTAAAACCATTTCTAGATAAGCTGCAGCAGGCATTAATACAGACTGAAAAACTCGGTGATCCTGCCAAATTAACGGGTTATCCCATTGTAAAAATGAGGTATAACATCGTACCGTATCTCCTGCGAGGGAGAGTTGTTGCCCTAATAGAGGATATTGGATGGTTGATGTCAGGTTAGGAGGAGAGGACTCGCTTGCTGTCTCCAACCAATAGCGTTTCCGCTGAAAGGGGTAACTGGGCAAGAGTACGGTTTTTCGGGAACAGTTTCTGTTAAAGTTAGCCCAATTGATTGAACAGCCTGCCTCATACAGTCGGCTCAATGTTGATGTCAGCGTTTGCCAATCTGTTTTTTCAGAACGGACATCGTTTTGCACTTTTGCAGGCGATAGGCTAGGTAACCATTGACTATCCTCTGCCGGTATGCACAGCTGTCCCATGGAAACTAAGGTGGGGCGGGGACCAATCTCAATAAAGATTTTGCAGTTTTCATTCGCAAGGGTATCCATGGCTAATGAAAACTGCACAGGTTGACGAATTTGATTGACCCAATAGCTGGGTTCACCTATTTCAGTCGCCATAGACTGCCCAGTCACACTAGAGATAAAGTCAATATTGGGCTGACGATACTGTATCGCTTGGGCAATCTGTTGAAACTCTGCCAGGATTGGCTCCATGAGGGCAGAGTGAAACCCATGGGAAACCTTAAGCCATTTGATTTTGTAGTTTCGAGACTCAAGCTGCGTAACCACACGATTTAAAGCTGATAGTTCTCCCGAAATGACCGTATTCTGAGGGCCATTCACTGCTGCGATCTCAACCCCATCCGATAACAGTTCAGCCACCGGGTCCGAGGCAGCCATCACCGCCACCATTCCCCCCCCTTCTGGCAAAGACTGCATCAACCGCCCGCGTGCAGCGATGAGTCTGAGTCCATCTTCAAGGCTAAATACACCCGCAATGCAGGCCGCTGCATATTCACCAATGCTATGACCTAAAACATAGTCAGGCTCAATGCCCCAGAACTGCCAAAGTTTAGCGAGGGCATATTCAAGGGCAAAAAGAGCAGGTTGAGTAATAGTGGTGTCATGAATTGAGTACTTTGAGGGAAGCGTCGACGATTCTAAAGCTGGGTAAAGAAGCTTCAACAACGGGATGTTGTCTTTCTCTAGAATTTCAGCACACCGATGAATGGCATCTTGGAAAACAGGCTCAGTCTCAAAGAGTTCTTGCCCCATCCTCACATATTGTGAGCCTTGTCCAGTAAAGAGAAAACCAATCTTTGGATGGTGGGATGAGACCGGTTGCAAAAGATTATGGGAGAATCGCTGCTCAATCGCATGATTTAATTGTTGACCGAGTTGGGGGATGTTAGCTGCACTCACAGCCAATCGATGGGTAAAGTGAGAGCGCCCTGTATTCGACGTAACGCAAATGTCAGCTGAATCGCTCTTAGATTCCATCAACCAGGCTTGATACTGCAGGGCCAATGATTTCAGGGCTGATTCACTTCGGGCAGATAACGTCAAAAGATGAAGGGAGCGTTCAGGATTTGCACAAAAGGGGTTTTCCAGGGGGGCCGCTTCAGCAGATACTGCTTCCTCAAGAATAAGATGCACGTTGGTGCCACTCATCCCAAAACTGCTCAGACCTGCCCGTTTGGGTTCTGAAGTTTCTGGCCAGGGAGTCAATTGGGTCGGCACTTGAATAGCGAGACGTTCCCAGGGGATGAAAGAATTGGGAGTATTGAGGTGCAAATGGGGAGGAATTTGTTGATGCTGCAATGCAAGAATCACTTTCATCAACCCAGCTACACCGGCAGCTGCCTCCAGGTGACCAAAGTTTGTTTTGACTGAACCTACCAAAAGGGGATCTGAGCGACCGTCCAGGGCTTGATCTAACGCAATGAGCTCAATAGGATCTCCCAGGGAAGTCCCGGTCCCGTGAGCTTCCACGTATTGAATTTGTTCTGGATCTAGTCGGGCATTGGATAATGCTTGGCGGATGACCGCTGTCTGAGCAGCACCATTAGGGGCGGTTAAGCCGTTGCTAGAGCCATCATGATTCACCGCTGAACCCTTGATTAGGGCTAGAATATTGTCTCGGTCATGAACGGCATCCGACATCCGTTTCAGCACAACCACACCACACCCTTCACCACGACCATAGCCATCAGCCGCCGCATCAAAGGTTTTACATCGTCCATCTGGTGCCAGAGCCTGAAGCTTACAAAAACCAATAGCGGCTTCCGGTGAAAGCATTAGGTTGACGCCACCTGCCAAAGCGAGATTACATTCCCCATTACGTAAACTCTGGCAGGCTAAATGAATCGCCAACAATGATGACGAGCAGGTGGTGTCCAGCTGCATCGTTGGCCCCTGAAATCCAAATACATAGGCAATCCGTCCAGCAGCAACACTTCGGGTATTCCCCAGACTACTAAATGCATCGATCAGGGCTGGATTGCTAGAGCGCACGCTGCGCTGAGCATAATCATCAAAACAGAGGCCAACAAACACCCCTGTGGCACTTCCTTTTTGGTCAAAAGCGGGAATGCCAGCATTCTCTAAAGCGTTGTGGCTAACTTCCAGTAATAACCGCTGTTGCGGATCTAAACTGTGTGCTTCTCGAGGTGAAATCCCAAAAAATTGTGGATCAAACTGATCTACATGGTTAATAAAGCTACCTGAACGAGTGTACATTTTCCCAGGTGCAGCAGGATCAGGGTCATAATAGGCGTCGATGTCCCAACGTTGAGTCGGCACTTTGCCAACGGTGTCTACCCCATTTCGCAGCAAGTCCCAGTAAGCTTCAGGAGTATTTGCCTCACCAGGGAAGCGACAAGCCATGCCAACAATTGCGATGGGCTCTGCTTGGCGTTTTTCAATATTGTCTAGCTGAGTACGCAACTTGCGAATCTGAATCGTTGCTTCTCGCAATAAACTACGGTAGTTCTTAGACTGATTTTCAGACGAAGGTATTGATTTAGACGAGCGAGATTGGATCATGGCTATCTCCCTCGCACTGCTGCCAGTTCCGCTGCCAGCATTTCCGCCAGTTGGGCCTCGGATAAATCGTCACTGAGCTCCGTTTCATCTAGACCAGAAAAACGGTTTGCGATCTCTGGATTAGACATCGGTTGATTAGACATTGGTGGTTGAGCACCATTGGTCAGATCAGCAAGATGCTGAGAGAGCGCTTCAATGGTTGGGAAGCTCCAGGCTAGAGTCACATCTAGCGGCTGCGACAAGGCAAGAAAATCTTCCAAATCTTGGGCCAATTCAACCGCCATGACTGAATCAACACCATAGTCTGCTAGCGCTTTATTGAGTTCAATTTGATCTTGTTCTAAGCGCAATCGCTGCGTAAGCCACTGCTGCAGCCACTGCTCAATTTTGAATTTCTGCTTCAGGGAAAGTGGGCGAAACAGAGAGGGGGGGACTTTCTTTTCATGAGCGTGCAGGTGCTTGGTCTGTCCCTCCACGGGAGAAGAATGAGATGGAGGCGTTAATTTCAACACCTTATCTAGCATTTCGTCATTACCTGCCAAGGTTTGTTCGATCTCTCCGATACTGTTTTGATAGTTGCTAATTTGTTCAGCCAACATTGTCGCCGTTACCCCTTTATTGGGGTGAGACACCTGAACCTGAGCAACAGCCTGCTTAAAGTGATGCTGTGCCCACTCAGTCGCTGCAGGCCTAGCTGAGGTAGCCTTTAATGTTGCGATAGCTAATGCCCACGCAGCCGTTTCCCCAATCACAAAATTTGCCTGCTGCCGAGCAGGTATCTCATCTGAGAAAGGTGACTGTGAACTTAGATAGTAGGCCAAAATCTCACTGGCAGACTCAAAGAGTGAATCTGCCAGTGAGGTCAAATTCAACTCTGATAAAAACTCTCGCAATGCTGCTGGCTGATGGGTCACCCTAGCCCCTAAATACATTGCTAGGGATTCAGTTGGCCCTTCAAAAATTCTCAAAACTCTGGCATCTCTGAGGATTTGGGGTGCTACGTTAGTTTCGATATAGCCTCGTCCTCCTAGACATTGCACTAAGTTGTCAGCAGCCTGCCAATAAAATTCTGGGCCTAGGACCTTGCAGGCAGCATAGAACTCTTCAGGGACAAACAATGCCTGATCCAAACGTTGACCAACAAAGGTAACTAGGCTGTTAAGAGTGGTGATCGCATGAGTTAACCAATTCAATCGAGTCAATATTATTGGGTTATCCAACAATTTTCCCGTAGAAATAGAGCGACGAGAACTATAGCGCAGCATCATTTGGGCACAGCGCTTCATTCCACCAACACTGGCAGCAGCAATAGCTAGGCGCCCATACATCATGGCTTCTTGTGCCACAATCATGCCCATGCCAGATTCGCCCAAAAGCTGAGATGTAGAGGCAGGCACTTGGTCTAGAAACACCGTATTTTGCACCATGGCTCTCATCCCCATGGTCAATGCCTCAGGCCCTTGACGTAGTCCAGGCGAACCTTTTTTGACGATGAATCCGCTGACACCTATGGGGTTACCAGTTGCATCACATTGCTTGACAAATACATTGGTAACGCTTGCCCACGCTGCGGAACCACTCCAAATTTTTTCTCCTTGCAATGTCCAACCCTGTGACGTCGGCATGGCTTTAGACGTAATACCGAATGGGTTAGAACCAGCCGCTGGTTCAGTCAGAGCAAATGCTGCTAATTCTCGCCCAGCAGCTAGCCCCGGTAGAAGTTGCTCGCGCATCTCTGGCTGAGCATAGTCCAAGATAGGGCGAATACCCAGTACATTATTAAGACCAACAAATAGGGCTAAAGTAGGATCAATGGCCCCAAGTTGTTCCAAGACTTGCAATAGGTCATGATGGCCGAATTCCAGGCCACCATACTGTTGAGGCACCTGCATCCCCAACAAGCCTTGGTTGCCAAAATCCAGAACTATGCTGGGTGAAATACATCGACGCTCATCCATTAATCGGGAATTAATCGACTCGTTCGCATATTGGCGAAGCCAAGAAATGCGGCCAGCAAGCTTGTTAGTTCTGTCCGACGGTAAAGAATTTAAGTTATCTTTGCTGGAAGCAAAGGCGGTAGATTCTTTTCCCTTACTTCGCTTGATCTTTTGCCCTTCATTAATGGACCAATGGGCGACAGGTGCGAGCTTTTTTTCGATAAAGGCAGTTTTGCATATATGTCTTTGTACTTTCCCGCTTGTAGTCTGCGGTAGGTGCCCCGGCTTCAGTAGCCATATGACTGCAACTTGTAGCCCATGATGGTGTGAAACAGCAGCACGTATGGCATTGAAAACAACCTCTGCCTGCAGATGACGTAAGGCCGCTCGCTTGACTTCTTGAAAAATGACAAGGCTTTCAGATCCATCCAGATCGACACTAAATGCAGCCCCTTGTGATCTCAGATCTTCATGACATTGAGCTACAGTATATTCGATGTCGTGGGGTAGGTGGTTGCGTCCACGGATAACGATTAAATCTTTAAGCCGCCCGGTGATATAAAGTGATTGACCATCATAAAAGCCCAAATCTCCAGTGCGCAGATAAGGCCCACTTCCATCAGGTAAGTAAGCATGAAAGCTTTCTTGTGTCGCTTGAAAATTTTGCCAATACCCTTGGGTTATGCTGTCGCCTGCAACCCATATCTCACCTATTTTGTTCGACGTACAGGTATGACCATTTTTCAGGTCAACAATGGCTAGACTCGTTCCTACATCTAATTCACCGCAGCCAATAACGAGTGCTGCATCGTCAGAATTGGGAGTCGTCTCAACAACATTCCCTAAACCAAGCGAACTCCGCTTGAGGCTACGAATCGTATTTTTCCGGGCATCCCAATGGTTACCCGAGACGAATAGAGTAGCTTCTGCTAGGCCATAGCAGGGGTAAAATGCTTGGGACTTAAACCCACAACTTGCAAAGGTGGATGAGAAGTTTTCAAGTGTCCTAGCTTGAATAGGTTCAGCCCCATTAAAGGCAAGTTGCCAACTGCTTAGATTCAACCCTACCCGCTGTGAAGGCGTGGTTTTTTGAAGACAATAGTCATAGGCGAAATTAGGTCCACCGCTGGTTGTTGCCTGAAAATGAGAGATTGCCTGTAGCCAGCGTATTGGTCTCCGTAAAAAAGACTGTGGTGACATCAAGGTCACTGGGAAACCACCGTAAATAGGCTGTAAAATTCCACCAATTAACCCCATGTCATGATGAGGAGGTAACCAAATAACAAAATAGCTGTCAGGCCCATGACCAAAGCATTGATAAATCAATGCTTGATTACTCATGAGGTTGGAATGGCTAACCATGACACCTTTCGGTTTGCTGGTAGAACCTGAGGTGTATTGCAACAACGCTAATTTCTCAGCCTTACAAAGCTCAAACTCATTAGGTATTGAATCATTAATTTCTAGATTATTGAGTTGATCAGTAGCCAGACAGAAGAGAGTATCACTATCATGATGGGCTATTAACTGTTTTACTTCTGGTAACAAATGCTGACAAGTTAAGATACCTACTACTTGGGCATCTTCAAGAATATGTTTCCAGCGTTCCCCGCTCTGATGGCGACGGGCTGGCTGAACGGGGACTGCGATTTTACCTGCGTACCAGCAGCCAAAAAGAGCAGCAATAAATTCTAAACCTGGAGAATAGGCCAGAAGAATAGGCTGATTCTGTCTATCACAATCTGACAATCGAATTCGTAACTGCTTAGAAATTGCTCTAGCTCGGCGATCAATATCAGAATACGTCCAGCTATTTCCCTGGTGCCAATCTACTCGGGTTACATCAGAAACTTCATCGGGTATGAACTGACAGGCAACTTTGTGGGGCTGAGCTATGGCTCTTTGGCGCAAGACGTTCGCCAAAGTCGATCCCAAAGAAAAATCATGGTTTGAATCATCAAGTTTGTTTTGGATTATCCCTTTGAACGTCATAATTCTCTGCATTGTTGCTAGGTATCAGATCGGAGAAAAAACACGCATGTGTCTAACTTCTCAAGGCCTTTCTTAATAAGCGAAGAAAAACAGTCACGAACTCATATGTGAATACGTGGCACTTATCCCATGCTCATGAAAGAAGCTATAATAGCACTCCCATAATAGGAATTATTCTCAATAGAATAAATGATTCTTATATTTTTTTCTACAAGCCAACACTAAAAAAAGAATTCCTTAAGGATTGGCGTTTCTTATACCACAAGGCGTCTTCAATGTTGTCAATACTATCCAACTGTTCAAACAAAAGTCATTTTGTAAGGCATTTCAACCTATTAGCTTTATGCATGTGATAGTAGGAGTAAACAGAACTAGGATTTGGCTTTAGTTCATAAGATCCAGCTATTCCCTCAATTTAGCGATTTATTTTTAATTCTTAGTAGAGTAAATAGATATGGCTTTCTAATTAAGAATGAGTATTAACAATGTACCTCTAAAATTTCCACAGTTCAACCACCAGTGTCATCTGTGCTGAGGATTCTGATGGGGCGCGTGTTGTTTTGGGTGAAGGCTGAAGGTAGAACATAATCGCCATCGAGGGATACTGAAGCGGGACGATCACTAACGATGAGTTTAACCGTAGTTTGGGGCTTGTCGATTAACCGTTGACTGTCGTAGAGCGTTTTACCCTTTTGATCTTGAACTGAAATTGCGAGGGGCATATTGAGTGGTGCTGATTTTTGCAGGCCTAGATTTGTTGTGTATCGTTTTTGAGCAGCGAGATTGAGAGTCACTTTGTACTTACCCTTGTCAAAAGGCTTAGCGACGGCATCCGTAAGGCCTACTTGATAAGTAACGACTTTACTAAACAACTCATCGATTAGTACTCGATCCTTGGTAGAAGCCTGGGCTGCAATCTGATCCTTCAGGTCTAAGACCGTCGCGTAGGGTGGAGGCTGAAATCGATGAATGTTTAAAAACTGGCGAATTGCCCTAAGAAGGGCTACCTGACCGATTTGCTGTTCAATCAGTTCTAAGATCATGCCACCTTTGTGGCGGGCGACAGGTAGTTCGTTGTAAACATCCACTAGGGGAGGTTCCTTAAAGTCAATTTTACCGAGCTGTCGGAAGTAATCACGCATTAAGCGCTGCTTTGCTAGGCGCTGTTCTGCAGGGGGGCGCTGCGATCGCTGATACAGTTCACTCGCATAAGCACTTAACGCCTCCCGAATTGTCATGCCCCCTGCTACATCAGCGGCAATCATCTGGTCTTCCCACCAGGCATGGGCCAATAGATAGCTCACCCAATCAATTAAGGATTCCTTTCCTTGCCCCTGTGCTTTGCTTTTCCAGCCCAGCACTTCGGGTAGTCCCAACGTTCCCCCTTCTGAAAAAACCATGCCGTCGTAATAGACAAATTCAACCAATCGCACCTGCTCAAAGGGATAGGGACCCAAGATTTGCTCGTAAAAGGTGAGCGCTTTACCCATTTGCTGAGCCATCAATTCCACATTGTCTGAGTGGGAGGGATGGTAGTAAATCTCAATGGGGACCCGGTAATCATTATTGCGATAGGTTGCGTATCGGGCCGAGTAGATCGTGAATTTACCCCGGGTCTGCTGAGTTGAGCGATAGCGAAAATAGGCCCGATCTCCCTCGGTCCATTGCTTTACGAGACGCCCTGATGTGACGGCCATTTGATCTGCAGCAGTCCCAATCGTAACCTCTGTCTTCCCCCAGGCTAAATGAGTCACCATTAATGCTTGGGCCAGGCCGGAGGGGTCATCATGGGAACGCATGCGTTCGTCAAGGGGGGGCAATCTTAAATTAGCCCGCAACCAGGCTTTTTTTTGCTCCACCATTTTGGTGTAGCCGACAAAGGGCAAAATAAAAGGACTGTACAGATTGGTCCCATTGGCAACGACATCATTGGGATAAATCATATACACGTCATCGCTATCAACCTGATTGCGAAAGCCCTGGGCCGACGTTGTGGCAGTCTGAAACTGCATCACTTGCTGCTCGCCGGGCATGAGGGGAGAGGCTAAGTCATAGATATAGTAGCCCCACTTCGGATGAGCCTCCCGAAGCTTGGCCCCTGGATAGTTAACTTCCCCAAGCTTGAGGTTAATAAAGGTCAATAGGTGAATTTCACGAATGGGCTGATCAGTACGATTTTCTAAGGTGTATTGTCCCCGTGCTTTGAAATAGCGTTGGTCCGGATATAAATCAACGGTCACTTTAGTATCGGTGACCACAGGCATAGGCAAGGATTCATATTTTTTAAATCGCTTTTCAATGGCTGCTGCCGTTTCCTCTTTACCCGGTGGTTGGTAGGCGTTGAGTTGAGTGGTATTGTAGGCAATCCAGGTCCCTACGCCCACCCAGGACAGCACCAAGACTGCGAGAACTTTTTTGACTGAGCGATGGGCGGCTTTCCAGCCGCTTCGCCACAATGCTCCCGGCTTACCCTCTGGGATGCCTCGGGGCCAGAGCATATATGCAATCATCAGCAAGACTGCGGCAAACAGACTCCAGTAAAGGACATACCAGAGATGTCCTTGAAATAACCCCCCGTATCCATTCATGGGAGAGTATTCAATATCATTGGTCGCTGCAAACCGATAGAGGTTGTGATACCAGCCCAACGCATCTAAGGGGATATGGGATAAAGAAATTAAAACGACCAAAGCCATCCCCAAGTATTTACGACGGGTGACGACTTGGGTAAATAGTGCGAGGGCAGCCGTGATGTAGTAGTAAGGACCATGCTCTAGAAACAGCATTTGTCCGTAAAGGGGAAGCTGGAGGTTGGTATAGCCATTCAAAAGCTGATAGCCAATCATCACCCCCATGGCCAGCAGCAAATTGAATGTAATCATCACAAAGAGCGCTGACAGTTTCGATAATAAAAGCACCCCACTTGAAACGGGGGTGGCATCAAGCACGGACTGCAGCCTGAGGGCGCGATCGCGCCACATGACCTCTGCCGAATAGACCACAATAATGGCAAAGAGAATATAGTCTAGATAAATATTGGCCGAGTGGATCAAAATATCGGTACTGGGGTTTGAATAACTGAAGGTGCGGCTTCCCATGGCCGCCATCACCAAACTAACTAGTCCTCCCGCTGTCAGCAGCAAAAAAGCTCGTCCTTTCAGAATCATGCGAGTTTCAAAAATGCTGCGATGAATCCATTGACGAACAAAGCGAAAGGTATGATTGATGGGACGGTTCGAGGATATTAGCTTCCCAGACGATGGTTGTCGATTCTGTCCAACTGCCTGAACCACTGATTGGCGTGTGGATCGGCGAGGTAGTTTCAGGGAAAAACTTAGGTAACTGATGAGCCAAGTCCCGAGACCAATTAGGATCCACAGTATGCGGTTCCAAACGAAGGTGCCACTCAATGGGGGCATCAGGGTATTGTATTGATGAACGGTCCAGGCCAGCGTTTGCTCTTCTAAGCCAAAAAATCCAAAGGGGTCTGCGAGGGCCCATAGCCAATATTGGTCAAAGTTAATCACATCCACCCCTACCATCAGTAGGGAGGCCAAATAAAACATCACTAAGACAATTGACCCTGCATAGGTAAACGCTAAACTTCGCGTTCGGGCTGCTAACCCAAAGGCAATCGCAGACACCAGAAACAAGTTAGGGAAGGTGATCAATCCATAGCTTAGTAAGTAGGCGTCCAGTCGAAGCGGCCCGATAGCATATGCATTTAACCCCGGTACTAAACTTCCCAGAATCATCCCTGGCAGATAGGCCGAAAAAGCAAGGAATGCCACCGCAAAAGCAGCGATAAACCGTGTCGCTAAGTAGTGTCTTTTGGAAATGGGAGTTGCTAGAATTAGCTCTTCCGTTCGGTTTTGAGCATCGCGCACAAAAGTTTCGGCAATAAAGGCAGCCGCGGCTAAAATGCCAAAAATGCTATACCAAATTGTGGTTTGAAAGATCTGTAGCGGACTATTGACATAGAAAAAGGCGTTGCCTTCACTGCCTTTGGAGACCATATCAGTGGTTGCGATCGCAAAAAATACTACGGCAATCACCCAAAAAGTGGGGCGGCGTAGATGGTAACGGCACTCAAAGCGAAAGACAGGAGTTGAAAACATGGATTCAAACCTTCTTGGATAAAGGCATTCTGCTATGGACTACATCAATGCCGTGAAATACACATCGTTAAGATCAGGATCAACTAACTGAAATTTTGAACTGGGCTGGGTTTCACTCAACACTCTTGTGCAGCGACCGCCGCGTTCCATCCGAGTCGTAATTAAAGCCCACTGTTCCTCTATCTCAGAGAGGTCTTCCCCTGGACACATCCAAACCCGTCCTTTCAAGTTGTCCAACATCTCCAATGGACTACCGCTCTGCACTATTGCACCCTGTTTAAGAATCGCCATCTGAGGGCAGAGTTCAGCCACATCCTCGACAATATGAGTTGAGAGTAACAGCACCCGATCCTGGCTAATCTCAGCGAGTAAATTCTGAAATCGGATACGCTCTGCTGGGTCCAAACCAGCCGTTGGTTCATCGACAATGATTAAGCGCGGCGCTCCTAGCAATGCCTGGGCAATACCAAAGCGCTGTCGCATTCCCCCAGAGAATGTTCCCAGTTGCTGATGTCGATGATCGAAGAGATTAACGAGCTGTAGTTGTTCTTCAACAACTGCCCGTCGTTGCTTTCGATTGACAAAGCCTTTGAAAACAGCCAGTTGATCGAGGAGTTCAACTGCAGAGACTTGAGGATAGACTCCAAAATCCTGGGGTAAATAGCCCAGATTCTGACGGGACTGCTGTAGATCCCGTCGCAAATCCGTTCCATCCAAAGTAACCGTGCCGCTATCTGGATCCTGCAGAGTAGCTAAGGTCCGCATCAGGGTGGATTTCCCAGCCCCATTAGGACCCAACAGCCCAAAAATTCCATGAGGTATTTCAAGGGAAATATTCTTAAGTGCTTCAATCCCGTTGTTGTACGTTTTACAAAGTTCTTGAATGACTAACATAGGCAAATTTCTCAAAGTATATGTCTTTCTTCAGTTGCAATGATTCAAGAATCCGTCCATAAATTTGCCTTTTCTGGCTAAAGTAAAGCGTCAACTCACCATCCATGGTTTTCCCTTAGAATCTAAGTTGTGGGGTCTTATCGCAGATTTGCTCACATAATCTATCGCGGGCGCTAAGTATTGAGCCTAGTCAACAAGCCCTAAAGCAGGAACAATTACTCGCGACCCAGGGAATCTTCCTGTCTAAACGACAGAGGTGTGGGGAAGGAATGTCAAACTCATTACAGATGAACATCATTCTGATGTTCATCTGCTCAACGTAAATGCTTGATGTCATCCGCCTCCTTTGTTGGAGCCGATTTTCTAAATCTGCAATAGTCATTTGATTATTCACAATTGCTTTGGTGAGCTGACTGTCGATTTAAATACTGCATTGCTCATTGGCGGTGATCCGATCCAATAAATCATGCTGTTTAGTAGCTACGGTGTTTAAGCCTTGTGCTTAGGCTGTAATTTTTCTTGCCCCACCTGTTCCATTTGTCTCAGCAAACAAATTTACTCTTGCTGAAGACGGAACTTCTGCAACCTTTGTATTTTCAGTGCAAAGTCGTTAAGAAAAGAAAAATTGCATCTTCCTTAAAAAATTATTCAACCTGGTGGTTGGGATAAATCTGAAAGAAGGTATTTTTGCATAAAAAACCAATTTTTGGAGAAAATATGCAGTCTTATCCCTTTAAAGCAGCTATTTTCACTGATCATTAGGTTCTTTGAATGAATATCATGATATTACAGTGAGAATAGGTCCAAAGTAGAAGATCTGTAAATCACTCACGAATTATCAACATGCGGTCTAAATGAGTGTAAAAGCTTTACGGTAAGAGGCTTACGTGAACACATAACTTTAATTTTGTAGGTTATTACTCATTTTCTTTTCAAATTCAGTTATAAGTGATACTGTAATTTTGAATTAGTTGAGAAATGAAGTCAACAAAGATAATCAATTAGATTGCTGCTGCTTATTTTATGAAGCCATACAAGATTCTGCTAGAGAAGGGTGACCTCCTTGCTCTACCTATGTAGTTAGGGTTAGACGTGATTTTCCAGCTTAATATTGGACAATCTGCTTTCTATTGCGATTTTTATCTATCTATGGGCTAAATGCATGAATTAAGAAGACTTTATCTTTGGTTTAAGAAAAGGAGAGTTGTTTCTATTCAGCTTTTTGGAGTTTTTCATTTGCCTAAAAGATTTTCTTTGCATATGTCTAATGACAACAACTTTAAAGAATTAACCATAAGTATTCTTAATAAAATAATGCCGTTGCTGATGTTTAGAGTCATCGAGATCGGCTCAATCGTGCCCATCAAACATTAATGTTGGTATCCTGAGCAACCTTCTCTGCTCTCTAATGAGGACTTCATTGTAAGGAAAGGGTGTTGGTTCTCAGGCCTGGGGTTTTCAGCTCTTGGTTTGAGTCAATGTTTTGCCTATCTAAACGCTATCGATTCTTAAATTAAGGACTAAAACGCAATGTTCTTGACCGCACCAAATTCATCTCAATTGAGAAAAAGTCTCTCATCAACAAAAACACTTGTCATCATTGACAGTCATGTTGACGATCTAACGCAGTTGGTTCGTAGCTTGCCTCAGGAAGATGTCATCGTACTCGATCCCAGCCGAGATGGGATAGAACAAATTACGCAGGCATTGAGTAGTCGGAAACTCGTCTCAAGCTTACATTTAGTGTCCCACGGGACCTCAGGATGTTTATTTTTAGGCAATTCCAAGCTCAGTCTTGAAACCCTCAGCCACTACGAACATCAAATCGAATCTTGGGCTAACGCACTTTGCAGCGCTGATGTCTTAGTTTATGGATGTCAGGTAGCTGAAGGCGCATTAGGTGCACTCTTCTTGCAGCGTTTACATCAGCTTACAGAGGCCAATATTGCTGCATCTACTCAGCGCGTAGGTAAAATTGATGGTCAGCTAAATTGGGTGCTAGATGCTCAGCTTGGAGAGGTTCAAACGCACGTTATTTTCTCTGAAGCACTGCAACAGAGTTATGAGGGCAGCTTTGTTGAAGTTAGCCTTGATATCGAACAGGATGTAGCGATTGAAACTGAAGAGACACTCGTTACATTTAACTTTACGCTCGACGAAGCTCCTCCAGCAGGGGGTATTGTAGTTGTCCTGAGTGCCAATGAGACTTCTTCGTTTAATCGATTCAATCCTAATTTTGATGGGTCAAACTTACAGCTCAATGGCATTGATCCTTTCTTACCTAACAACGACGTATCGCCAGACCTTGACTTTAGCGCCTTCGCGTTGAATATCACACAGCAGAATGCTTCGTTTTCCATTCCTGTATTAAACACTTCTGACGCAGATGTTAGTGTAGATAACCCTGATACTAACCCCGATATTGAAGATTCTGCGGATGTCGCGGAAGAGATCACTTGGACCATTAGCACTATTGCGCCAGAGGATGTGCCTGATGGTCTGGGTCTGGGGACACCTGGAACAGTCGCTGCGGGAGCCAGTAGCGATTCGATTATTATGGCGGATAATCCAGAACAACTATCTTCCGGTGTTCCAGAGGTTAGCATTACCACCGACGTTACTGAATTGGTCGAAGACGAAGATCCTACACCTCAAGTCACCTTTACTATTAGTCTGAGCGAACCCCCACCAAGCGAAGGTTTAGAAATTTCTCTTGAAACAGGTAAGCCTTTTGCTTTAGGCGATTTTTTAGTGCTTCCTCCTGACGCGACGTTCACTGGGATTGGAGGTTTTACCGGTTTCGATGATAACAGTGGCGCAACTATCCTAGTTACAGAGCAAACGGCAACTATCACTTTACCCATTTTTAATGACGAAGATCGGGTTCCAGATGGTTCAGTGACTAATCCTGATGATGATTTGCGTAATGATGATCAGGGTGAAGAGCAGACTACGTTTACAGTAGGTCCAGGAGATGGATATACCGTTTCAGCAGATGCTGGTTCAGTGACGTTAACGCTCAAAGATACCAATGTTGTTAACACAGCACCAGTAGCAGCGGATGACACAGCCACAACTGATGCAGGTGCAGCAGTAAACATTGATGTTTTAGGGAACGACTCTGACGCTGAGGGTAACGACTTAACCCTCGCAGGTGTGGGTACTCCTGATAATGGCGGCACTGCTGAAATC
>NZ_JANQOP010000061.1 GCF_028285745.1 Acaryochloris sp. IP29b_bin.137 | reverse complement strand
GCTTATAGAGGTGTCATTGTTGGCCTATATCTCGACTAATTTCTAGCGATTAGAGTTGACCAAAACAGAGGTGAGTTCTTTTCCATAAATCACCTTAGGATTAACCGATTCGAAAACAGGGCTTTTAGACTATCGTTCAATGGAAAAAGTTCTCACCTATGCCCTAGACAAGATGGGAACCCATTCGGATTCTCCCTGGTATCGATCAACCTGTTTATTTGTGATGGAGTTTCAAGGCGTCCCTGACTCAGGAACCGCTAATTCAGCGGCGGTTTGGTCCATGATTACGGATCGACTTCAACGCCAACTATCTCCACGAAGTTGGCTCCACTATGATGGCAATGCTCGGTTGTATTGCGTCACGTTAGGAATGGCGATTGAGGCGGCGGCGGATTATGGTGAGTTTTTATCGACGGTGTTGGATGAACCCCTACAATTGGTCGATGGTTCGGAATTGTCAGTGGACTTGCGGGTGGGGGGTGCGATCGCGCGTCAAACCGCCCCTGTTACCAGCCAACAACTGATGACGCAAGCTGAGAAAATGTTGGAAAAATCTAGCCTTTGGGGTCGCAGTCGTTTCCGAATGATAGACGCAAGCGCATCCTCCTAGAGGGAGAGAAGGCTTCAGGAGCAACGTCTGTTCGTAACCATCCATTCACTTGCAATACCCAGGCCAACTTGTCAATGATTTGAAATCCAGAAAATGGCAAGAATTGTGTCAGTTAAGGGCGATGCTAGTTTTATTTCTTAGAATAGGTAATATAAGCATTTTCCCCTCTGAATTCTTCAAACATAGCGATCAATAGCCTTGGCCTCCGTTAGAGGCTCTTGGCCTACTTTAGCTAGGTATTTTTTCTTATTAATTCAAGACAATAATCGCTTTTAGTTGTTCATAATTAAAGGCCAATTTTCTGCATCTCAATTTCAAGAGGCTAGGTCTAGTTATGCTTGTTTCTCCTCATCGTTACTGGCTCCTGTTTACCTTACTTGCTGCTGGTGGCCTTGCAATCGGCATCGGTCAAGATGGATCTGCCACACCCCATGGGCAACCCCACCCATCTCCTTTGGAAAATATTGCTCTGTCCAGGGAGGATCGGTCCCAAATTTTATTTTCAGCGGGCATCCAAAAAGCGTTGCGAGGAGATTATGCTCACGCTATTGAAGATTATGATCAGGCTCTGAAACTAGCGCCTAGCAATTCAGAGGTCTATTACAATCGAGGCGTTGCTTATTTTTCGATTAACCGTCCCCAGAATGCCCTTCAAGATTTCAGTCAGGCGATTGCTTTACAACCGAAGATGGCAGAGGCTTATGGAAATCGGGGGTTAATTCGCCAGACGCTGGGAGACCGTCAAGGAGCCTTGGCAGATTACCAACAAGCTAGACTTCTGTTTCAACAAAAGGGAGATTTTCCTGCAGCTCAGCAGATGGAGCATTGGATCAATCAACATGAGATTCCTAAATGATTGTGTAGAGATCAGGTGGGCCGCAGAATATCATCTCTCCATGATCGTTCGATGCTGACAGAAGCAATTAACCCTATCACACAAATCCTCAAATCCTTGAACAATTCCGTGCTACAAGGTCAGATAGAGCATGCTGAATCCGTTTGGGGTCACGCAGATCGGTGAAGCAGTTTGCAAAGAGCTGGGTCAGTTGAAAGTGCTCATCAACTTGCTGAATCAGGAGCAAGCCCCCGTCACTGGTGAGACTACCGCCGTTGAAATCTGCCACGATCTTGCGGTTGCCTAGCTTGCCAAAAGCAGGGACACTCAGTTTGGGGTGAAGGCATGAGAAAAGGTCGCTAGAGTTATGTAGTCACTGCATTCTCACCGTTTCTAACTCACCAACTCAATCTGTGTTGTTGATCCTTTACCTTGATTCATTGAGTTGTCGCAATTGGGGCAGAAATGAGGGTGTTATACGGCAAAGTGTCGTATAACCATAGTTAGGTTGCACAAAATAAGAGTACGTTGCATGAGTTTACTTTCAGCAACCGTTAAGACTACCGTCACAGCTAATCAAGCTGATGCTTTTGAGCATATTGTGCCTATTGATCTAACCTCCATATTTAAAGGTTATGGTCCGCTACCATCGGTCACAGGGACTCAGAACCAAGTTGGCGATTGGGATACAGCAGGTCAAACACGCACTGTACATTTATCAGATAAAAGTTCTGTCCAAGAGCTACTTACAAAATATGAGCACCCGCATTACTTCAGTTATACGGTTAGCAGTTTTACTAACGTACTGCGATTTCTTATAACTTCTGCTAACGGGGAGTGGTGGTTTACTACTGGCTCATCGGGTCAGACTGATATTAAGTGGCGTTATGCATTCAATGCACGGTCTTTTTTAGCGATTCCAGTGCTTTGGTTGATTACCAATATATTGTGGCGAAATTATATGTGCAAGGTGCTACAACTATCCAAAGCACAGATTGAAAACAGTACCACCTAACAAGGGCTTGCAATGCAACGGAGGCGTACACTGTCAGTTCCGCCGCCCGCTGAAGCCCAAGCCGTTATGCCGCAAATTTTGTTTGTAATAACATGAATACCAAGCTATTGATGTGTGTCCAAAAAATGGAGCTTTTGATTATGCCTGTAAAATGGCTGAATTGGCAGTGTGTGAGATGCAGTATTTGATGATTATTGCTACAAGATTATGGTAAACACTCCAAGGATTCGCTACGCTTGTCCAAGTGATTACAGCCCAATCATTAGTGTTCTTGATGCATGGTGGGGAGGACGACAAATGAGCGATATGCTTCCCAGACTCTTTTTCACTCACTTCCAAGAAACAAGTTTTGTCGCAGAACTCAACAACAGCACAATTGGTTTTCTAGTCGGATTTTTGTCGCAGTCTCATCAAGAAGAAGCATACATACACTTCGTAGGTATTCATCCAGATTTTAGAAATCAGGGCATAGGTAGTACACTTTATAGAAAGTTTTTCCAGACTGCTCAAGAGTTTGGCCGTAGTCAGATTAAATGTGTTACTTCCCCAGTCAATAAAAGTTCAATTTCTTATCATCTACATATGGGATTTGAGGCTGAACAAAGTGAGATGCAGGAAGATGGTGTGCCCTATCATTTGGACTATGACGGAATTGGAGAACATCGAGTGTTATTCATAAAGCATTTGTAAGTGATGCATTCATGCATTGGTTATATTTTGAGGTGCCTAACAGATGCTGTGCCTATTCAATCTTTCATCGCGATGGCTTGAACTTTTACTTTCGCCCCGAAAGGGAGTTTCGCAACCTCGTAGATAGTGCGTGCTGGTCTATTAGAAAAAAGTTCTTCGTAGAGTTGGTTTACTTCTGGTAGTTCGTCTAAGTCCGAGAAAGCTAAATCGACGTAAACTATCCCCTCCTTTGAGAAGCTTGCCTCTAGAGCGATTAGGAAGACTAATTCAAAGGCTCTCTCGGCCTCCTCCCGTGCAGTTCCGGCACGATAACCGTCTTCGTAAACCGCTAGCTGACCCGATATGTGACAGGTGTTACCAACCACCACCGCATTCGAGATAGGTGATGGGCTGGCTGGCACACCTGGTACTGAAACGATGAATCTCCTCGTCATGTAGTTTCACCCTTGAAAGCATTCTCACTTTCGGTCAGCTTAGCAGCCTCTTTCGTCGTGATACGTTATTGTCGTCCCAATACAAAGTGTTAATTGAGCAAATTCCTTGCAAGCCTTGTTAGAGAAGGGGTTGCCGACTCCTAAACCAGGGCTAGTGAGAAATCCAGGTCCAGAAGGTCTATTAGTGATGTGGTTTAGTGAATTTATTTAGGTTTGTTGAGACCTGCTAGCCACTGCGATAGAGTCGTAATCAGTACATTTGGACTTGATGATCCGCCATGAGCGACTCGGTTGCCCCTGATGCCCCTGTCTTACGAGAAGGCAAAAACCCAGCCCAACATCGAGATCGCACCACTGTAGACCGGGACGCACTCACGCCGATGATGCGTCATTACGTGGATCTCAAGGACGAATATCCTCAGACGATTTTGCTGTATCGGATGGGGGATTTTTATGAAACCTTTTTTGAAGATGCTTGTACCATTGCCCAAGCCTTAGAGCTAGTCCTTACCAGTCGGCAAGCCGGAAACGATATTGGCCGCGTAGCAATGGCAGGCATTCCTCACCATCAATTGGATCGCTACAGTCGCTTGTTAGTGGAAAAGGGCTACGCCGTCGCCATCTGCGACCAGATGGAAGATCCAGCTCAGGCCCAGGGACTCGTCAAACGAGAAGTGACCCGTGTGATTACCCCGGGAACCCTGTTGGAAGAAGGGATGCTGAATGCCCGCAGTAACAACTTCCTCGCAGCCTTTGTGTTGGCAGGCAACCACTGGGGATTGGCCTATGCCGATATCTCAACCGGAGAATTCCTGACCACTCAGTTCAGTGAGCGGGACACCTTGGCTCAGGAGCTACTCCGCCTCCACCCTTCAGAAGTACTATTCCCGACGGACGCCCCAGATATTCAGCAGATTTTGCGACCGGGCGAAAACTCAGACCTGCTGCCGGAGGGGTTGCCGAATCAGTTTTGCTATACGTTGAGATCGCAAACCTCATTCACCCAAGCAGAAGCCCGCCAGCGCATCCAAGAAGTCTATGGGGTCCGCTCCTTAGAAGGGCTGGGCTGTGAACATCTCCCCTTAGCGGTGCGAGCTGCGGGTGGACTACTGGCCTATCTAGAAGCCACCCAAAAAGACACCCACATCCCCCTCCAACCCCTCGCTACCTATACCCTTAGCCAATATTTGGTCCTCGATCACCAAAGTCGGCGTAATTTAGAACTGACCCAGACCTCTCGCGATGGCACCTTTCGGGGGTCTTTACTGTGGGCCATAGACCGAACTCGGACCGCTATGGGGAGTCGTGCGCTTCGGCGGTGGTTGCTGCAGCCCCTCCTCGATCGCCAGGATATTCAAGCTCGCCAAGCTACCATTACTGAACTACTTCCCCAAACCGGATTTCGCAAAGAACTCCAAAACCAACTCCAGAAAATTTACGATCTGGAACGCTTGGCGGGGCGGGCAGGTTCTGGTACCGCTAATGCCCGCGATCTCGTTGCCTTAGCTGAATCCTTGGGCCAACTCACCGAGCTATCCCATAAGGTGGCTAAGTGCGAAGCCCAGTATTTAAAAGCGTTGCAGACCGTTCCGCCCATCCTCGATCAGCTTGCCCAGCGCTTGCGGGCCCATTTAGTCGAATCCCCACCTATCTCCCTGACTGAGGGAGGCATTATCAAGCCTGGCGTCAACGGTGAGCTGGATCAAATGCGCCAGCAAATTGTCAGTGACCAACAGTGGATTGCCAACCTGGAAAAAGACGAACGAGAACGCACTGGGATTACTACCTTAAAAGTGGGATTTAACAAAGCCTTTGGCTACTTTATTAGTATCTCTCGGGCCAAAGCCGACCAAGCTCCGGATGACTATATTCGCAAGCAAACCCTAACCAACGAAGAGCGATTTATCACCCCAGAGCTAAAGGAGCGGGAAGCCCGTATCTTTACCGCCCAAACGGAACAGTTTCAACTGGAGTACGACCTATTTGTCGCCCTCCGCTCGGAAGTAGGGGAGCAAGCCAGCTTAATCCGAACCGTTGCTACCGCCGTCGCCGCTGTCGATATCTTAGTGGGCCTGACGGAAGTTGCGGTGTATCAGGGCTACTGCTGTCCTGATATCAGCGACAGTCGCGAAATTCATATCCTCGATGGTCGTCATCCAGTGGTGGAGCAGTCTCTGCCTCCCGGCTTCTTCGTTCCCAATGCTACAGAACTAGGCAGTGCTCCTTCCTCAAGTGCAGTGTCTCATCCCGATTTGGTGATTTTAACGGGACCCAATGCCAGTGGTAAAAGTTGCTATCTGCGTCAGGTGGGTCTGGTCCAGTTGATGGCCCAGATTGGCAGTTATGTTCCTGCTCAGTCGGCTCGGTTAGGGATTTGCGATCGCATCTTTACTCGCGTGGGTGCTGTAGACGATCTGGCAACGGGCCAGTCTACCTTTATGGTGGAAATGAACGAAACCGCCAATATCCTTAATCATGCTTCAGACAAGTCTTTAGTGCTTTTAGATGAAATTGGTCGAGGCACTGCCACCTTCGATGGTTTGGCGATTGCTTGGTCCGTGGCTGAGCACCTTGCTACCGTTATCCAAGCTCGAACCATTTTTGCGACCCATTACCATGAGCTCAATGAGCTGGCGAGCTTGGTGGAAAATGTCGCCAACTATCAAGTCCTGGTCAAAGAACTCCCGGATCAAATTATTTTTCTCCATCAAGTCTGTCCGGGTGGGGCGAGTCGCTCCTATGGAATTGAGGCAGGACGGTTGGCAGGCTTGCCCCCATCGGTGATCAAGCGAGCCAAGCAAGTGATGAAGCAAATTGAACAGCATAGCAAAATCGCGGTGGGACTTCGCAAAGGCAATACTCAATCTCGCCCTCGCAAATCAGCAGAGACTTCCAAAGAGCAAACCCAGCAGTTTGAGCTACCTTTTTGAAGCAGATTGAGCTGGGTCTGGAGGCATGGTTTAAAAACAGGAGATTTTGGGTTACACCTCCACGGCAAAATAAACCATCATTTTTCGATGGCTTGAGGTCTACTTCTACCCAATCAGGTCAGACTATGCCCTTTGGAATCGCTTGAATCCCAACAGC
>NZ_JANQOP010000058.1 GCF_028285745.1 Acaryochloris sp. IP29b_bin.137 | reverse complement strand
TGATAAATTCTTTTCGCTTTATGAAGACAAAATCAAATTAGACTGGAAAGAAATTTATTACTTCTCCAAAGATTTAGAAAACCATAGCGTTCCATTTGTTCCTCCATCCATCGCAGATGGAGAACAGTATGTTGATAATAATGAAGTCAGCGCCGAAAGACCTGCGAATCAAAAGGCAATTAGTCCAATCACAGAAACGATGACTCATCCTGGTGAACAGGATATCCAGAACCTCAAACAAGCCTGTGCTTATGCGATTTATCATGCAACGATTTGGCATGATTGGCGCAATGATAATCAAGCTAATTATGGTGGAGAAATTGATTATGCTCGCCTAGCAATTGATTATTCTGTTGAAGATGCCGCATTTCAGTTGTTTATCGTCAATATTCTAGTCGACGTCAAACATGGATATTTAACCAAGAATGAAGAAAATGATATTCCAAGAGAATTTATTGCAATCCTCAAGAGAGAATGGCAAAACTTTGAAGCACTGGGATATAATTTGCGGGATTTAAGATCGCGGATCAATATCTAGAATTTAGATATATCTCAGCCCTAATGCCTCAATCTATAACCTTTTTGTCGCAGATTAGATAGAGAGTTAGGGCTGAGAACTGTAGTATTATCTATGAATAAAAACGACCAGCTTGACTTTGTATCTAGCTTGAGACTGTAGTGTTCTTCTTATATGTTTGGGTAACGATCGAAGAGAACTATTGTTGTGAGATTTGGCCCAGAATTTAAAGCCATTTTCTTGCTTCTGACCTCGTTCTTTGGGGTATTCATAGGATAGAAGTCGGCTTGAGCACCAAACTAGACAGGATAAAATAAAGACCAAAGAAGTACCCAAGAATATTTGCAGGATACTTGTCTTTTGATCTCCTATAAAAGATCTATAGATGTCATGGGTTTGAGGGATAAATGCAAATAATATAAAACTGATGAACCCAAATAGGGTCGGTATCCATAAATGTAAAGCTGCGTCTCTAAAGGCAATAAATGGATGCTTTATATGATGTTCATATTTTTCGATCAAGTTGTGCGAAAAGTTTCCATCTTGTGCTGAATGCCTTATGGATTTATGGAAAGGTTTTTTTAGAGCCTTATCAGCCTGATCACCTCAACCAGGAGTCTTGTTGAATCCTGGTTGAGTATGTTTGCTAGCTACTGTTCAGCTCGCTCAATCTTTAGGCCAAGATGGTGAAAGTGTACGTAGCATCGACCTTAGATATTGGTGCTCATCATGAGGTTGGCAAGGGGAATGCCTGGCTCAATGAGCTGCCGCTGTTGCCAAAGTAAGTTTTTAAGGGCTGTCGGCCCCACATCCATGATGGGGTTGTAGCGGACATGGGAAAGCGTCCATAAGAGTGTGACTTGCCTAGCCTCTCGCTGGGCTACGAGCTGGGGATTATAGGCTGGATGATGGGTATCCCAGAGGCCAATCGTACCATAGCTGGCATCGCCACCGTCCTCATACTGCTTGTTATTGACCCACGAATGGAAGAAAGAGCTGAGGTAAATAACGTATACACAAAGCTGCTGTAAATCCTCACTATTCTGAACCGCTAGAGTTCCCAGTTTTGGTTTGAGGATTGAGTGAGTAACGAGATCGTGGGACATCGCTTTAATCTCAGACCAGTGGGCATCAATCCCAGCCTGATGCTCTTGAAAGAATTCACGGACATATTGTTTTAAGAGAGTCCACATTGCGATCGCAGCCGGATCATAGTGATTATTCAGCACCCGATCAGGCAGCGCCTGACAGTAAGGGGTCCAACGATAGCTGAGATAACTGATTTCGTCTTTCAGCACATCATCCACCCCTTCAGGTGTTAAAGATGAGGCTTCTGGAATAAAGCCCGTTGGTCCACTGATGAGGTTAGCCCCCAATTTATTGATATTGATCAGACCCTCTAGGTGTGGCTCCAATAAGAGGCGAATAGGATTGTTAACCACATTGCGGTAGTAAGCCATCGCATACTGATCCAGGTTCATATGAGTCCGCCCTAGGTGTGATTGAATTTCCTGGAACACGAACTCCGCACAGCGAAACAGTCGTTTACTCCATTCCCAATTCTCATCACCGGGGCACTGAGTCTCAGTTTGGCCGTTGAGCGTAAATTCAATCGAATGAGGATGCAAATATTGCCCACTGAAGTTGAACCGAGCAGAAATTCTTGAAGGTAAGATACCTGCTGGTTCCACAGCATGTTTGCTGCAGTCATAGCACACCTGATACTGCCAGGGCTGCCCGTGTACCCGATTTAATTTGCCAGGGTTAAAGCCATTGAGGCGACGCTCCACAAAGAAATCATCGCTGAACTTATCCAACCGAGTGCGGGTCAAATTGGGCGGCATATAAGAGACAACACTCGGTCCCATCACATCCAATACTCCCGCAATTCCCAATTCAGGCAACGCAGGATCCAATTTTTGATTGGGAATGAGCTTGAGACCAAAGTTGGCCCAGTAGCGTGGTTTGGGCTGGACTCTTGCGGGTAAAGGCTTCGTGTTATCGAAACTAGGGGTTTTCCCGTTTCCGTAAGGGTATTGCTCAGTAAGCGGGGGCTGGTGACCACTGCCCCAATCCACAAGGCTTGAGCTAGGGGTTTGATATTTACGCATATTGGCAGAGATTTGATAGACAACAGAGCGTAAATGGTTGACAGAGGCGGTTTCACGAGCTGACTGAGCTAAAATCAGGCTCAACTCTGGCGGCGCATTATAGGGGTTAAATTCCAGAGGTTCGGCTAGCTCGTCAGGCAAAATACTGTCTAAGTCCAGCACGGCAACATCATGGAACGGATAATCTGCTTCTTCCCAAGGAATTGTGCAATCTTTGGCTTTTTCATTGGCCTCAACATCATCAGAGACAGACTGAAGCTGGATTTGCAGCAGATAGCTGACCCCTGTGCTTCGCACCTGTTGGCGAAACTCGTCTTGCAGATAAGTCTCGGCACGGGTATCACTGGCGACGCGGGGTAAGAAATCTAAAGGCAGCTTCACGTCCTCGGGATTGAGCCACCCCGTATCTGCAGATGGATGATGGCGATTAACCAGACGATATCTGAGGAAAAAAGACTGCTGATCTAGGCTGGTGAAGCTGTAGGTGGTCTCAGAATAGTAGTGAAGTTGAGTATAAGAATCTGGATCGCGGATAATTTCATGGAAGATGGGTGCAATTTTGGGAAATTCCTTAAGCATGGCTGCTCGCGCTGTCATGGAACTGGCCACCCAGCGAGCAAAAGAAAGCGCCTCCCCCAGAATAAAAGAGCGTCCAGTGCTCATCAGGATATCGACAATCCCTTCATCTAGCTTTAGTGCAGATAGTGGAGCATGGGCATCCCCCGACAGGATCCTGACAGTCGCGCCGCGCCCATCCAGAATCGCATCATCACGGAACCCTTTGATGTTGGCATGGCGCAATAAGACCGGATATTGTTTGCCAGCACTAAACGTCTTGTGCTTGGGGATATCTAGTGTGTCTAGAACCTTCAATACTCCTTTAGCAATCGTGCCGTAAGAGTGGGTAGCCCGTCGCCCTTTAACCTGTGCTGTACGGCCAAAAGCGCGGGCAATATTTGAGATCAGTTTCTTGAACTCATCATCAACATGTTGAGTGCGCGGATCACGACTATCCATAGTCAATCTCCTTCAGGATTTTGTATCTAAATTTAGGAAGATAGTGAGAACATCAAGCAACCTGAATAATCAGGCAACGGACCTTGATGCAAGCTAATTAGAGTTTTACAATTTGTGATTTATCTGTTATCTATTTAGGCAAAACAGATATCTAGATAGCTACTAGTGAAAAATATTTTCATGACCTTAGTAAGGCTTAAAAGGATTAAATTTTCTCATCGCTAATCTTTACGGCAGATTCCATTAACTGATTGAGTTTGTCCAAGCTGTTTTTTAAAGAACTATCTGGAGAGGCTTGATCCAACATTGAGTTAATTGAATTGATATGCGATTCTATTTCGTTCCCTAAGTCTGATTCCAATCGCTTAATCGTTCCACCAAACATGAACCATATCTTTTGAGCAGGCGCAAAGAAATTATCTTTTGCTTTTTGGTAATCTTCTACTAAAACCATCAATGCAGATAGCTGGAGTAGATCTCGCATCACCTGGATCGACTTGCGTCGAAAGGCAACTTTCTGTTCTACAGGAAGTGAATCTACAGTTGGCATTATAAATCTCCAGAGTAAAGAACTTGGGAAGCTAGAAAATTCATATTCCTAAAACTAGAACTATTAATTACATCTATTCCTTTCATATTTAACATCATCCTAATAATTATTATTTATGCCATTCTTAATACTTTTTTATCTTTGCATAAGTCCGTATCTCCAAGTCGAGCAAGAGGCTTTTTCTAGAGTAAAGAAATACATGATATTGCAATTGGTGATTCATCAATAGATGTGCACTTAGTGGGCCAGTTTAGAGGAAAGTCATACTAGGATTGACAAAGGCTATGTGATCCGACCGATCGTCGATAACAGGGAATAGAAAGTTAGTTTGCCTCCTTTTCCTTCATCCAGCGAATGCTATCAGTAATTGTGTCGTTCAGCGGTCGGGGTTCCCAACCTAGATCGTGTTGTGCCAACTTTGTGTCATACCACGAATAACGGTTCCAGAGTGCCAGCATGCTTCTAGAAAGCGGTGTAAACTGCTCGAGTATCGTGACCACAGGAAAGACGACCCAGGAAGGAATTTGGATAAACCTACTAGGCGGTTGAAAGCCAGTGATTGTAGCAACAAGCTTAATCAGTTGCTCAGGTAATATATTCTCGCCACAGAGGAGATATCGCTGACCATGACGTCCCCGCTCTGCAGCGCGAATTGCTCCTTCGGCATAGTCACGAACATCAAGAATCCCGCCTCCTCCGGGAATACTAAGCCCAATTTTGCCGTGAAGTCTTCCTAGAAGTCCCAACAGATTGTTGGCTGGGGCTCCTATAAAATCCTCTGGTCCCATCACCAAAGAAGGATTTACTGCTACGACTATCGGACGATCAGGTCCCTCTTCTGCTGTAAGAGCCTCTAGCTCAGCTGTTCGTCGAGAAAGAGCGTATGGAAGATCAATCTTAAAGTTATCCCAATCAGCCATCTCATCAAGAGGCTGAGGCTCATAGTTGAGACCCACAGTCAAGGCGCTGCTGTTGAATACAAATCGCTTTACCTTGGCTTTAGTGGCAGCCTTCAGCATATTACGAGTCCCTTCGACGTTTACCTTATGCATCTGCTTTTCAGCCTCTGGACCACTACCCAGACTGATCTCGAACTCCATATGAAAGACTGTATCAATCCCTTCACAAACTTTTTGTAAGAGTTGAAGGTCTTCAATGCTTCCTCTGTAAATTTCACCTACCTGAAGATTTTTAAATCCAAATTTCTGATCTAAATCTCCTTCAGAAATATTTTGACTTACTAATACTCTTGGTCGAATATTTCGTTTGTTAAGTAGTTTAATAATGTGGTATCCAAGAAAATTTTCAGCGCCTGTGATTAAGATTTTATTCATATGAAGCTGTCCTTCTATAAGTTATATTTTCTAGAATAGATCTATCAATTTTGCTATGGAGAACTTATATGCTGCAATTGCTAATGATACAGCTCTGTAGAGAAAAGCTCAGACAAGAATGTCATTTCTGTGATCATAATTTGATACTTATCTGCTTTATCTTTACTAGATTTTATTTCAGTTGCTGACGTTCAGCTTTCAAGATTGATATATCCATATAATTGAAAAAGTAAATATTAATTATGGAGTCTTGGTTTGCATAAGCTTTAAATCATCAAAATATAATATCTATTTTTGAATTTATATTTCCTGACATCAAAAGATGCTCTCTTTTGAGTGTGCTTATCCAGCAGAGATTATACGTTGCCCTATTTCTCTTGTCTTAAAATTATTCCAGATATACTAAATAAATTATATTTATTTGTATTTTTCATTGCGAATATAAACAGTCATTTTATATTGATTATTGTTAATTTCTGTCATACTCATTCAGAGCTATAGTTGTGGTTGGAGTATTTTCTATCTATACATCAGAGCTTTAGATTTGCTGATTTATAGAAGCTTAATTCTACTCGATATAGCACTTTTGGATATGCAAGACATCCACTTTCCTTTCGCTTTATAATAAGACAAGATAATTAGTGTATTGGCTATTTATTAATTAGATTTGTATGCTCTCACTGTGCTAGAGACTGATGATTCCTTCAGTGATAGATGCACTAGAAAAAAGTGATCTCAATCATGCAAAATAATTCAGGAATTTATAGACTTAATAGAAGTTAAAGACTGCGAGCCATATGCAAAAAAACTTTACATTCCCCCTTCTGGAACTGATAGCTAGAAACTGCTCATCAAAGATATTTCAAGAAGGTATAGAAGGATTTAAATCACCTCTCCTTAAAATAAAAAGAGAGATCGATTTGCTTAAAAGAATGCATGACTTTTAGTCTTTAACCTGATAGCTTTGCAGCTGCTCGATTGTGGTTGCCGTTATTGAGTGGGGAATTATTAGATGTACACTAAGCCTTTGCCTGTTGATGAAACCGAACAGTCGTCAGCGTTCAACCAATTACTCAACCAGTATCGAGTGAGTTTGCAAATCTTTGATCGCCCAAAGGCTAAATTCAGACCGGAAGAAATTCTCAATCTTTTGACCTGCCGGGATCAAATCCAGGTTTTTTTGGCTGAGCGATCGCAACTCAGTTCTCAGCAGCTATTGCACCTGGCCGATTTAGATTGCTATCTGAAAAAATATGAAGTCTTGATTGCGACTCATCTTGACTTAGCGGCTTGGCAACAGTTGGTTAATCCACCTCAAACCTCTTGGTGGTGGTTTCTCAGGGCTCCAGAGCCCAGGCATTGGTGGAACGAATATGATTGGTTATTCAATGCCGGAACACTGGTGGTATTGACCATCTCGGCCAGTTTAATTACCGATACCGCTACCCGCCTATTCTCGGGTGGCATTGACTTGGGCTCGACGCTAGTGATTTCAGGACAAAGCTTATTGGCCTTGCTCGCGGGAGGAGGCGCCTTAACACAAGCAGGACGTCAAGCCTATGAACGCATTCTCAGTCGACTACGGATCAATAAGCGCTATTGGCAAGAAGCAAGTTTTACATTTGCCCTGATCCTGGTGTTAGGTTTGGCAGGGATCCATTCTGCATTGCCTGGATTTGCTGAGACAGCCAACCGGAATGGCGAAGCTCACTATCAAAATGGCAAGTTAGACAGTGCTCGCAAAGACTTTAATCGGGCAATTGCGTTGAAGCCAGACTTTCCCAAGGCTCATTTCAATTTGGCATTGGTCCATGAAGATTTGCAGCAGATTGAAGAAGCGAAAGCCCAGTACCAGCTTGTGGTGACTCAAAAAGACCTTTTGAACTGTAATACAGCCAATGCTGAACATTGCGATGATCTGACGATTTGGCTACAGGCCCATAACAACTTGGCTGAGTTGAATATTGTGGATGAAAACTACGGTGAGGCAGCACCCCTCTTACAAGCGGGGTTACGCAAGTTAGAGCAAAACGGAAATGGAGAAACGCCTGAGGTGACGCGGCTCAAATACAACCTCCTCAAAAATTTAGGATGGGCTCGGTTAAATCAAGAGTTCTTCACGGAGGCCGAGAAACATCTTCAGCAGGCCGCCCGTATCGAGCCTGATGCTCCCGATCCCTTCTGTATGTTGGCTAAATTATCGGAAGCGAAGCAAGAGAACCAAAAAGCGTTGCTAGCCTGGAATAAGTGTCTCACCAAAGCCCAGCAAAATCCGATTGTGTTGGAAACACAACCAGAAGTGAATCAATGGGTTGCTCAAGCTCAAGAACGACTAGCTGCAGCTAGACAGAAAAAGGAAGGGAAAGCCAAATCCTAGTCGTTCTCCGAGAAAATAGTGACGAGCTTATAGGACTTGAAGGCATTGCTCTAAGTGCAAATCTAAACGGTTACTTTAATTTTGTTGGCAGCTGATAGAGGTTGGGTAAGAGCGGAATCTGAGGAGTATCTTGCCTCTCTTTTTGGCTGAATCTAACGTGCTCAATACAATTGTTCAGTCATTAGAATGACTAAGGGGTTGCTGACGAGTACTAAGGTATCGTTCCGCAACGAGAATTGCGATCGCAACCCCGATCAAACTGCTCCAAGCCCCCCAGCCTCCATAGCCATAGATCAGCAGGGCCAATCCAACCGTTGCTCCCACATACACAGCGGCCACCCTGCCGTGACTCCAACCTGCTTGATGGAGCCGCTGATAGATATGGCTGCGGTGGGCTTTGAAAATATTCTCGCCCCGAATCGCTCGACAAAACAGCGTGTAAATGGCGTCCCCGGTGATGGGCAAGGTAATTGCCAAAGCGGCCCAACTTTGTTCGACGCTACCCGTCTGGTTTAATAGAGCAATCGCCATCACCGCCCCCAGAAAGGTGCTGCCCACATCGCCCATAAAAATTTTGGCAGGCGACCAATTCCAATAGAGGAAGCCCACCAACGCCGAAACTAGCAGCCAGAGAACAGGTTCTTGGGACCAAACGGCCATAAAGCCTAACTGAATCGCGCTAACCCCAGCCACTAGTCCATCCATACCATCCATAAAGTTATAGAAATTGATCAAAGCAGTCAGGCCAATAATGGTGGTGGCAATCTCAATCCACCAACCCAATGCCCCTAACTGATTAAGCCAAGGTTGCAAGAAGGGTCCGCATTGAATTACTATCAACGCTCCGACGCTGATTTGCCCAATGTAGCGAATCCCTGCCGGGAGCGTTTTCCAGTCATCTATAAAACCAATAACTATGAGCGGGAGAAGAGAAAGCCAGACCCATAAAGAGGCGGTTGCGAATGTTTCGCCAATACTCTGATTGACGGGAATCATCAGAAAAAAAGCGATAATAAAGCCCAATCCACCACCTCGTGGAATAGGCTGAGTGTGGGAACTACGCTTATTGGGTAGATCTAGCAGCTGTGCCTTGAAGTTCTGACTAATCGCACCTACACTCATCCAGCTAATCATCAGGCAAAGAGTGCAAACAATCCACATAAATCTTCAAATAGTCTGAATAGAGCAGCTTTTAGAATTATAGAAACATCAAGTTCTTTCCTCGTAAGGCTTCAAGCTGAGTTAATACTTCCACAATCATGCCATCTGCCTTAGCATCTCACTAGCATTGAACACAAGCTAGAAGGTTTAAAATCTGATTGTGCGTCAACAAAGTGTGGAATAAGTGGCTAAGTCTTGCCATTCCCAAGGATGCTCCGTCAGTCCAGCACGTTGGGCAGCCGTGTTCTTAAATCG
>NZ_JANQOP010000047.1 GCF_028285745.1 Acaryochloris sp. IP29b_bin.137 | reverse complement strand
CGGTCGCCGCGCCCTCTCCGGCTCCTCTGACAACACCGTGCGCTTGTGGGACGTCGATACCGGACAAACTCTCCGAGTCATGGAAGGACACACTGACTCCGTCAGGAGCGTGGCCTTCAGCGCCGACGGTCGCCGCGCCCTCTCCAGCTCTAATGACCGCACCGTGCGCTTGTGGGACGTCGATACCGGACAATCCCTCCGAGTCATGGAAGGACACACTGACGCCGTCTGGAGCGTGGCCTTCTATGACCCTGAGGGATTGTCCAGTATCGACGTCCCACAAGCGCACGGTGTTGTCATCAGAGCCGGAGAGGGCGCGGCGACCGTCGGCGCTGAAGGCCACGCTATAGACGGAGGAAGTGTGTCCTTCCATGACTCGGAGAGTTTGTCCGGTATCGACGTCCCACAAGCGCACGGTGTTGTCAGAGGAGCCGGAGAGGGCGCGGCGACCGTCGGCGCTGAAGGCCACGCTCCTGACGGAGTCAGTGTGTCCTTCCATGACTCGGAGGGATTGTCCGGTATCGACGTCCCACAAGCGCACGGTGTCGTCATAGGAGCCGGAGAGGGCGCGGCGACCGTCGGCGCTGAAGGCCACGCTATTGACGTCGTCAGTGTGTCCTTCCATGACCCTGAGGGTTTGTCCGGTATCGACGTCCCACAAGCGCACGGTGCCGTCAGAGGAGCCGGAGAGGGCGCGGCGACCGTCGGCGCTGAAGGCCACGCTCAAGACGTCGTGAGTGTGTCCTTCCATGACCCTGAGGGATTGTCCGGTATCGACGTCCCACAAGCGCACGGTGTTGTCATCAGAGCCGGAGAGGGCGCGGCGACCGTCGGCGCTGAAGGCCACGCTCCTGACGGAGTCAGTGTGTCCGAGCGATAGAATCTTTAACTTAAATTCGTCTTGAGTGAGTTGTTTTGGGTTTGGTAATGGAGCGTCTTGCTGAAGTTTACAAGTTGTCAGCAGTTTGCCATATGCTTCAGAGCTATCCTGCCTACGCCAATCGATATAGCTAAACTGTGCCAACGATCCTTTGATCGGGGCGTCATCTAACTTTAGGGGAATAAAGCGACGGTCCTTGTTTAGTGGGTCTTTAAATCGAAAGGTATAGCTCTCCAACTGTGCCCAATCCGACCCAAATGCCTCAGCCGACATGCACAGCACCAACACTCGGGACTGTTCTAACCCTTCCTCAATTTTGGCTGGAATATTGTCCCCAGGTTGAATGCACCACTCATCAAACCAAACTTCCACCCCATCAGACTTAAGACGCTCTGCAATCCTCCGCACTACATCTTTATTCTGGGTACTGTGGCTGAGAAATACATCGTATTGGAAATTAGCTGCCACTCATTGCTCCTGGCCGACCCTTGAAAAGCCAACAATTAATCTCTTGAATTTGCTCTATATCAAGAGCAATCAGGATGATCAGATTGCAACTGTATTCTAATACGTGAATTAGCGGTCTTAAGCGTCAGCAGCAATGGTGGGCGGATGAAGCGCTAGCACCTGCTTAAGATATTGCCCCGTATAAGACTTAGCCACATTCGCAACCGTCTCGGGTGTCCCCGTCGCCACCAACTCACCCCCACGATCGCCCCCATCTGGCCCCAGATCAATCACCCAATCCGAGCAGCGAATCACATCCAAATTATGCTCAATCACCAACACCGAATTGCCCTTATCCACAAGCCGCTGCAACACATCCAGCAGCTTGTGCACATCATAAAAAGACAAACCCGTCGTCGGTTCATCAATTAAATACAGCGTTTTACCCGTCGCCCGCCGAGACAACTCCGTCGCCAACTTCAACCGCTGGGCTTCCCCTCCCGACAAAGTGGGTGCCGTTTGCCCAAGCCGCACATATCCTAATCCCACATCCACCATCGTCTGCAGCTTATTCGCCGCCTTCGGGATATTCTCACAAAACTTCAGGGCTTCCTCCGCCGTCATCGCCAGCACATCCGCAATCGACTTACCCTTGTACTTCACCTGCAGCGTTTCCCGGTTATACCGTGCCCCCTTACAAACCTCGCACTGCACATAGACATCCGGCAGGAAATTCATCTCAATTACATTTACGCCTTGCCCACCGCAGGCTTCACAGCGCCCGCCCTTAACGTTAAAGGAAAAACGACCGGGTTTATAGCCCCGGGCCTTGGCTTCTACCGTTTCCGAAAACACACTCCGAATCACGTCAAATACCCCCGTATAGGTAGCGGGGTTAGAACGAGGCGTCCGGCCAATCGGAGATTGGTCAATAACGATGGCTTTATCCAAACTCTTCAGACCCGCCACCCGGTCTAACTCATTCGGGAACGGCACCTTAAAGCCCAAGTGATGCTGCAAAGCGGGATAAAGCAACTCATTCATCAGCGTCGATTTACCCGACCCCGATACCCCGGTAATACAGACCAGCTTGCCCAAGGGAATCTCCACATCCAGGCTTTGGAGATTGTTGCGATAGGCATTGTGGAGTCGCAGCGCCCGGCCATTCCCGGCTCGGCGTTCAGGCGGGGTAGGAATCACCCGTTTCCCAGACAGGTAAGCCCCCGTCAAGGATTCGCCGTTATCCAGCAGTTCTTCTAAGCCCCCCTGCACAACAATATCGCCGCCATGTACCCCCGCCGCTGGACCGATATCCACTAGGTAATCCGCAGCTCGAATCGTATCCTCGTCATGCTCCACCACAATCAAGGTATTACCGAGGTCTCGCAGCTTGGTTAGGGTTTGCAGCAACCGATGATTATCCCGCTGATGCAAACCAATACTGGGCTCATCCAATACGTAGAGAACCCCCGTTAACCCCGCACCAATTTGAGTCGCCAGACGAATCCGCTGGGCCTCACCTCCCGATAGGGTCATGGCGGTTCGGTCTAGGGTGAGATAATCCAGCCCCACGTCCAGCAAAAACTGCAAACGAGCCTTAATTTCCTTAAGCACCAGCTCCCCAATTTTGGCCTGGCGAGCACTCAAGGTCATGGCATTGATCCGTTCCAGACAATCGCGAATAGAAACGCTAGTCAGATCGGGCAGGCAGAATTGGCCCATCCGCACCGATAATGCCTCTGGCTTTAAGCGCCGCCCCCCACAGACTTCACAGGGCCGCTGAATCAGATATTTTTCTAGCTTTTGCCGATACTGCTCGGAGGTGGTTTCCCGGTAATGCCGATCCAGCAGGGGAATCACACCCTCATATCGTTTGTGATAGCCCTTCGATTCTCGATAGCGAGAATCCACTTCCATATAAATCGGTTCTTTAGTGCCATGTAAGACGATATGGCGCTGCTCGTCCGTTAGATCAGCCCAGCTCGTTTGTAGCTCAAACCCAAACGCCTGCCCCACGCTATAAAGCAGCGAAAAGTAGTAAGTATTGTCTTTCTCTGACCAGGGAGCAATGGCGGCATAGACAGGCAGATTGGGGTCCGGGACAATTAGATCTTCAGAAAAGACCTTAAGGCTCCCCAATCCATGACATGCCGGGCAGGCCCCATAGGGTGAGTTAAAAGAGAACAGACGAGGCGAGAGTTCTTCCATCACTGCCCCATGCTCAGGACAGGCGAAGTTCTCGGAAAAAACAAAGAGTTTGGGCTGGGTGTCGTCGCCATAACTGCCTTCTGCTTCGGCCACCTTAAGCGATTTAGCTTGGGTAATGGGCACCACTTTATCGGAGGGGGTAGGCAGGACCTCAACCATTACAATGCCTTCAGCGCGCTGCAGTCCCGTGGATAGCGAATCTGCAAGTCGTTCCTCAATCCCTGGCTTCATCACCAATCGATCAACCACCACTTCAATGTCATGCTTGAAGTTTTTATCCAAGACGATGGCATCGCTGAGTTCTCGCACGTCACCATTTACCCGCACTCGAACAAATCCCTCCGAAGCCAGACTCGACAGCAGCTTTTTATGGGTGCCTTTTTTACCTCGAACCACGGGGGCCAGAATCTGGAATCGCGCTTTCTCCGACAGTTCCATCACCTGATCTACCATCTGATCGATGGTTTGGGGGGTGATGGTGCGATCGCAATGGGGACAATGGGGTTCTCCTGCCCGTCCGTACAGTAGGCGCAAGTAGTCGTAAATCTCTGTCACCGTCCCCACTGTGGATCGGGGGTTATGGGATGTAGATTTTTGGTCGATGGAAATCGCTGGACTCAGACCTTCGATAGCATCCACATCCGGCTTATCGACCTGGCCTAAGAACTGGCGGGCATAGGCACTAAGGGATTCCACATAGCGTCGTTGCCCCTCTGCAAAGATGGTGTCAAAGGCCAGGGAAGATTTCCCCGACCCCGATACGCCTGTAAACACAATCAGCTGATCGCGGGGTAGGTCTAAATCAATATTTTTGAGGTTATGCTGACGGGCGCCTCGAATCCGTATTCGATGGTCTGCGGGAATCTGGACTTTCTTGACCCGACCATTAGTAGATGCACGACTAGCCGCTGCTTTTTTCTCTTGTTTGGAAGCATTAGCACGGCGGGGCATAGTAACATTTTGAAAAATTACTTAATAATTCTACCGCTAATTTGTAAGCTTCCAGGGGGAATTAAGCTGCTGATCGGGGTTTTGCGGTCAGCCATTTGGCCGCCAGTCCACCCCCAATAAATCCAAATAGGTGGCCTTCCCAGGAAATATGCGGCATCGTCGGTAACACGCCAAACAGCATACTGCCATAGACAATGGACACAAATACCGACAGAGAGATGGCGGGCCAACTGCGCTCAAAATATCCCCGAAATAGGAGATAGCCAAGGTAGCCGAAGACCAGTCCACTGGCCCCAATATGGTTTGAACCACTGCCGCCAATTAACCAGGTGCCCAGGCCACCCACCACCATCACAATCACGCTAACGGAGAAAAAGTCCATAATCCGGCGCACCATGACCAAGCCACCCAAAATTAAAAAGGGGGCTGTATTGGCTAGCAAATGTTTGACGCTACCGTGCAAAAAGGGGGCAAACAGAATGCCCCGTAGACCGACTAGGGTACGGGGTTGAATGCCAAACTGAGTGAGTGAATCACTCGTCAGCGAATTGATCAGTTGGATGCTCCAAAGTGTGATCGCACACAGTCCTAAAATTTGCAGTTGGGTTTTGAGTTGATCTCTCATGCAGGTTGCGATGCGCTACCTTTCAAGCATAATCAGCCCAAGGATAAGATCGCCACTCTAGACCCAATTCATCGGAGCTTGCTACCACTTCAGCAAATTGAACTGTTCCATATCGACTGTGTCACGATTGCGGTAGATAGAGAGGATAATCGCCAGCCCAACTGCTGCCTCAGCCGCTGCGATCGTAATCACAAAGACCGTAAACACCTGACCATTAATATTTTGGCCATCCAAAAAATTGGAGAAGGACACTAAATTCAAATTCACGGCATTGAGCAGTAGCTCCACCGACATCAACACTCGTACCGCGTTACGGCTCGTCACCAGACCATAGATGCCAATACAAAACAGGGCAGCCGCTAGGAGTAGAAAGAACTCAAGGTTCATAGGGATTCTCTAGAATATCTCCAAAACTTTAAAAGGGTTAACTGGCTAAGCAATCGGCTCTTTCGGACGCTCGGGTAGTTCCAGTACGGGAGCCGGTTCTTCGCCTACAATGGCAGTTTCCTCGCCAATAATGGTCTCGCGACGGGCCAAAACCACCGCACCCACTAAGGCCATCAGCAGCAGAATCGATGCCAATTCGAAGGGCAATAAATAATCCGTAAAGAAATGAATACCAATAGTCTCCACAGAGGAGGCAGGGGGACTGAGGGAGAGATCCACCGCCCAGTTCGTTTGCAACACCATCGTAGCCAGCAAGGTAAAAAGGGCTAATGCCACAAAGGCGGTGGACACTTTGCGAATCCAGCGCCGAGGCAGCGGTTTAAAAGCTTCCCGCTTATTCACCAACATGATCGCAAACAGAATCAGCACGTTGACCGCCCCGACATAAATCAGGATTTGGGCGGCAGAGACAAAGTCAGCATTCAGCAGAATATAGAGCCCGGCGATGCTAATAAACACAGCCCCCAGGGTAAAGGCGGAATAGACAATGTTCTCGAACAACACCACCCCTAGGGCAGCACCAATCATCATTACGGACAAAATAATCAGGGTGACTAGTTGAACCCCTTCTGCAAGATTCACTGACTTAGTCCTCCTTAGGTTCTGGTTTGGGTGTGCTGGCAACAATCTCTGCCGGGGTTTGTCCTGCTCGGGGGGCCGTATGGTCAACATTATGACCATCGATCTCGGACTCCGGCAAGTAAGCAAACTCGCGAATCGGTGTCACCATCGGATCCTGGGTCACTTTATAGGGTAAGCGTCCCATCGCCACATTATCGAAGTTGAGTTCATGGCGATCGAAGGTCGATAGCTCATACTCTTCAGTCACCGAGAGACAGTTGGTGGGACAGTATTCCACACAATTGGCACAGAAAATACAGACCCCAAAGTCAATACTGTAATGCTTAAGCTGCTTCTTTTTGATTTCTTTATTGAACTCCCAGTCCACCACCGGAAGATTGATTGGGCAGACGCGGACACAGACTTCGCAAGAGATACACTTATCAAACTCAAAGTGGATGCGGCCCCGAAAGCGTTCGGACGGGATCAGCTTCTCATAGGGATATTGAACCGTGATTGGGCGACGCTTCATATGATCGAAGGTCACCGATAGACCTTGACCGATGTAGCGAGCGGCTTGAATAGATTCTTTACCGTAATTGGTGACTTGATTCAGAAACTTGAGCATGGGTGTTCACTCTCAGATGTCGGCAGGTGCGGGGACTAACTAAAGCTTAGAAAATTTGCCTTGAAAATGCTTACCCACCAAAGGCAAAGGGTAAGGCTAATTTCAACCCAGCCGTAATCAGTAAATTGACTAAACCGACGGGCAGGAGAAATTTCCAACCGAAATCTAAAAGCTGGTCAATACGGACCCGAGGGACCGTCCAGCGCAACAGAATGGCCAAGAAGAGGAAGAAATAGGCTTTTAGCAAGGTCATAACCAGTCCTAAACCTGCCGTCACCAATTCAAAAATGGCATTGTTGGGATCGACATTAATCCAGTCGGCAATCATGGTGGCCGGAATGGGTAGGTCCCAACCGCCAAAGTAAAGGACGGCCACTAAAATCGAGGACAGCACCAAGTTGACGTAGGACCCCAAGTAAAACAGGGCAAACTTCATCCCGGCATATTCGGTTTGATAACCCGCCACCAATTCTTCTTCCGCTTCTGGCAAGTCAAAGGGCATCCGTTCGCACTCAGCAAGCGCAGCAATCCAAAACAGTAAGAAACCAATGGGCTGACGAATCACATTCCAACCCAAAATACCGTAGCCAGACTGCTGATTAACAATATCAATCGTGCTGAGGCTATTGGACATCATCACCACCGCCAAGACGGCTAAGGCTAGCGGGATCTCATAGCTAATCGATTGAGCGGCGGCCCGCAGTCCTCCCAAGAGAGAGTACTTATTATTGGAGGAATATCCCGCCATCAGCAGACCAATGGGGGCGATGCTGGAAAGGGCAATCCAGAAGAAGATGCCAATCCCTAAATCTGTAATCAGAATATTTTGGCCGAAGGGGACAATCAGGTAAGAGAAAAAGACCGGAATCACCACCATAATCGGCCCCAAGGTGAAGAGTAAGGGGTCTGTATTGGCGGGCACCACATCTTCTTTGAAAACTAGCTTAATCCCGTCAGCCACCGGGGCCAGGATGCCTAAGGGACCAATATACTCGGGGCCAATTCGTTGCTGGGCCGCCGCTGAAATTTTTCGTTCTAACCAAACCGAAACCAGCACCCCCACCGTTGCACCGATAATCATCAACAACATGGGAATGGGGAGCCAAATCGTTTTGGCCACACCGGGGGTTAACCCCAATTCCACTAAAGTTTCGACGAAGCGTTGTTCAAGATCAATTCCTGGGTTCATTGCCGCCCATTCTTACCGAATTTATGATTTGTAAAGTTTCTTGATGCCTAAACCAGTATATACGTCTAGGACGATCTCTAGGAGAATAACTTCACGCTCCGACATTCAGTGCTAAACGGGTTTAGGAAGAGGATTGATTGGAGTCAATACCCTGATTAACGGCTTTCGGGTGGGATATAAGACAGACCATGCTCACCAATGTAAACCTGGCTAGGACGATAGATGCGGTTGGTCTCCAGCTGTTCTCGCCAATGGGCTAGCCAACCTGCGACCCGTGCGATCGCAAAAATAGGCGTAAATAAATCTGTGGGAATTCCCAACTTTTGGTAGACCAACCCGGAGTAAAAATCAACATTCGGGTAAATGCCTTTACCCCCCAATTTTTCGGCCACCGCTTTTTCCAGCGCTAAAGCAATCTCATAGGCCGGATCACCCCCAGTGCGGGCAAACAGCTTTTCGGCTAGTTTTTGCAAAATCTTGGCTCTGGGATCCTTAACCTTATAAACGCGATGTCCAAATCCCATAATTTTAGATTTGGTGGCCAGCTTTTCTTCTAAGAAGGGCTGAACCTTCTCAACCGAGCCAATTTCTGCCAGCATCGTGATCACTTCCTCGTTAGCACCACCGTGCAGAGGACCTGCCAAGGTGCCAACTGCCGAGGCCACAATGGCATAGGGATCCGTGAGTGTGGAAGCGGTGACCCGAGCAGAGAAGGTCGAGGCATTCATCGTATGTTCTGCATGCAGAATCAAACAGGTGTCAAACACATGGGCCAAGAAGGGATCGGGCTCCTGTTCATTCAGCATATAAAGAAAATTGGCGGCATAGCTCAAGTCATCCCGTGGGCGAACCGGGTCATTTCCCTTCCGAATATGCTCAAAGGCTGCCACCATCGTCGGGATCTTAGCGAGTAAGCGAACCACAGCCCCGCGAATATAGGCAGGATCATCTAACGCCCGCCGAGAGTAAAACAGCCCTAACGCTGCCGCTGACGCCTGCAATGCATCCATCGGGTGGCCACTTTCAGGAAAGCATTTCATCATGTCCCGAATGCGATATTTGATGCGGCGATGGTGGGTAATGTCCTCTTGGAATGCCTCTAAATCATCCGCTGTAGGAAATTTTCCCCAAATCAATAGATAGGCTGTTTCGAGAAAACTACTTTTTTCCGCTAAGGCTTCAATCGGCACGCCTCGATATTCCAACTTGCCAACTTGACCATTCACAAAGCTGACTTGAGATTGAGCAGCAGGAATACCTTCTAAACCGGGTTGAAATTCACAAGCGACCATAACATCTCTCAAATGAAGATAAATAACGTCGCCAAGCAGCCAGGATGAACTGAGGTGGAAACTGGACTGGGCGAGGAAGTGTATCGGAACTAAAGCAGCAATTTAGGTGCAGTTAACCAAAACAGGGTGCTTTGACCCACAGGGTTGGTTTGCTCTGGCAGGAGTAATCCAATCATACCAGCCTTCTTCAAAACCAGTTGCTGACGGGGTTGGCCCCACACTAAGATTTCTGCCCATTCGCTTAAGTTGGGTTCATGGCCCACTAAGGCCAAACTTGCTAAACCCAGTTTGCGCCAAGTTTGTAACCAATCGAGCCAATCTTGGCAGCTCCCTTCAGGGCTCAACACATCAGAGATATGGATCGCGTTGACTAACCCCTGTTGCTGAAGAATCTCAGCAGTCTGATGGGCTCGGACCAAGGGACTTGTTTGCAAATCATCAAAGTGCAGGCCGAGTGTCTGCAGTCTTTGGGCCACTTTCTGAGTTTTCTCACGCCCCTTAGTCGTCAAGGCCCGCTGTTCATCGAGGACATGGGGTTGCCGTTCTTCGGCAATACCATGTCGAATGAAGTAGAGCTTGAGGGACATTTAGGTCCAGTCTTCTTTTTTATTGGTGCGGACTGTGTAAACTTTCTGGGTGGCGTGAATTTCGCGGGTTTTTTCGAAGAGTTGGTCTTCAGTGAGTTCCCATTTCTCGAGTAACTGATCGAGATCTTTTTGGATATCTCGACTGCCGGGAAATCCAGTGTACCGAATACGGAGCCGAGCCAGTTCAGCCAAATTGAGTTCATTGGGGTCTTCGCGCAACAGGCGATTGAGGGTGTTGCGATCGCGATCCTGCTGCGGATGACGTTGATCCTTAAGACTGTTCTCTGGCGGCATGGGTTACAGATTGTGGGCGACGGGAGAACTCAAGTTTATCAGTGCTCTAGCAAGCCCCTTTCAGATCTTAAAAAAATAATTCGGAACGCTAGATCCCAGGCGAAGCAGCTTAGACTAATTAACTTCGTTCAATTAACTTATAGGGCAAGCTGTTCAAGTTTTGCTGCATTTCGATAGTCCTGACTCCGATGTGGAATTTGATATGACTCCCCAACCTAGCCAACGTCCTCAACGTCCTTACTTCTCTTCCGGGCCATGCTCCAAGCGCCCTGGTTGGAGTCTGGAAGCTCTTAATAATGCGTTGGTGGGTCGCTCCCATCGGTCTGGTCCCGGCAAAGCCCGTCTGAAAGAGGTAATTGATCGCACCAAGGCAATCCTCGGCATTCCTGAAGATTATCTCTGCGGCATTGTCCCCGCTTCTGATACGGGTGCTGTGGAAATTGCCATGTGGTCGCTTCTCGGTGCTCGCGGTGTAGAGATGGTGGCTTGGGAAAGTTTCGGCTCTGGCTGGGTGACGGATGTACAAAAGCAATTGAAACTGCCAGATTGCCGCATTACCAAGGCTGAATATGGTCATTTGCCGGATCTGTCGCAACTGGATTGCGATCGCGATATTGTCTTCACCTGGAACGGCACCACCTCCGGGGTCAAAGTTCCCAACGGCGACTGGATTGCAGATAACCGTCAAGGACTGACCATTGCGGATGCTACCTCTGCTGTCTTTGCTATGGATATCCCTTGGACCAAGCTGGATGCGGTCACCTGGTCCTGGCAAAAGGTGATGGGGGGTGAAGCAGCCCACGGCATGTTAGTCCTTAGCCCCCGGGCTGTTGAGCGGTTGGAGTCCTATACCCCCGCTTGGCCGCTGCCGAAGATTTTTCAGTTGACCAAAAAGGGCAAGCTCAACGCGGCAATTTTCCAAGGGTCAACGATCAATACCCCCTCAATGCTCTGTGTAGAAGATGCTTTAGATGGGCTGAAATGGGCTGAGAGCCTGGGTGGGGTCTCGGCATTGATGGCGCGATCGCAAGCCAATCTCACTGCCATCACCAACTGGGTGAATCAAACCCCTTGGGTTGACTTTTTAGCCGTTGATCCAGCTACTCGTTCTAACACATCCATCTGCCTCAAAATCGTTGATCCTTGGTATACCGGGCTTTCTGCCGAAGACCAGGCCAAAGGAGCAAAACAGCTAGCTTCCCTCTTAGATAAGGAGGGAGTTGCCTATGATATTGGGTCTTACCGAGATGCTCCTCCAGGGTTGAGGATTTGGGGTGGAGCTACCGTGGATACCGCTGATCTTGAAGCGTTGACACCTTGGTTAGACTGGGCTTATGAACAGATGAAGACGAGCCACCGTTAAACCAACTGCACATTTATTGAACCAACCTAAAACCTGAACCTTCTACCATAGTGAATGAGCAACGCTGGCGAACCTTAATGCATCATTTGGGAGCTAATCTCTCTCTAGACACCTATCGCCAGTTGGTTCGCTCCTACACTGAACCTCATCGTTACTATCACACCATCGATCATATCAATGCCTGTCTGCATCATTTCGACGGTGTGAAACCTCTAACCCAAACACCTGTAGCGTTGGAAATTGCGCTCTGGTTTCACGATGCTGTTTATCAAACTCAATCCCACCAAAATGAGCAAGACAGTGCAGCTTGGGCCGTTCATTTTTTGCAGCAAGCAGGTGTCGCTCAGGATCAATGCCATCAAGTTCATCATCTGATCATGGCAACTGCGGATCATGTACTGCATGATGATCTAGATACCGCTTTGATGGTCGATATTGATTTGGCGATCTTGGGTCAAGACGCCCAGGCTTTTGCTAATTTTGAAACCCATATTCGCCAGGAATATGCTTGGATTCCCGTGGCTGAATACTGTCAGCGACGCAGTGAAATTTTAGAGACATTTTTGCAACGTTCCCATGTTTATCAAACGGCTTATTTCCAGGAGCGGTATGATGACGTTGCCCGCTCAAATCTACAAACTGCTATCTCACGGTTACAGGCCAGAATTCTCCCTGACATTGAGGATAATGGATAGGTTGCAGCATGGAGAGTCTGTGTGACCATCCTCCTACATTGTGAAAGTTCTGAAGAATGGCTAAAAACTGTTCTGGCAGACTTTGATACGTTCCTGCTCGATCATGCTGCCAACGAAAAGAAAGCCTCCGGGGTTGCCCTGAATCTAGCCGCTCATTATCCAGATAAGCCTGACCTAGTAACCGCCATGATTGACTTAGCCATTGAGGAACTGAGTCATTACCGTGATGTCTTCAAATTAATTCGAGAACGCCACTTAACGATTCCTCCTGATGCCAAAGACCCTTATGTCAATCAATTGCGAGGTCTGATCCGCAAAGGAACAGAAAATTACTTTCTTGATCGCCTCTTAGTCGCAGGAATTATCGAGGCTCGTGGACTAGAGCGCTTTACCAAAATTGCTCAAGCGTTGCCCAGTGGTCCCTTAAAAGGCTTCTATCAAGCGATTGCCCACTCCGAAGCACGACATGCCAACTTATTTGTCAACCTAGCGAAGCAGCATTGTCCTGCTTCAGACCTACAATGTCGCCTAGACCTGCTACTGACGGCTGAGGCTAATATTTTGGAACAGCTACCGCATCGCGCCATGTTGCATTAGCGGGCAATGCCCATGCCCGCTACCCATGGGCAGGATAAATCCGAAAATCACTTGTGATGGCTCAATCAGATGCAGTATCGTGCGACGACCTCAAATCCGCCCCTCCTTCTATGACCGCTAAGACAATCAGCCGTTACTTGGATCGCTATGCCGAACCTATTGTCATTACTATTCAAAACGAGTGGCTAGCAACCCTGCGCCAGACTTACCAATTTGTCCTAGCCATTCCCCTCTTTGATGAACCCCTCAACTGTCTGGAAAGCATCTTACCTAAAACCATGAGCAATACGCTCATTATTGCGGTGGTGAATGCTTCAGTGGATGCGGATAAGGCTGCTACCCGTCGCACCCAAGCGTTCTTAGCACAATTTAATCCCCACCCAGAGGTCTCCTTTACCGTCGTTGAGCAACGATCGGGAAATACCTTACTTCTGATTGATTGCTGTACCAGGACTCGGCAACTCCCCCATAAGCAGGGTGTGGGCCTGGCCCGCAAAATTGGGGGTGACATTGCCCTAGCCTGCATCGCTGCTCAAAAAGTAAGCATTCCTTGGGTTCACTGCACAGATGGTGATGTCAAACTGCCAGACGATTATTTTCACACCTCAGACTTGGGCTCAGATGTGGCGGTCGCAATTTACCCGTTTTGCCACCACCCTCAGCATTCAGGGATCATCCAGTACGAAATTTCTTTACGGTATTATGTCCTCGGATTATCCCAGGCTGCTTCCCCCTATGCTTTTCAGACGATTGGTAGTTTATTGAAAATCAACGCTGAGCACTATGCAAAAGTGCGAGGGTTCCCCAAACGTCAAGCAGCAGAAGATTTTTATATGCTCAATAAGCTCGCCAAGACGGGCAAAGTGGTGCGCTTAAGAGGACCAGCGGTGACCCTATCTTCTCGGCTATCCCATCGGGTGCCTTTTGGGACAGGCGCAGCAATGGTTAAACTCGCTCGTGACCCAATCATCAAGCTCTATCATCCCCAGATTTTTCTGGAATTACAGCGTTGGCTAAAGCTCGATCGGTTGCTGTGGAATGAGTTTCACACGAAAACGTGGACAAAGAAAAAGATGCAGCTCCACGATTGGGGGCAAAAACAAGGCCTGAGCCATTCTCTTCTGCAAACCTTGCGCCATCTCCAAGTGGAGCAAGCCCTTGAGCAAGCTTTCCAACAATGCCATGACCTTGAACATTTCCAGTTCTTCATGAGAGTGTGGTTTGATGCATTTCGTACGCTCAAATTTGTTCATTATCAAAGAGAGCACTATTGGCCATCCCTACCCATTCCAGAGGCCATCTCCTTTCTCAGTGGTTCAGAATTACGATACCTGCCAGAGCCGATATCTACGGCATTCACCGTAAACAAACTGAAATTACTGGCATCTTCTCCAGAATTTCTCACTATTCTGGAAATATTGAGAAACGCAGAGTTGAATTTATCAGTAGAGATAGGCCCTACCCTATGTTTAGTTAGTAGTCAAAATTAGTAACATTAGCAAGCTAAATTAACGTAACTCCCAAAACCCTGAATTTTATTAAATTCATTGCAGAGGTCATTTGTTGAACGTCGTAAACTTCTTAAGCTACATCTATGGTGAGACCTTGCAAGGGCCAATATCAATATTATTTCCTATTTTAGACTACTCGATTTGCATGGCTTTTTTAGTTCAAGTGCCGAGAGAGAAAGACTTAATAAATGTACTTATGATTTAGAGAATATTCTGCCTTGAGATAATAAGCGATATATCTACCTGTTTCTATAAGGGGGGCATAGTTTGATGAAAGATCAAGACTATACATTTAGCATTTTTAAGATGGTCATTGATAACGAACTAGAGAAAAAGTCATCCGAATCTCTTCTAGATTCAGAAGTAACTGAAGCTGAACGAGATCAACTCGTCTGGGAAATGGCCACTAAAATCTACACCTATAGCGGCCACAAAGTTGAGCTACCGATGGTTCGCGATTTGATTGATATCCATTTAGAAGAAAGAAAAAGTTACCCTTCTCATAAGAAGAGGCTAGGCAGTCATACTCAAAAAGAGACGCCAAGCCGGACTAACGTAGACTTTACTAGATCGATCTTTTTGAAAACTTGTTCAGTGATTTGTAAATGTACAGAGGTTAGTGCTCATCGGGTCAATATGGCGAGTCGCATTGATGAGTTAGCTCAAAAGCGTGAGTTTCTTAAGATCTTAAACGACCTAGAAGCTGCTTTCGATATTCAGCTCCCTGATCAAGCCGTAGGAAATATTCAAACCGTGAAAAATCTTGTTGACTTTATTGGTTATCAGATGAGTACTAATGCTGGCCGAGAAACAACGATAGCCATATAAGCTAGCTGTAAACTCGATACTGGCAGCGGTATGAGATGAACGTATTTCTTTGTATCCATCAAATCATCTCAGACAACGAAAGGTTTGGTTTTGCCTATGTTGCTCAGGAATTAAGTTTTCAGCCCGCATAATTTTCTCTGGCATCCTTCTTTCGGCTCAGTTTATTCCTCATACCGAACCTGACGACGCAATAATTGCATCATATCGATGCAAAAAACGAGATGGGGTAGATAGATCTGAACTTGCAATAGGGCATAACTAAAGACAGATGTATTTTCTTGCGAAAACATCACCACAATTACAGAAAGCCCCGCGACGTGAGTTGAGGGGCTTTTTATCTTGATTTAGTGCTTTGATTCTGGCAGCTGTGAGCCGTCTGAGTAGGCTGATGGCTGGGAGAGTTGTTGCTTTGCAAGCCAGTATCCAGTTCCGATCCCTAGCGCGCTACAAACAAGATCTAGGGCATCCAAGGAGCGGGTTGGAGCAAAAAACTGGGCTCCTTCTTCTGCTAAGGTCCATGTACTAAACGCTATTACCCATAGGGGAAGGCGAAAATGGCCCAAGCGGAAAGTAAATCGATGGAGAAGACGATGACCAAGATAAGTGGCCACACCATACAGAATGATATGGCCAAACTTGTCATAGTAAGGAATAACCGCTAGTTGAGACGGTAAATTTCCGGTATAGGCTAAAACCAGTATCCAGCCAAATAGGGCAGCGTAGATCAGCGCTAGCCATTTTAATCGGGGTTGCGATCGCATACTCGAGGATATCAGCAAGAGGAAGGAGATTGAGAAGTAACACCAATCTAACCTTCACCTATGCTGACGGCCCAATATGGGATAAAACAATGGCCCGTTAAACGTCGTAGACGCGGCACTCTTCGGCATTGGGGTTGTCATTGCAAAAACCGTCGAACTCAGAAGGCTGCTCTTGCACTTTCTGATGAGAATATTCAGCTTGCAGTTCCTCGACAATATCCCAAGCAACTGCGCAGGCCTTAGATGTGGCACCTTCGTTGGCACAAGTTGCCCGAGCCTGGGACAAAGCATCTTGCATCCGCTTTTCCATAGCGACGGGTGGTTCAAGGGTAGAAGTAGCTGTCTCTAAAGTAAGGGGCATTTTTAATCACATTCCTAACGTTGCGGCCAGAGTGGCGTCATGAGAACCATCACTCTGAAAACTTCCTCTCTAACCTAGCTAGGCCATCCTGGCACCGACAGCGGTAGAAACCCGTAACTCCTCGATCGGTTTATTCGGCAAAGATAGCGTTAACTCCGTAATAGTACCGACCCAGTTCGGCCTAAACCGTCCTCAAAACTTGCTCAATCATCTGCTGGGCCTGCGATGCATATCCTCCTCCAAACAAATTGAAGTGATTGAGGATGTGATACAAGTTATAGAGAATTTTGCGCTGTTGATATCCCTCGGACAGCGGCCAAGCCGCTTGATAGCCCTTGTAGAACGCTGGTGGAAATCCTCCAAACAGTTCGGTCATTGCCATATCGACTTCTCGATCGCCATAGTAGGTCGCAGGGTCCAGAATAATGGGTTCCCCACCTTGACTAAAAGCGGCATTCCCCGACCATAGATCGCCATGTACCAAAGAGGGGGCGGGGTGGTGAGCTAATAAGGTGGGAATTTTATCCACAAGCGCTTCCCAGTGGCGAAAATGACTGCCACGTTGGGCAAGTTGCAGTTGATAGCCAATGCGATGTTCCGCAAAAAATTCTCCCCAGTCTGCTGTCCAGGGATTCCGTTGAGGAGTATCGCCAATTGTGTTGCGCTGATGCCAGCCAAACCCTTGTTCGTGAGTTTGGCGATGCATGGTTGCCAATTGTTGGCCCATTGCAAACCAAGCCTGGGAATCTCCATGGCCTAGGGGAATCCATTCGAGAATAATGTAGCTGTGTCCTTCAGCGGTGCCCCATCCTAAGGGTCGGGGGACCCGAATGGTTCGGGAATCCTGCATTTCTTTGAGACCTGCCGCTTCAGCTTCAAACATGGCAACTTTGCTGGCTTGATTGAGCTTTACGAAATAGGACTGATGCTCATCATTCACTTGAAAGGCTTGATTGATACTGCCCCCCCCGACGGATCTGCGATCCGCAATCACAAAGTCTCGCCCTAACACCTGGCCAATCTGGTGTTGAATTTCAGTCCATACGGACATATCCACCTCCTAGACCCTGAACCATAGAAAAAAGACAACCTCATCAGGTTGTCTTTTTGAAGAAGCTTATGAATCGATACCCTAGCCTTGGAAGGCAAAACTAGTCGTCATAAATGCGGCACTCAGCGGCATCAGGATTATCATCACAATATTGCTCAAGGGAGTTTTTGCCCTCGTTATTGCTTTTGCGCTGATGAGAAGCTTCTGCCTGCAATTCTTCTACGGCATCCCAAGCCGCTGCGCATTCACCAGATGTTGCACCACTGGTATCACAAGTCTCGCGGGCTTGCTCTAGTTCTTTTTCAATCTTTTCTTGAATATTGCTCATAGGTCAATTCTCAACCACTCTTATCTATGTGTTTATCTGAGCGAACGACAGCGTTTGGTTGCTGCAGTTAGGTCATCCAAAGGAGTTTCTGGCTTATGCACCTAGTGTAACCATATCTCACAGTAATTGACCGAACAGAGAAAGGGGGTACCCTTTAACACTGTTTTAGGAATGTTCGATCCCAGTTCCTTTCGGTTAATTAATCGAAAGGAAAAATCAGCAGTTATGGACCTATTGTAAATAGGGTTACACAATTTTTTACGAAGGTGTAGCGCAGCCTACCACATATCCATTGGCAGGGTGTATATACTTCACGGGTATCGAAGCTATCGGAGTCTACATATGACGACTATTTGCGACAATACTAATCAAAAAGAACTCCTCCGATTCTGGGTTCGAGAATTGACCCGCTTATCTCCCCATGAAGTAGATGAAATTGTAATCGCCCTGAGTCAAGAGGAAGGCACTCTCAATCCCGCTGCCTAAGCTGGATGTCTCCCATCAAAATCACCCCACACCGATGGTTTGAGTCCCTCATCCATCGGTGTATTTTTTCTCCAAATCCTATTCCCGGGGTTGTTCAACTCTGTTAGACTGCTGAAGCTATTCAATCAGTTCTTATCGTTGGTGTCTGCGGGTCAATCCTATCGATTACTATTTGTCTCTACGCCTCTCGGCCCTCTGGGCTCTGGGGCAGGGGGCGGAGTGGAGCTGACCCTTCTCAATATGCTGGAGGCATTAACCCAGCAGGGGCATCAAATCCAGGTGATGGCTCCTCAGCAGTCTCAACTGCCCCAAGCAGAAGTCATTCCTGTGGCCGGGTCTCCTCAGATTCCAGCCCAAACTCAAGTTCGGCATACTCCGGTTCACATGCCTGAGAACTCGGTTCTTGCCAACATGTGGCTGCAGGTTCAAACTTTGCAATCTGAGTTTGATCTGATCGTCAATTTTGCCTACGATTGGCTCCCCCTTTACTTAACGCCCTTTCTAGACACTCCCATTGCCCATCTGATTAGCATGGGGTCGCTGACCGACGCGATGGATCAAATCATTGGTCAAATTGCCAACCAATTTCCCCACACCATCGGCGTGCATACCCAAGCACAGGCCAATACCTTTCCCTTTGCCGAGCACTGCTATTCCGTGAGGAACGGCTTTAATTTAGACCTTTACCAATTCACCCCTAATCCAGAGGACTATTTATGTTGGCTCGGACGGATTGCGCCTGAGAAAGCGTTGGAAGATGCGGTAGCCGCGGTGGATCAAACAGGCCAAGCTCTCAAAATTATGGGTCATATTCAAGATCAGGCCTATTTTGATCAAATTCAGGCTCAGTTTCCCCATGCCAACATCGACTATCTGGGGTTTCTCGATACAACTGCGATGCAAGAGGTCTTACGCTATAGCCAAGGCCTACTGGTGACGCCTCGCTGGGTAGAGGCCTTTGGCAATGTCGTCATTGAAGCTTTGGCCTGTGGGGTTCCGGTCATTGCCTACAACAGGGGCGGTCCAGCAGAAATTGTGCAGCCGGGAAAAACGGGTTGGCTCGTAGAACCTGACAGTGTCGATGGCCTGGTTGCGGCCATTGGCAAATTGCCCGAGATTGATCGGCAGTCCTGTCGGCAGCAAGCCGAGCAGGAGTATTCTTTGATTGCCTTTGCTCAGCGTCTTGAACAATGGTTTGCCAAAATCCTATCTCAACCAGAGCAATAACCCTATGAGAGCTTGTCAGTTACCTCCTTTTTTGCAACCGGGGGATGACCTCTGGGTAACGATGCCGAGTGGGGTATTAAGAGAACGGAACGACTTTGATCGAGGAGTTGCAGTGTTGCGATCTCACGCCTACACCATCCACCTATCCCCGAACATCACCGCCCAGTGGGGCTATCTTGCTGGCACCGATATTCAGCGCAGACAAGCCCTGATCGAAGGGCTCAAAGGCAACTACTCCGGCATTTTTTGTGGACGAGGTGGTTATGGCGGCGCTCGACTTTTAGAGGATTGGGACTGGCCTCCCACCCCTGCCAAATGGCTGGTGGGGTTTTCTGATGTGACGGCTCTGCTTTGGGGACTGGCCACCCAGGGGATTGCCAGTGTCCACGGGCCGGTGATGACCACCTTGGCCCAGGAACCCGACTGGTCCCAGAAGCGACTGTTTGATTGGCTCGCCGGTCGCCCCATTCCAGCTCTAACAGGCCAAGGTTGGGGCCAGGGCAAAGCAACCGGTGTCTTATTACCCGGTAATTTAACGGTGGCGACCCATATCTTAGGAACGTCTCTCTGCCCGCAGCTAGATCAGGTGATCTTAGCCCTAGAAGATGTGGGGGAAGCGCCCTATCGGCTGGATCGGATGCTGACCCAATGGCGCATGAGTGGGGTATTGAAGCAGGTAAAAGGGATTGCCCTTGGACGCTTTAGTGATTGCGAAGCCCCTGCCGGGGTTCTCAGCTTAACGGTGGAAGAAGTTCTCCGCGATCGCTTGGGGGATTTAGGCATTCCGATTGTGTCAGCGTTACCCTTTGGCCATGGTGCTCCCAACGCGGCCTTACCGGTGGGTGTCCCCGCCCAGTTAGACGGCGATCAGGGGACATTGACCGTTGAGACTCCCTAGGGATCCGTCTTTTAATCTGTACGCTATCGTAAAAGGTAGAGACCATCAGGACCCTAGGCATGAACGAGCTGAGGCAGGCACTAGAATTAGCGACGGAAGAAGAATTGCAAGACCTGACGGATTTGCTGTTTCGACGCCGATATAACCCCCTCGATTACCTGCAAGAACCGACGCCAGATCAGGTCCAAGCGACCAGTCGCCAAGATTGGTTAGAAGCTATTGAAAACCGCTTCCGCTTTGTAGCCGCCGACGGATTTACGGTCCTGAAAGGGCAAACGGAAACCTTGAGCTATCGCCAAGTCCTGGTGCAAGTTAGCCGTCACCTCAAAATTCGCTATTCACCGACCCTATCCACTACAGATTTAGAAGCTGAGATCTATTTGCACCTGATCAAAGAAGCTTGGCAGAAGTTGCCGGAGAATCAGCAGGAGCAGCTGCAACAGCGAATCCAAAAAGCGTTGGCTGAGGCCCCTGGGACGCCCTTACCCGTAAATTGCCAAACGGATCCCCGGCGATGGCTGCTGGAAGGAAGCAGCGCTTTAGCCGTATCATCAGTGTTGCGCCCCTTGCTGTTAAAGCATTTGGCGCGGCAATTTGCGGCTCAAATGGCAGTGTATCAAGTGGCTCGACAAGCAGCCCCCCAAATCGAAGGACAAATCGCGGTGCAAGCAGCACGACGTGGTATGGCTTGGAATGCAGCCCGATATGGCGTGATGCGCGGGGCGTTGACGGTAGTGAGTTCAGCTCTGTGGATTGGCTTGTTTGCAGACCTGGGTTGGCGTGCGATCGCAACCAACTACGGGCGCGTCATTCCAGTGATCTTTACCCTGGCCCAAATTCGTCTTATTCGGGGGGACGCGTCTTGGCAGTCTGTTTGAGTATGATTCGAAATGTCCACTGATCCCCATTCTTGGTTTGCCCCCTCTCACTTCATCATGTTGGCCTTACTGGGCGGCTTTGGGTTAACCCATAGCGGTTTGGCCTCCCTGCGCATGGCCGCAGAGAAAAAATTAGGGGCGCGACTCTATCGCGTGATTTTTGCCTTAGCGAGTATCACTGCAGCCGTGATTGTGATCGGCTATTTTCTCAAGCATCGATACGATGGGGTGCAGCTCTGGCAGCTGCAGGGCACCCCTGGCTTGAAAAGCTTTGTCTGGGCGTTGTCGGCCATTTCCTTTATTTTTCTCTATCCTGCCACCTTTAATCTGCTAGAAATTGCGGCCATCCAAAAACCCCAAGTCCATCTCTACGAAACGGGCATTATTCGTATTTGTCGCCATCCCCAAATGGTGGGCCAGGTGATTTGGTGTATTGCCCACTTGCTCTGGGTTGGCACTTCGTTTACGTTGGCCACCTGTTTGGGACTGATTGGCTATCACTTATTCGGCGTCTGGCATGGCGATCAGCGTTTGGCTAAACGCTATGGAGAGGCCTTTGCAGCGGTCAAGGCTCGCACCTCCATCGTGCCCTTTCTGGCCATTGCCCAGGGCAAACAAACCTTTCAACTGAGAGAGTTTTTTAAGCTCGCCTATGTCGGGGTAGCTGGGTTTGTCTGGTTGTTTTGGATTGCCCATCCCCTGATGATGCGTGCAGCATTCAACGTTCGCTGGTAGCATGATCCCAGCTGATAAAATCTCTTCTCTGAATCACCGCTGAGCATGCTGCCTTCGACCAATACCCAAACCTTTAACCCAGACGTTTTGCAGTCTGAAACGCCCGTTTTAGTCAGTTTTTGGGCTCCTTGGTGTGGAGTCTGTCGCTGGGTAGAACCGTGGCTCATCCAGATCCAAGCAGATTACGGTTCGGCACTCAAAATTGTCACTATCAATGCTGACGAAAATTTTCCCATTGCCAGTCAATATCGGCTAACGAATATTCCCAGCCTGCTGCTATTCCACCAGGGTCGCCTGGTCCATCGGATTGACCAGTTTTGTGATCGCACCGACGCATTGCACTTGCTGGAGGAAGGGCTATGTCAGATTGTTCCATCGCTATTACTGGCAGGGTAACCTAACTTTACATCCCTGAGTGCGAGCGGATTAACCCACAACAATATCCTAGATAGTCTTTGGGACCGATATTCTGTCGGTTAATCTTAAGATTTTCAAGTCGAAAAACGGCCTGGAAATATGTAACAATGTAAAAAGTTTTACAAACTGTAAAGTTTTCTATCGCAAACAGCGTCAACGATGGACTCGTTATATCAATTTGCTTGGCTTATCCCTGTATTGCCGTTGGGCGGTGCATTTCTCGTTGGTTTAGGGTTAATTTCCTATAACAAACAAACCAACGCTCTCCGTCAAATCAATGCGGCCTTTATTGTCTCCTTGATGGGAGCGGCAATGGTCCTCTCCTTCGCTATTTTATGGAGTCAGATTCAAGATCATGATCCTTATCTAATGACCTTTGAATGGGCCTCAGCAGGAGCGTTTCACCTGACGATGGGCTATACCATCGATCATCTGACCTCCCTGATGTTAGTGGTGGTCACCACCGTTGCCTTCCTGGTGATGATTTATACCGATGGGTACATGGCTCATGACCCTGGTTATGTAAGGTTTTATGCATATTTAAGTCTATTTAGCTTCTCCATGTTGGGACTCGTCGTTAGCCCTAACTTGGTGCAAATTTATATTTTTTGGGAATTGGTAGGGATGTGTTCCTACCTGCTGGTGGGATTCTGGTATGACCGCAAGCCCGCCGCCAACGCCTGCCAAAAAGCATTTGTAACAAACCGAGTCGGTGACTTTGGGTTACTGCTCGGCATCTTAGGCCTGTATTGGGCCACCAATAGTTTTGAATTCGACATTATGGGAGAGCGGTTGCAGTCTCTAGTGTCGACCGGTGAACTCAGCGGAGTGGTGGCGGCCATCTTCGCTATTTTGGTATTTATGGGACCCATGGCTAAGTCAGCCCAGTTCCCCCTTCATGTCTGGCTACCGGAAGCCATGGAAGGTCCGACTCCCATTTCGGCCCTGATTCACGCAGCAACGATGGTGGCTGCTGGTGTCTTCCTAGTCGCTCGGATGTTTCCCGTGTTCTCGGGCATCTCCACCGCCATGCAGTTTATTGCCTGGACTGGCGCGATTACCGCCTTCTTGGGAGCGACGATTGCGGTCACCCAAAACGATATTAAGAAAGGTCTGGCCTACTCCACCATTTCCCAATTGGGCTATATGGTGATGGCCATGGGCATCGGTGCCTATTCTGCGGGTCTCTTCCACCTGATGACCCATGCCTACTTCAAGGCCATGCTGTTTTTAGGATCGGGCTCGGTCATCCACGGTATGGAAGCAGTGGTCGGTCATAACCCCGCCCTGGCTCAAGATATGCGCTTGATGGGCGGCCTTCGCAAGTATATGCCCGTCACAGGACTGACCTTTTTAGTCGGTTGCCTCGCCATTTGCGGTATTCCGCCTTTTGCGGGCTTTTGGTCTAAGGATGAGATTCTCAGTTCTGCCTTTGCAGCCAATCCTGCCTTGTGGCTAGTGGGGTGGCTAACCGCAGGTCTGACCGCCTTTTATATGTTCCGCATGTATTTCTCCACCTTTGAAGGAGACTTCCGGGGCAATATCAATGCTTTGCGTGAACAGATTGATGGCAAATCCCCGGCCCTCAACTTCGGCCCTGGCGCCATGGATCCCCGGGAGTTGACGATGGTGGCTGAGCAAGAGGCTCATCATCATGACGATCATCACCATGCGGATGAACCCCATGAATCTCCAATTACCATGACCCTGCCGTTGATGGTGTTGGCGCTGCCCTCCATTGCTATCGGTCTACTGGGCATGCCGTTCAACAATCGGTTTGAAGCTTTTATTTACGCTCCTGGTGAAGCCAATGCGGCTCTAGAAGCAGCGGCTGAGTTTGAATGGTCTGAGTTTTTGTTGATGGCCGGGAATTCGGTCGGTATTGCCTTAATTGGGATCACCCTGGCCTCACTCATGTATAGAACTCGGCAAGTGGATCCGGCTGCGATCGCAAATCGATTCCCGTCCCTGTATGAGTTCTCCCTCAACAAGTGGTTTATTGATGACCTCTATGAGCGCACCATCATCAAGGGCTGTCGCCGGATTGCCCGTCAGGTCCTAGAGGTTGACTTCAAAGTCGTCGATGGCATCGTTAACTTCGCTGGATTCCTCGCAGTATTGACTGGGGAAGGGCTTAAGTACTTGGAAAGTGGCCGTATCCAGTTCTACCTGTTCATCATCTTTATGGCAGTCTTGGGGATCTCGATTGCCACGGTCATCTAACGTCTTTTCATTTTTTCCTCGTCGTTGCTCAATCCGTTGAATAGAGATAGCGGTTCATGAATCCAGATACATTTCCTTGGCTGTCAACTCTGATTTTCTTCCCAATTGTGGCCACCGTCGCTCTGCCCTTTATTCCAGATCCAAAGGGTAAAGGTGATCCCATTCGCTGGTATGCACTGGTGATTGGCCTGATTGATTTTGTCTTATTGATCTACGCCTTTTACACCCAGTACGACTTTGCCGAGTCTGGGCTGCAGATGGTGGAACACTACGACTGGCTTCCCCAACTAGGTGTGCAATGGTCTGTTGGAGCAGACGGCTTATCCATGCCGTTGATTCTGCTAACAGGATTTATTACTTCTTTGGCGATCCTGGCCTCCTGGCCCGTCACCTATAAGCCAAGACTCTTCTATTTCTTGATCTTGGCCATGTACGGTGGTCAGATTGCGGTGTTCGCCGTTCAAGATCTGCTGGTCTTTTTCTTGGTCTGGGAATTGGAATTGGTGCCAGTGTATCTGTTGCTCTCGATTTGGGGCGGCTACAAACGGCTTTATGCAGCGACGAAATTTATTCTTTATACCGCCATCAGCTCCCTATTTATTTTGGTAGCAGCCTTGGCAATGGCCTTCTTTGGCCCCGACTTGACCTTTGACCTGCAGTCCCTAGCGGCAAAAGATTATCCGTTAACTTTCCAACTGCTCTGTTACACGGGCTTTCTAGTTGCCTTTGCAGTCAAGTTGCCGATTGTGCCGCTGCATACCTGGTTACCGGATGCCCACGGCGAAGCCACAGCCCCGGTTCACATGCTGTTGGCCGGAATTCTTTTAAAGATGGGGGGCTATGCGTTAATTCGCATGAATGTGGAGTTACTCCCTGATGCCCATGCCTATTTTGCTCCCGCTTTGATTATTCTGGGTGTCGTCAATATCATTTACGCGGCCCTTACCTCCTTTGCCCAGCGCAATCTCAAACGTAAAATTGCTTATTCATCCATTTCGCATATGGGCTTTGTCCTGATCGGCATTGCCTCCTTTACGGATTTGGGAATGAGTGGCGCTGTTCTGCAAATGGTCTCTCACGGCTTGATTGGTGCCAGTCTCTTCTTCCTGGTTGGCGCGACTTACGATCGCACCCATACTTTGATTCTGGAAGAGATGGGGGGCGTGGCCCAGAACATGCCTAAGATCTTTGCCATGTTCACCACCTGTTCGATGGCTTCCTTAGCCCTACCGGGGATGAGCGGTTTTGTCGCTGAATTGATGGTATTTGTCGGCCTAGCAACCAGCGATGCTTATAGCCTCACCTTCCGCGTACCGGTGGTAATTTTGGCGGGTATTGGCGTGATTCTGACGCCGATTTATCTGCTGTCCATGCTGCGGGAAATCTTCTATGGACCTGAGAATAAGGAACTCACGTCCCACGAGAAGCTAGTCGATGCCGAACCTCGGGAAATCTTTGTGATTGCCTGTTTGCTGGTTCCCATTATTGGTATTGGTCTCTATCCCAAAATCATTACTCAGATTTACGATGCTAAGACTACCCAGTTGGTTGCTTATATCCGTCCCTCTGTGCCCTCAATTGCTCTGCGAGAAACAACGACCGTCGCTTCTGCCTCCAGTGACTTAGCGCAAGCAGAGTTTCGACAAGCTCCCCTTCTTAAGCCATCCGAATTTTAGAACTTTCACCTTACCCCGTTACCGACTTGCTGCGCCCTAGCAGCATAGACTGAACGATAAGGCACAGGGTCAACCACACCAAACCAGCCGCATACCCTGCAACGACGTCTGTAGGCCAATGAACACCGATATAGAGCCGACTAAACCCAATGGCTGCAATCAAGCCAGTGCCCACAGTCAGCATTAAAAATCGGCGGGATTGAAACTGGCGAATCAAACCATAAACCAGCACCGCGTAGAAGACTAAAGAAACCATGGCATGGCCACTAGGAAAACTGTAAAAGGGCACCTGTAAAACTTGGTCCCATAGAGCAGGGCGATGTCGGGCGAACAGTTCTTTTAACCAGATATTTAATCCTAGGGAACCACCAATCGCGATCACAAAGGTTATGGCTTCTAGGCGTCGTTTTTGCCAGAATAATAGTCCTCCCATTCCCAGGGTAAAAGGGAATAAGATTAGCGGCTCGCCCAGATAGGTGACGAGCACCATCAACCGATCCAAGGTAGGGGTATGGAGGTGGTGAATGGCCAGCAAAATCTGAGTGTCGAGGGATTCTGATTGGGGAAGAAGCGTTGCGATCACAACAAAGATGCCCAACGCTAATGCTGCTGCCACGATCCCAAGGCGTTGCCAGGGGGAATAGAGCGATTGGCCTAGCTGAGCCAACCACTGCCGAGATTTAAACATAAAAAGATGAAATCGACGTCAAAGTAGCAGGTGGACAAAACACAACCTGAAGGATTTACTTTACTTTATATACCTTAACGTAAGGTTATTGGTGCTCATCCTGCTCAATGTATGGCCGCATCGTTTATCTCTAGCTGCTTCCAGATTCAGCATCGACGGCATATTGCCTCAGATCATCCAGGGAGACATGCTCAAGCGCGATGGCATGGGTCGCGGCTAACTTCACAGGCGGTGCTACACCGGCTTCTAGGGCCTGCTGCCAGCGTGACGCACATAAACACCAACAATCTCCTGGTTTTAACCCAGGAAACCCATACATGGGAGCAGGGCTACTCAAATCGTTGCCTTGCGCTTTGGTATAGGTTAAAAACTCGGCAGTGACTTGAGCACAAACAATGTGAGCTCCCATATCTCCTGCGCCGGTATTGCATTTACCATCCCGATAAAATCCGGTCATGGGCGAGGTACAGCAGATCTGTAGAGGCCCTCCTAAGACATTCATGGCTTCTGTCATTCACTTCGCTCCCACAGCCCTGATACGAAATACCTTAGCAGCTCTTGGTATGATAGCCCCCATGCCTGCTGGTCAGCCTTTCGCTATCGCTCGTTGCCAAGTAACTATCAGAACTCCTATGGCCTTAGAGTGGTCTGCCAAGGGTTTAAAGATATTTAGTGGCCCGGAAGGACCAGAAGCACTATCCCACTAACTCGGGCGTCTTTTGGTCTATGAACGCCGCTAAGGTATCGAGCAACTCCTGCTCGTTAAACGGCTTGGAGAAGTAGGCCGAAGCGCCTAAATTCATGGCCACCTTGCGATGTTTTTCGTGACTGCGGGAGGTCAGCATCACAATCGGCAAGTTTTTAAACCGAAGCTGGCCTTTGACTTCTTCCAACACCCCATAGCCATCCAGTCTGGGCATTTCAATGTCACAGACCACTGCCTGTACGACTAAGCCGCTTTCCAGTTTGTCAACGGCTTCTTGACCATCCTTGGCCTGCTCGACCTGATAGCCCGCTTTTTCTAAGGTCAAGGCTAGGAAGCGACGGACATTAACGGAGTCATCCACCACCAGGATGGTATTGTCTGAACTGGCTGAAGGAAGGGGCTCGGCAGGAGCAGCCATACCGGATTGCTGCCGTTCCAGAGACCACTTGAGCACGGGCAATGGATCGATAATCGGGACGACGCGGCCATCCCCCAAGACCGTAGAGCTAACAAAACCGGGGGGCATAGGCAGCGGACTGGCGATGTCGCGGATGGTGACTTCTTGCTCACCCCAGAACCGTTCAATTTCTAAGCCACCCACATAGTCATCCTCCCCAACCACTAGAATGGTGGGTTTATTGATGATAGGTGTTCCTAGCATTTCAGAGAATCGACGGGTTTGATTAAACGCCCAATGCTGAGCCAGGTTGATGACGGGAATAGATTGATCTTGCCAGGTCAATGTGTGAGATACTTCGAGACTTTGGATTTGGTCTGCTTGCAATCGCAACAGCTCGCGAATGCTATCACTCGGAACCGCAAAGATTAATCCCGAATGCTCTAACAGCATCACTCGCAAAATCGAGAGAGTATAGGGTACGGTAACCGTAAAGGTCGTTCCTACGCTTCGTTCGGTATAGACCTGAATTTCACCTCGGATGTCGCGGAGGTTGTTCTGCACCACATCCATCCCTACACCTCGCCCAGAGAGTTCAGTCACTTGCTCTGCCGTACTAAAACCGGGCTCAAAAATACAATCGAGTAAATCGGCCTCTTCCATCTGGGTGACTTCCAACTGAGAGAGTCCCATTTCCTGCAAGCGATTACGGACCTTATCTAGGCGAATGCCAGCCCCATCATCACTGAGGGTAATCACCGTTTGCGCCCCCCGATTACGGGCTTTAATCGTAATCGTGCCTTTAGGGTCTTTGCCAATCGAAATTCGGTGTTCTGGATTGCCAATCCCATGATCAAAGGCATTGCGAAGGAGATGATTCAGGGCATCTCCCAAGGGTTCCAGTACCGCTCGGTCAATCAGGGTGGCGTCCCCTTCCATCACCAAGTTGACTGGCTTATTAAACTGAACGCTTAAGTCTCGAATCACCCGGGGGAAGCGTTTGACAATTTCTCGGAAGGGCACCATCTGGGTGCGGGTGACATTATTCTGTAAAGAGCGGGTGGTTTGGTTAATATCTCGCACGGCCTGACCCATATCCTGGAGGGTCAGGTCAATATCAGAGCCTACCTCTTGGAGCTGAACAATCGTCTCAATCTGTTCCTGGGCAATCAGGTGCAAGTCCGTATATTGGTCCATCTCTAAGGCATCGAAGTCCGCAGACCTAGATTCGGCAAGAGGTTCAGGTTGGACCGGAGCCGCATCCTCGGCGGGGATAATTCCTTCCATAGAAGCCCGGTCATACCATTGCTGCAACTGGGTATTGGAGGCTTCTAACTGGCGAATCCGCTGTCGAATCAGTTGGGTATAGGCTTGCAACTGCTCAAAACGCAAATTGACCGTATTCCGTTCCAGAATCAACTTCCCGAACAAGGTATTAAATTGCTCAAGCTGTTCCACTGGAACCCTCACCGTTTTACCACTGAGGGGCTTGACGGGGGCGGCAGCTGGCTGGGCAGCCGTGGCCTGTTCCAAAATTTGGGCGGCACCTTCAAGGGTCAAGGGGAGGTCAGCAGTCTCCTCTTCAACCTCCGGGTCTGCGGTGGTTTCCAAGAGATCGGAGGCAACATCAAAGGCCTGCTGTAAATCAGCCAGCTCCATCGAGTCCTGCAGATCAGCGAGCGCATCTGCATTGAACACGTCATCTGGAGAAAAGTCTGTAGCAGGGATCTCTGCAGGAAAGTCTAACTCAGGGTCGGGCGTCGGTAGCTCGACCGATAAGGCCTCGGCGAGGCCAGCGACAGCCGGATCATCAAGGGCCATGCCATCTAAATTGACCGCTTCTAGCGCTTCAGGGCTAGGTAGATCCGTGGCCAAAGCATCGGCGAGGCCAGCGACAGCCGGATCATCAAGGGCAATCTCATCTAGCACTTCAGGGCTAGGCAGATCGGTTGCTAGGGTATCTGCCAGGTTGGCAACAGCCAGATCCTCAACAGCAATGTCTTCTAAATTGACCGATTCTAAAGGCCCAGGGCTAGGCAGATCCGTCCCTGAAGCATCAGCGAGGTTGGCGACAGCGACATCTTCTGGGGTAGTCTCCCCTGGCCATTCAATCGTGCCAAAGTCAGCTTGCAGAGCTGATAGATCGACCGAGTCTAAGGCCGTTTCAAAATTGACCGCAGGGCTGGGAGCAATCGTGGGCGTAAAGTCTAGGAGTTCATGGGGCAGCTTCTCAAAACTACGGCGAATAACCAACGCATGGGACCGTCGCCAGGTCTTGAGAGCCGCCGTCGAGAGTTCTGGGATTTGCTCCGGTACAACTTGGGTCGCCAGTTCCTGGATCGATTGGCAGAGCTGGATAAAGGGGGCTAAATTGGCCATATGGCCGAAGGCCACCAGCTCTTCAGCGGTCATCGCTAATTCCCCCGCCAGTTGGGGTGTGGGTAAAGTGCCAAAATAACCTTCAATGCGATCAAGAACAGCTTCCACGCCATCCTCAAACATTAGTAAAGCTGGATCAATGTCTTCGTCATCGCTGCTAAGTAGGGCATTTTCATCTTCATCCGTCACCTCTCCCAAATGGATCTGCAGTTGGTCAAAAACAGGTGTGATATGCGCAGCCAGCCAGTCAGCATTAATGTCTGCCCCCTGCTTATAGCGATCGCCCACTTGTCGTAAGCTATCTAACCCCTGCAAAAGTAAGGTTTCCACCTCAGTCTCCAGGGTTTTGGATGCATAGTGAACCCGTAAGATCTTGAAGAAATCTTCCAGACGGTGGGCCACTTGACTCAGATCCATCAGCCCCATCATGGCCGCCCCCCCCTTAACCGAGTGGGAGGCCCTGAGGGCGTCATCCAGTTGCTCAGGTTCAGCCACGCGGGTGGCTAGACCGAGTAGAACCCGTTCAATTCTGTCGTAACAATCTTCTGCTTCTTCGAGAAATTTAAACTGGATTTGTTGTTCTTTATCCATAGTACTGAGGCGATGATAGGTCGCTAATGTCGATGGGGGGCATCCGGTGTCTTAATCCAGGGGGCTATAGGGGCAAGTCTCGAACGTTTTAGCTCGCTTCTTCGACCTTAAACTGGGCCACGGCTGCTTCCAGCTTCTCGGCAATTTCTGCTGTTTCTTGCATAGATTCGGCCACCTGGGTGGAGGATTCCGCCCGCTGTTCGGATAGTGCTGCCATTTGTTGCATCAGGGTGGTCACCACTTTAGATGTTTCCGTTTGGGAGACCGTGGCGTCAGAAATGGACCGCATCAGGTCATTAATTTCTTGAGAACGGCTGAGCACAACCGCCAACTTCTCTTTGGTGGTTTCCACTAAGCGGGTACTATCGACCACCTGGTTGGTTCCCACTTCCATGGCTTCAGTTACTTCTTTAGTTTCGGCCTGAATACTCGCCACAATTTGGGCAATTTCCTTGGTCGCCGTTGCCGACTGTTCTGCCAGAGCACCCACCTGCTCCGCAACCACGGTGAAACCTTGGCCCTGCTCACCCGCGCGGCTGGCCTCTACACTAGCGTTAATCGCTAGCAGGTTGGTTTTTAGCGCAATCTCTTCAATCAGAGACACCACCTGGGAAATCTTTTGGGAGGATTCGCCCAGTCGCTTAATTTTCTTAGCCGTTTCACCCACCGTGTTTCGCAGGTTGAGAATACTATCCACCGTTTGATCCATTGCCTCACTGCCCTCTTGAACCGTGGTGTAGGCTTGATCAGAAATCAGGGCAGCTTTACCGGCGTTGCTGGCCACATCCTCAATGGAGGTAGACATTTGCTCAATGGAATCCAGGGTGGTGCGGGTTCGTTCGGTTTCTTGGACGGCTTGTTCGGCCAAGGTCTGCATTTCCCCCTTGTTATCATTCAGGGACGAACTCACCTGCACGGAGGAGTCTTTTACCTGACCGGCAATGTCGTTGAGGTTGTCGATAATGGCATTGAACAAGTCAGCAACGGTACTCATTTCCATGGAGTCCAAGCTGGCACGAACCGTGAGGTCTCCATCCACCGCTTCTCCCACTTCGTCGAGGAGCTGATAAATTTCCATTTCCAGTTTGTCGCGGGATTCTTTTTGCTCCTGGGCGGCTTGTTCGGTTTTGTCGAGTAGTGTTTTGACCTCAGACACCATAGTGTTAAAGGTCCGGGCTAGGGCACGAGTTTCTCGGGTGCCTTCTACTTCGGCTTCAACCTCCAAGTTACCGCTAGCGGCTTCGTCAGCAGTATTAGTAAGTTTGGCTAGGGGATTGGACACGGTACTGGATAGCCAGTAAATCAGAACAGAAATAATCCCGGCCAGTAACAGACCCATACCTGCGAATAGAATCAACTGCTGTTGGGCCAAAGCGGCTTCTTCTGCCGTTTCCACGGAGGCAATGGCCACCAATTTTGTCCCTGGGATAATGGACACATTAAAGAATCGATCCTTGTAGGTAAAGGAAGCAATCACTAACTTGGTATCTCCCGCTTCCTGTTCCTTGATCTTGAGGTCGGTGATGCCAGGAATATTTTGAATCTGAGCCTTCGTGGCATTTAAATCCCCAGATTCGGCTTCCAGATAATCTTCAATCAGGTTGGCGGCGGCGACCACATCTGCCCCACCTGTAACTTCTTGGTTTTGGAGATCACTGCCTTTGGCAGTAATAGTGTCCACCACTGGGTTGGTTTCAAGTTTCGGGTCGACAATTTGGACAATTTCTGACTCGGTCAGGTTGGGAGAGATCAGGGTACTGATGGCTTCGTCTAACGCTTTGGTCGGTAGTCCAACTTTCGTCACCCCAATGAAATTACCCGCATCGTCCTTAACTTGTTTGGAAATGGCAATGACGCTTTGATTGGCTGATTCATCGAACTCGGGTTCTTCGATAAATTGCCCTTTCTCCTTGGCCATTTGCCACCAGCGCTCATCATTCTGAACAAAGTCAGAGGTGGGATTGCTATATGCCACGTTAAACCCATTCACGTCCGTGACGAACACCTCAGCTAACTGAGCGTTCTTAACCACCCGTTGCAGATACTCATTCAACTTAGCGTTAGGTTTGAGTAATTTTGTACTGGCAAACTGCTTTTCTACCGCTTCAATCGGCTTTTCTGTTAAGCCTTGGGACTCGGCTTGCTGGGCGCCTGCTTTAACCGCCTCCAGCAACAAGGGGTCACTATCAATAATGTCTGGGAACTTTAGGGAGTCTTTCAAGAAAATGGTGCTAGCCTCACTGGCTAGCAAGCTCACCTCTTCTAACTGCAACAGGGCTTTTTCCTTTAACTGAGCCTCGGTCTGCACATAACCAATCCCACTCGCAATGGCTACTGGAACGAGAGACACGGGCAAAACGGTAGTTAACAGTTTTTGACGTAGAGTGGCAGCTGGTGCTGAGTCTGTGCCTTGGTCTAGCGCAGCGATATTGCCGTTGCTCTGGCCATTAGAAGCGACGTCGGCTGGGGTAATGTCCTGTTGGGTCGTCATGGTCTTGTTGTGAAAGTAGCTGTATAAGGTATAGAGAAAGCGGTCAACTTTGTGTTGGTGGGTCCAGACCTAGGTGGGATATAAAGCCGGTGCTTTAGCTAGGGCTGGTGGATAAAGGATATACATCGTTTGTTGGTCCTGCTGGCACGCCCCGGAAACGTAAGGACTGAGGTTTGCCGGACAAAGGGAAAGGTCGGTTTGCAATTGCTCTGCTTGTAGCCGGGTTACCCCTTGAATGTGGGGCACGGCCCAACCCAATAAAGCCTCTTCATTCCCCGACCGTTGATAATCAGAACGGGGGACTCGAACCACAATCATGCTATAGCGACGTTGGCTACCGGTGACATCGGGATAGCCCAATAACTGGGACAGATTAACCACACAGAAGACCTGGTCTCGGGAATTCATCAATCCCAGCACCGATCGGGCCATATTGGGGATGGGGGTAATCTGTTCAGCCTCGACCATCAAGGACTCTTGAACATGTTCCATCGACAGGAGAGCGCCAATCCCTTCTGTCACCGTAAATCTCAGATAGGGCTGACCCGTGAGTTGGGTGGACTGAAAGAGCTGGGGCAGCAGTTCTTGCAGCCGCGACAGAGAAGTTGTAGAGGCAGTGGGTTGTTGAGTCATTTATTTCATGGCCGCTCTCAGGGCACTGACGAGTTCTTGTTTGGTGCAGGGCTTGGTGACGTAGGCTTCCACCCCTTGCTTGGCAGCCCACATGCGATCCACATCCCGGTCTTTGGCCGTGCAGGCTACTACGGGAATATCGGCGGTTTCTGGATTCTTACGCAGCTTACGGGCTAGGTCTAACCCCCCCATTTTGGGCATCATCCAATCGGTAACGATGGCATCGGGCTTGTTCTGATTGACTTTTTCCAACGCTTCAGCACCATTTGTGGCTGTGACAATGGTGTAGCCTTCTTCTGTCAAATACTGGCAGAGTAAGTCCAGTTCGGATTGGAGGTCATCGACAACTAAGATTTTGCTGCTCATGGTAGGTCCTTGGATCGCTAATTTAGTGAACAAGTAGGCGGGGGGTAAGCGCTGAAATGGATGGGTTGGGGACAGACTCGCTACTGACTTGAAGGCTTTGGAACTAACCCGATGCCTCTAAGCTGGATTGAGTTGAGTCAAGTATTTTTCCACCACTTCTGTAAGGCCTTTTTGGGTAAAAGGTTTGGTGAAATAATCGGTGGCTCCGGCTAATTTGGCCCGGGCCTTATCAATGAGCCCGGTATTTCCCGTCACCATAATGATCGGGGTTTCGTCAAAGACAGCACTACTTCTCAGCAAACTACACAGACGGTAACCGTTGATTTTGGGCATTGTGATATCGAGCAAAATCAGATCGGGCTTGATCCGAAAGATGACAGAAGAGGCTTGAATGGGATCATCTACGGTAGTGACTTCGTACCGAGTGTTCCCTAAAAACCGCTCAATCTCACTCAAAATGGTTGGGCTGTCGTCAATGCAGACAATCTTAAAGACTCGCTGGGCCGCCTGGGCCGCCTGAGCTGCTTGGGTGACCGTCGGCATTTTGGGTACAATCGGAATCCGAGGGAGTTGGTCAAAGGGCGGTTGAGGGTTCCGTAGAAAAATGACTTGCTGTTTCACGTAGGGACCAAAGAGTTGAGCAATATGCAGCTCGTCCTGTTTGAGCAATACTGAAAGCTGACGAATACTGAATCCTCGACTCATTAACTGGGCTAATTTTGTCAAAGCTTCTGGGGATAGTTTGCCACCCGTCACTGGTTTGCTGATGTGGCGGAAATCTAACAGGTAGGGACGTTGATAGGGAGACCAAATCTGTGGGCAGCAACTTTGCCAACCCCTCATGCGCTGCTTAAGGAATCGGACCGTATCGACCAAATCTAGCAGCGGTATTTGCCCCAACACTAGGGTTACCCATGCTGGTGAAGGGGTTCCATTGTCCCAAGTTGCCCTGGCTTGACGCAGCCATAAAAAGGTTTCCAGGGCATCTTGGGTCATATCTTCAATCAGTTGCCGGGATTGGATCTCATCCAGGGCCTGGCGATCTTGTAGCCACATCATTGAGCGTTGAATAAGGCCCTGAGCTTGTGTTGCGGTCGTTCCCTCCACTACCTCAGCGGCAGGTGGCATTTCCTTTAGGACATTAAATGCTTGGTCTAACCCTTGTCGGCACAGAAAATAGCTGAGCTGGGCCAGGGTTTGGACAGAGCAATCGACATACCGCAGGTCTCCCTCATTCAAATAGATATGCCAGACAGATTTGCCATTACTAACCTTAAGAACACCAGTGGCGCCAGAGCTTGACAGCTCAGTGAGCAGTTGATACGGATCAAACTTCGATGGTTCCATAGGCATTAATGCAATGAAGGGAAGCAAGCGTTAGTAGTAGACGAAGTTGCAGAAACATTCAAGAGAATTTTATTCAATATTCTACAGCTATTCTTTAGGTTTTGTTACAAAAAGAAATTTTTCTTAGTAAAATAATTTATATTCTACCTGCCTAGTTTTGTAACTTAGATCAGTGATTTCGCGGATTTTTTTCCGTTTCCATCCGCTAACTGTTGACACTCAGCTCGGTCTAAGGAGCATTGGCTAAAGGACAAGCTCGATCCGTTAAACTCACTCCATAGAAATTCGAAAGAACGAGTATTCCGCTTCAAAATGTCTGTGTTTCCCTCCGATTATTGGCAAGCGCGCGATCGCTTCCGGCAAGCCGCCCAGTCCTTAGCCTGTGTTCTGGAAACTCACCCCATCAAAGCCCTGGGGCCACAAGACCAATCCTTAAGTATGGACGTGGCCCGTTATGGCTCTAAATCTCCCCAAATAACGCTGATCCTCTCCAGTGGTCTGCATGGGGTAGAAGGCTATTGCGGCTCGGCCATTCAGGTGGCAACGTTAACCGAACTGTTGCCCAATCTGACATTGCCCAAAGGAGTGGCGGTGCTGTTGATCCATGCCCTCAACCCCTATGGCTTTGCCTGGAACCGCCGTTGTAATGAAGACAATATCGATCTCAATCGTAATTTTCTATTGCCAGGACAAGCCTTCGCGGGAAGTCCCGATGCCTATGCGCAGCTCGATGCTTTTCTCAACCCTCGGCAGCCGCCAAACCCACGCGATTCCTATCTTCTCAAACTGTTGGGTTATACCGTTCGATATGGTGTATCGTCCCTCAAACAAACGCTACCTGTTGGCCAGTATGATTTTCCCCAGGGGATCTTTTTCGGGGGTCAAGCGCCTGCCCAGACTCAACGGATTTTGGCGACCCAATTGCCGAACTGGTTGGCACAAACCCAGCAGGTCTTGCATCTCGATTTACATACGGGGCTAGGGCGCTGGACGGCTCCTACCTTTCTCGTCAAACCCCAAGCCGATCAAAAGGATCTGCCCTGGTTTCAACAAACCTTTACTGCTGAAGGTCTGCAAATCCTCGGACAGCAAGGCGCGACCTATGTCTGCCAGGGGGATATTGGTCCCTGGTGCCAGGCTTTAATGTCGGACTGTGACTATCGATTTGCCACGGTTGAGTTTGGCACCTATCCGCTGCTGCCTGTGCTAAAAGCCATTCGGGCCGAGAATCAGGCCCATTGGTGGGATCAGCCCACTTCTTCTACTTATCAATGGGCAAAATCTTTGTTACTCGAAGCCAATGCTCCCTCTCGTTTAGCTTGGCGGCAGATCGTCGTCACCCAGGGGGTGGCTTTAGTCCACCAAGCCCTTGAGGGGTTAAACGGCTCATCTCATACCTAAAAAATCAGAGTAGAAATAAGTATTTTTAGGTATAAAGCTTATTGCAAAAGACGAGACCGAGAGAATCTTTGTCGCCAATGTCCTAGCATTTCTCAGCAGAGAACGTCAGGATAAAAGAAGGGAATTCGTTTCCTGATTGTCATCATCGTTGCAAAGGTTACTGTTACGTCCATGCCTGAATTGTCCAGTTTTCTCGATGTTCGTTTGGTCCTAGAAAGTTTAGGGGGTCTTCTGTTAGGAGCGACCACTGTGGATACGCTTCGACAGCGACAGCGCCAACGGCAGCTCACATCAGCCTCAGCCAAGCAACAGCAGGCGCTGACGAAGGCCCAAACCCAACTACAGGGTGATGTGGACACTTTAAAAGCAGAAAAGCAGACCTTCTCGACAGTGTTGGCAACCGCGCAACAGGAGGCAGCGGCCCAAACGCAGGAGATTGCTGATTTAACCGAGCAAGTGTCCCAACTGCAGGACCAACTGCAAGCGGAGAAGTGCGATCACCAGAACCAACAGGCACAACTCCTAACGCTCCAATCAGAACGAGACGCCCTGCAGGAGCAGAACCAGCAATTATCCACCGAACTCGAAAAACAAAGCGCCACTGCAGCAGATCTAGAAACGCTAACCACAGCCAAAACCCAAGCTGAAGTGGACCTCCGCCAAGCTCAATCCAAAATGCGTGGACTGCAGCTCCAAATCGAGCAGTTCACTCAAACACAGGAACCCTTAAAAGCAAAGTTAGCAACAGCTGAACAAACCATCGCTACCCTGACTGAAAATAATGAGCAACTTCAAGGGCAATTGCGAGATCTATCGCAAGACCACCAGCAGGTTGAATCGGAATATGGACAAGCACAATCCGTGATTCAGGCGCTTGAGCAGCAAAACGCCACTTTAACAACAACATCAGAGCAGCTAAAGACCCAGCTTCAGGAACAGTCCCAACGGGAGCAGCAGCGTCAAAATCTGGCCACTGAAGTCGCCGATCTGCAAGCACAGATCACGGCATTAACCACTGAAAGACAGACGTTAACCACCACAGTAGAACAGGTTCAAGCCGATCGAGATGCCCTCACGCAGCAAGTCGATACCCTCACGGGTGCCCAGCAACAACTGACCCAGGCCCGGGATGAAATGGCTCAGAACTTAGCGGCCCTTACCCAGACCCATCAACAACTGATAACAGAGCATCAACAACTGACCGCCCAGTGGCAAACCCTCAGTCAAAGCCAGGATGAATACCAAACCCTGACTCAAGAGAATCAAGCCCTAACAGCCGTTATCAGTGCCCAAGAACAGGAAATCGCCAGCCTAAAAAACCGCTTGGACACCACTAAACAGACCCAACAGCAACTGGCGGAAGAGTACGAAGTGGCTCAAACATCTTTGGCGGCTTTAGAAACTCAAGATACCGATCTAAATACCGAGTTGACGCATGATCTGCAAGATGCCCATACGTTGATTGATACCCTCCGCCAGCAGGTCCGTGAACTGGAGCAGACCCTTGAAACCCAGGCGGTTGACTCAGGATCAGAGCTGGAAGAGCGAAACCAGGCCCATCAGCAGCTTTCTGCAGATTTAACGGATGCTCAAGATACCATTGCGACCCTCCGTCAGCAAATTCAGGATTTGGAACAGAACAATCTAGCCCAAGCGACGAAGCAAGATCAGAGGGGCCAAAGGCAAGCAGAAGCGATCGCAACGCTGGAGAACCAACTTCAGACCCTGCAAACGGAACGGGATACCCTCAACCAACAGCTCGCTGAGCACCAAGTTCAACTGCAGCAAGAACGTAACGGATTTCAAACCCAGTTAACGAAACACCAAAATCAACTGATACCGCTCCAGAAACAGATTACAGACTTAGAGCAGCAGCAGCAGACCTTAGAAACCGCTTTACAAACTACAGAAACCCGCAATAGTCAACTCGAACAGCAGCTTGAGGCTACACGACAAGATTGCACCCAATTCCAGCAGGAACTCCAACGCCAACAGCAACAGTTAAACCAGGCTGAACAGCAGTGCCAAGCTTCGGAGCAGGAGAAAACCCGCTTGGCAACCGCCCTCAAGGAAGCCGAGTCACTTCCCGTATCCTTGCAAGCTGAACTCCAGTCAGCCCAAACGGAGCAGGCCCAACTGCAACAGCAGCTCACTGATTTAACCCAGACCAATCTAGACTTGCAAACCGCCCTAGATCGAGTTCCTGATATTGCCACGGTGGAAGCGGAGTTAACTCAAGTGAAAGGAGAGTGCGATCGCATCACCCAAGCTTGGCAAACTGCCGAAAACACCATTCAAACCCTAACCGCAGAAGTTGAGCAACTCACCCATACCCAACAGACCCTGCAATCAACGTTGTCCCAAACCCAAAAAGAGACAGCGTCGTTCCAATCAGAGAACCAAGCCTTAGAACAGCAGATTCTTGAGCTGCAATCCGCTACCAGCGCTGCAGAACAGCAGCTTCAAGAGATGACGACTGCTCGCAACCAATTACAGCAGACCTACAACGCTGCTACGGCCGAAATAGCCACCCTGCAGCAAAAAATTCAGACCCTAGAACAACAGGCAGCTGAATTGCCTGACCTGGGCGATGCCTTGCCAGAAGAGATGATGGTGGCGCTGAAGGAGGCGGATCAGCACATTACCCACCTAGAGGCCCAAGTTAAAACCCTTAAACAAGAAAAAACCGAGCTAGAAAAAGCCATGAAAATGGCCAAGGACGTGGTCTCTCATTTTGAACAGCAGGTTGAACAACTCACCCTGGAAAAACAACAGCAGCCGTCAGTTGCGGCTCCAGCGATTGCGCCAGAAACGGCAAATATTGAGGCTGACCTCCCCCTCGCAGGTCAAAGTTTTGTGATTACGGGCAAGCTAGCTCAATTGAGTTATGAACAAGTGAAAACAGTTATTCAGGAAGCAGGAGGCACCATCAATGCCCATCCGAGTTCAAAAACGAGCTACGTGGTCGTTGGTAACGCGCCTGGGAATAAGCTGAAAAAGGCAGAAAAATACAATATTCCCCAACTATCGGAGCAACAATTGATGGAACTATTGGGAGTAGATCGATCGCTGGAATGAATAGGAAGAGGGCTAGCCGTTTATTGCAAAATTTTGCAGTCCTCAAAGAAATATAGAATTCCATTTCTCTCGCGTTAGTAAACCCGACTCACCCTAAAAAAGCATGGGAGAATCGCATTTGGATTTTTGGTCCTATGCTCAAGGAGTTTTTTCATGACGGTGCGAACCATTACAGATCAACAAACGACGATTCAGTTTTCGGGCTATAAGCTCGATGATGCTGACGCTTGGCTGGAACTTTTAAGAGAAAATGGGCGCCCCGTTCACGGAGAATTAGCGAAGCGCTAGGTCTTTCCCGATATGGGTGCTGTCTGTCGTTAGATTAGAGTTCCTCTTCTGAAGCAATACCCTCGAGCGATATCGAGGGTATTTTTTGATCTCATTTTTAGGTGGAAAATAGCTGCTGATAAGACTTAATTCGATCAAAATATCAGTCCGTTCGGCAACCTAACAAGTTTAGCTAAGGGGGGCATACCCAAAGGTGACATTAAACTGTCTACACCACAGGGCGACGGATGCATAGTCTGCCAAGTCAATGTTGCTGGGAATTTCGTAAAGCTGCTTGCCCCTAAATTGTTGCAAAGGAGCAAGGGTTATATACGAACCTTCATCGATAGAATTGGGCACAATGGACTGACGGGATAAAACCACTTTTACATCTGGCCCATTCCCCGTACTGAAATCAGAACTCAATTCCAAATAGCGTTTACCGTTTTTGGTGATAATTTGCGCAGAACCCGTAGACTGCTTTTTAACGGTGACAAATTGACCCGACGAAATCACCGATTTTTTAGCCACTAGAAAAGAATTTTCACTCGGATTTCCGGGTGCAGAAGGCTTTGCCGCTAGGCTTGGCTGAACCACATGGGCAGCCAGTAAAACGGCAGATAAGGTGCCAAAGACGAGACGTTTCATTGCGATTTCCCTGTAAGACTGAACTTATCCCTAATGATGCCGAGCCATTTTGAGAAGGATTTGATCTACGCCTGAGAAGCCCATAAATAAACTTGAGGATTTGCTGAGAATGTCCCCTTCCCTGAATAAACAAGTCTCACTGCTAAAAATTAGCTTTTTGACAAGATCATTGAGTCGCCTAGCTGGAAATCGCAATTAATATCACCCCCAACAGGAGCATATACCCAATTATTACCCCAGTCAGAATCATGCCAGCGATTGAACGCGGTTCTTGATTGGCGGTTCCTAGAGGCTTTAAAAGTCGGTTGAGAATATAGCGAAATTTTGTGTAGTAGATCAAACCCCAAAGGGGCGTTCTGTGGATCAGATAGGTGTGCTGATTTTGATCTAAAGCAGCAGGCAAGTAGAACTGGGCAAAGCGAATCTTGGTTCTTTGCTGGCAAAGCTGTTGGGCTTCTAAATCGACTTGATCGGCAATGTACGCGACTAAAACAGCATTCCCAGATTGAAACCCCCTCGGTAAGGGGGACTGATTGGACTGTTGAGCCTTCTGCATTAAGGCGGTCTGATCCGTTTCCATGACCTGCGCCGTTAAGAGAGAAACCCGACGAACAAAGACGGTGTAATTGACCCATGTGAATAGACAGTCCCAATTAAATGTTCTGCGAGCGGCAATAATTGTGTCTGGGGTCACTTCCAGAATTCGGAAGTTAAGACAGGTTAGTTCTTGTTGTTGAAGCCACAATGGATGATCTGCACTCATAGATTCAAGCGTCGTCTCTCGGAAAAGATTTAAACAAAAAGTCACCCGTCCATCGTCACCCTCATGTCGGGACTGGGTGTTGGTTATCCTAAAATAGCTCCACCGTTTGAACAATAGCCTGATCGGATTATGTTACCCCTTAAACCCAGTCCTTTCACCCACATCAAAAAACTGAGTCAACTCTTCTTCGTTTTGATATTAGGGTTGGGGGGGTGTGGCAATCCGCTAGGTGAGGAAATTATTTGTGACAAATTTGACGATGGCCTGAAAATTACACAGTGGCCTCAGAGTGCCCGTATCCGTCAAGAGAACTGCTATTCGGGGTTCAATCCCACTTATCAAGCAGAATTTACAATTACTCCGCAAGATCTACCTGTTCTGAATCAGCAAGTTCCCTTTCAAAAAATCAAGCAGTGGCGTCAGGAAACCACCAGCCAGATCTTTTCGGATTCTAGGTTGCAACAGAAGGGGACACAGATGAATTCGCTGTTATATGCAGACTTCTCGGACGGAACTACCTTGATGGAAGTACTGATCGATACCAGCAACCCCAAAATGTATGTGGTTTATGTCTCTCACTCCTATGTGGATTAGGGCTCCAGCCCACCTGCACCGCTGCTTCATGAAACTTGACCCTCAAACGATGCCATTTTATTTTGTCTTGGCTAGAATAAACGAACCTTACCCCTCTTCACTCTTCTAAATCTTCCCCAACGGCGATTTTCGAGCACAAGCTCGCCCCTATCGCCCCCCTTCATCAGGAGTGATTTCCCATGCTTTGTCAAACGTGTCAACGCCAGACCCGTTGCTTAACTCACCAACTGGCGGAACAGGATCAACATCTAAAGAGAATGCTGAACCAATTGCAAGGTTGCCAGCGCCACGCCCCAATGCCATCCCAACGGTCCCCGAAGCCGTATCTAGTACGAGTGCTTCAATGGATGGAATCGTTATCCCTGAGAATCACCCGATATTTCCATATTCCTGCTTGGCTACTGGGTAAGCAACAACGATAGTTTGCCACCTTGTCCGTCATCCATTTCAATTCCTTGCACCAATAGATCAGCAATGTGTTAGAACTAATCCAACGTGCAGCCCCTTCTGACGGATGACTCTTGACGCCAATCAACCCAACCTCGGCCTACCCAGACCCAAAAATCGGACAGTAGCCATCACCCTAGCCTTGGCGGGCCTTATTCTACCCGGCCTGCATAAAATCTACTTGGGCCAAATGCGCTGGGGGCTGATCTATATGATTCCGGGCCTCTTGTGGGCGTCTTTACCGATTGCCACCCTAACCCGGATTGCGAGTGTTTGTGACGCCCTGGTTTATCTGTCTCAAGGAGATGATCGGTTTCATCAAGCCTTTAACCCAGCTTGGCCTCAACCCGCTCAACCCACTCTCGAACCGGCGCAAATGAATGCGATCGCAGAGTCCCTCCGCCAACTTGAGAGCCTCCGCCAAGAAGGGTTAGTCACAGACTATGAATTTGAGCAGCAACGACGTCAACTCTTGGGGTAGGGGTTCTATTCACCATGCTTGATCGGTTGGCTCAATGGACACAGCCCAAGCTTCACGCTCGCATCCTGGCTGACCCCTATTATCGGTTTCAATCTTTAGCCGAAGTTGCCCTGGCTGCAGACCTGGGGGTCAGAATTGATGTGAATCAGGCCAGCGTGGATGACTGGCTCCGTCTCCCTGGGCTCTCTATTCACCAAGCCCGACAGCTCGTCCAGCTCACGCATAATGGGGTTCAGTTTTACTGCATCGAAGATGTCGCGGCTGCCTTATCGCTCCCGGTCCAACGAATGCAGCCGTTGGCAGCCATCCTACAATTTTGTTACTACGATAGTGCAGCCTTGGCAACTACGTTGAATCTCAACACAGCGACGGTAGAACAGTTGACGGGCATCCCCGGCATGACTTCGCGTATTGCTCGCCACATGATTCGCGATCGCATCGCCCATGGTCCTTTTCAAAACTTTGCCGATCTACAGCAGCGCATAAATCTGTCTGGAGAAACCGCTCAAGCCTTACTCCCTTATCTGCGATGCTAATGCTCCTTAGGCAAAATCAAAGTTAGCTTAAGCCTTAGTTGATTCAAGCTAACTGAATCAAATGGGAGGCTAACCGACGCTAGCCTCCCATTATGATTACCGTAGAAGGAGTACCTTGAACAATGACGTCCCGGTTACTTGTTCATGCCTTGCCATTGTTCGAGAGCAGCGGGGAAGATTCTGAACAACGCCCAACCACCAGCAACAGCAATAGGAGCCAAAACAATTAATAAACGTACATCCATGCTCAATGTCCTCTCAGAAATTTTTTAAAAGCACTTTTTAGCTATTGTCCTACAATTAGTCAGATTTTTCTAATCGAAATCCCTTAGACTTTACGCTCAACCGTTTTGAAACCCAAATCAGTCCCTCGATTGGCATGGACTAAAGCCAGCTTTTGGTAATGCCGAGCATGGTTCAGCAGATCGGCTGCTTCTGCTTCACTCACCTCTCGCAAGGGCTTAGCTGGAACCCCCACCCACAGGGAACGGGGTGGAACAGACTTGGAGACAACCGCTCCAGCGCCAATGATGCTACCAGCCCCAATATGAACCCCATTAAGAATAATGGCCCCAATGCCAATGAGTACCCCTGTCTCGATATGGGCTGAGTGAATGACAGCACGATGCCCCACTGTGACGTAATCCTCCAACACAGTGGGTTGTCCAGGATCGCCATGGAGAATGGCCCCATCTTGAATATTGGTATATTCACCCACTTCAATCCGTTCTACATCCCCTCGCAGCACAGCTCCATACCAAATGCTGGCCTCTGAGCGAATTTGCACATTGCCCAACACCGTAGCATTCTCCGCTACAAATGCCGCTAAGGACAGGTCAGGTGGAGACCAAAATTCAGGGGACGATAAACCCAATTGCTGATGCCAAAACGACGTTTCGATCCTACCGTGAATGAAGACGACTCCAGTCAGGGCCCAACCCAAAGCAGCGCTAATCACAGTTATAATGAAGCCACTTAAGCGACAATCCGCGTTCTTCGGTTCTTCCTCTGACTTCATGACACCTGTCAGCATGCACTATCCGATTTTTGGGCCTGAGACGCTCTGTCCCCATTGTCGGCAAAAGATGTCAGCTCTGACCCTTACGGATACTTACCTTTGTCAGCGTCACGGTGCTTTTGAAGCGGACCCTGAAACGGAAGACCTTGTTCATTTGCAATCAGGACGCCATTGGCGCTTGTGGGATGGGCAGTGGTATCGACAGCATACCCACCCCGATGGTATTCGCTTTGAGATTCATGAAGCCCTTGATCGGCTGTATACAGAGGGGTTTCGGGCCACGAAAGTCATTATTGCCCAGCGCTATCGAACCCTGATTAACACCTACTTAGAACAATCTCCATGGTCTGATAAAACTCTGGCTGGACGTCCTCGCCTCTACGGATTGCCGGTAGAGTTTGGGCCTGACCCGGTCGAAAATCCCCGTTGGCAAGTGATTAATTTCGATTTGGATAAGGAACCGGGAATCCCCGTTAATTCTCCCCACTCTCGTCTTTTTGATTAAGTCCTTTTGATCCCTCGCCTTGGGTTTATCGGGCTATGGTATATCTGGTAGCCGCACGGTTAGGATGGCGCGATGAAAGGACATCATATGTCAATTCGAACGGGAGATATTCATCGTGCGATCTCGTTTTACCAAACCCTAGATTTTGAAGTTATCGAACGCTTTACAACTGGGTATACTCTGGGGTGTTGGTTGGAAGGTCCCGCTGGCCGGTTGGAACTGATCCAAATCCCAGATCCGAAACCGCCAGCAGATGCCTTTGGGGATGAACATTACGTGGGCTATTATCATTTATCGATAGATATCACCGATGATCTCTCGCCAGGGCAAACCCTATCGACCTGGCTAGAACAATGGCGAGCCCGGCTAAAGGCGGCCTCAATCACCTTAAACGTGTTGCTCTATCCCATGCCCCAAACCATTGGCAAGCAGTCGTACCATGTCGCCTTTGCGGCTGATGCAGATGGTTTGCCGTTAGAATTCCTCCATAATCTAGGTCCCATATCTGCACCAGAGAGCTTGAAATAACCATTCACCCTTGTCACGCATCCCTGTCTCCGGAAACTCTGACTATGCTGGAAACCTGCCCCCGCTGCTCCCACCGCTTAGGCCCCCCCCTTAAATCAGGTCGTCAAGTTTGCGCAAATTGCGGCTGGTCCAGTGCCGCCCTCACTTCTCGTCGCACCCAGTCTGACCGAGAAGCTGGTGGGATTGGCAGTATCTTGCAAGTCTGTGGTCGCATTCTCAAGCGCATCTTTCAATATTTCAGCTCGTTGATCCAGCTATGGATGGGTAAACTGCAAAAATCGAGTCAAAATCCCAACGTCAAACCTAGCGGTGTCATGAAGGGGCTGGCAGATAAATTAAGTCATCTTGAACAGGCTATTCCCACGGAAGCGAACGATAACCAACGGCCCTGGATGACCCTAGAAGAAGCTTTTGTGCATTTGGGCGGGGACGTTCGCATCCCGACATCTGTAGTTCATTCTCTGGACGGACGGTCCCGTGTGCCCTTGGCTCGGTTTCGCGAATATTACAGTGAACAGGAATTTAGAGCCTATGGTCTGGAAATGAATCTAACCCGCCGTAGAGCCAATAAACCCTGGTTGCGAGAGTTACAAAAAGACTGAACGCGTTACTCACTCATCACCAAACTGGTTCGGCAGGTGGATACTCTACTGGTCTCTACTAAGATAAGCGCTGCTCGGTCTTCAAATTTAAACATAGCTCAAGCAAAGGACTAAGTGGGGCATCATGAAGAGCAAATAGGCTGTGGCTTCACCCGTGAAAAATCTGCTTATCCCCATGTTTATCTTGGGATGCATGAGTCTACTGGCAGGCTACTTCCGGTTTATTGTCGATGACAACGGCAATATTCCCTTAAATCGGTTTCGGCTGACGGGTTGTATCGGTGATGTTCTGGTGGGCATGGTGTTAGGAACCAGAGATTTATGCGCTCGCCAATTATCGGACAAGGCGAAATCTGCTTTGTTGGTCTATGGAGGGATTGCTCTATTGTTTCTGGGATTTCGCTTCAGTACCTAAGACGTTAAGGCTTGTGCAGGGCCGAGCAGAGGTGGCGATGCTGATGGCCCTGAGTATTATTTTTTAGAAAATTTGAGATCCAACGACAAGCATATTCCTCTTCCTTTGTCTGTAGAAGTTTCGCCAAATTCCAGCGCATTAGGGTTTGGTCATCGCTCGCTGAAACTAAGGATTTCCCATCTGGACTAAACCCAACGCTACGGATCGCACGATCATGTCCAATTAACGTTCGAACCAATGTGGCTGGTGTCGAGCTTGACAGATCAACCTGCCAGAGTTTGACCGTGTTATCCATAGCCGCAGACGCTAACCATTTGCCATCTGGGCTAATGGCGACCTCCTGGACCGCAGATTGATGATCAGGCAGGGTTTGAATTAATTGACCTGAAGGAGCCCACAGCTTGATATCGCTATCTTCTGAAGCCGAAGCAAACCACTGGCTGTTAGGACTGATGACCACACTTTGGACAGCCGCACGATGCTCGGATAGCGTTGCTTTTAAGGTGCCATCCCTTGTCCACAGTTTTAGGGTCTTGTCGAGAGAAGCGGAGACGAACCATTGACCGTCGGGGCTAAAACTAACATCACGAACGGTGGCTTGATGCCCCTCTAAAATTTGAAAGGGAGCCTGTTCCAATTGCCCTTGATCATCAAATTGCCAGCGTTGAATTGTATTGTCAGCGGATCCTATCGCTAACTGGTGACCATCGGGACTGTACTCTACTGACCATAGGCGGCTTGGAGTTGATCTTCGGGTGCGAAGTGAGCCATCTGCATTCCAGATATGAATATAGCCACCGCGATCCGTTGTCACGAGTTCTGGTTTGTTAGGGTGATAGGCCAACCCATGTAAGGGACCACCTAATTCAGGCGATATGACTTGAGGCACGGCTTCAAAGGTTGTTGATGTCTGACGATGCCAGCGATAAATTTTGTGGCTAGGGGAAATCGCTGCCAATTGCTGTCCATCCGGGCGATGGGCCACTTGGCTGAGAAAATCTGTGGGGCCAACTAACCGTTGCCAAAAGGGATTGTGAAGCTGCCAATAGCGCACTGTTCCGTCTTCTGAAGAAGATAATAAAAACTGACCATCTGGGCTAAATGTGACGGACCAAACGGTCGCTTGATGTCCCTTGAAGGTTCTCAATAACTGGCCATTTCGGTGCCAAAGTTTCACAGTTTTGTCGGATGACACCGAGGCGATTAGTTCACCATCGGGGCTAAACGCCATATCTCGGATTAAGGCACCATGCCCTGGCAACTCACTGACTAACTTCCCTTTTTTGGTCCTGATCTGAATTTTATGATCCAGCCCCGTCGCTGCAATATAGTTCCCGTTTGGGCTTAATCGTATGATTCGCAATAATTGGGGGGTTGGGGGCAGCTCCCGAATCAGGGTGCTATCGGCAGCGCGAATTTGAATGACATGACCTTTGTAGTTATTGGCAAGATAGCGACCATCCGCGCTGTGGCCAAAAAACTTCGTCTTGGTGATGGAGTTCATCAGTTCGCCTGTTCGGGTCCAAGACTGTACTTTGTGGCTATTCGTAGACGTCACAATCCGATCCCCCTTAGCATTGAAGACTAAGGCACGGACCTCAGCATCAAACGATGAAAGGGTATGAGTGACCTTGCCTTGTAAATTCCACAGCTTTACGGTTCTATCGGCTGAGGCTGAAGCAAGGGTTTGCCCATCTGGACTAAAGACGACTTGGTTGACCTCGGCTTGGTGATTAAACTTTTTCCATCGCCTTTGTCCATCCCAACCCCAAAGACTGACGGAGCCATCGGCAGCGGCAGTGGCAATTTGGGTGCCATCTGGACTAATCGCAACATGCTTGACCTTAACGCCTAAGGTTAGACGATTCCGCTCCACCATCCGGTGGACGTTACTACGGAGTGTGGCTTGGATCTCGTTCGCTAGACCATCAGCCCCCTTTTGCAGGTGATCAAGTTGTTGATGGGCTTGAATAATGTCGGAGAGGGCTTCAAGCTGTCGGTGGGAATCCATATTTCCCTGGGAAGAGGAGAGGAGCGCCCTAATGTTACTTTCTAGCGTCTTTTGCTCACTGGCCTGGGCCAATTCAGTCTGTTTTTGGGCCGTTTGTGCTTGCTGATAGGCAGCTCCTCCTAAGCCCACAGCAATTAAGAAGGCAATAGAGACGGTAATGGAGAAGCGCTTTTGCAGTTTGGTGGTTTGCTGTTCCTGTTGAAGCTGGATTTCAATAGCTCGTGCCCGTTCGGCTTCGAGGGTCATTTGAATCTGTTTGCGATCGCATTCCACAGACGCCGTTAAAAACTGATGATCCTCATCGCTAAGTCGCTTCCCTTGGGACCAGTCCAGCGCCTCTTGCAGGGTTTGACCACGCAATAACCGGGATTCATCTTGCTGCGCTGAGGCCAACCAAAATTCCAAAGACGCTTTGTAGGGACGGAGTCGGCCCAGCTGCTTCTCCACCCAAGCTTGATTGAAAACCTGGCGATAGATGGGGTTCTTAACCCGAAGTTGTCCGTCCTGCTTAACGACTAACCCCGATAGAATAAGGTCGGTTTGATCTGGGCTCTCTTCTGCCGGGATAGCGCTAGCCTTCAACACCTGCTGATAAAGTCCTAAGCGCCGACCAGCAGAAGCAGAATGATTGAGCAATCGATTCTGCACCGTTCTTAAATGTTCCGGTTCATCCTGGGATTCCCAATGCTGAAGGATATGGTCTTTCACAAGTTGCTCGACCCAGTTCGCTTCCTTCCCCGGTGCAATGCTGACAGCTTCATCGCTGGCTTGAGCCACGAGTTGACAGAGCTTTTGGGTCAGAAACGGCTGACCTTGGGTCCAGTACAAAATCGCAGCTAAGATTGCATCGGCATCCCTACCCTGCAAATCCAACCCCTGGGCCAATATCTTACTTTCCGCCACCGTAAAACCTTGGAGAGGAATAGCAGTCCCCAAATTAAAGGGCGTACGCTGACGGTTTTGGATTAGGTCCGACGGTGTGGCTACGCCAAAAAGGGCAAAGTTGAGTCGACAGTAGTCTGGATCCACTGCCCGTTGGTTATAGCAAAAGCGAATCAGGGCAAAGAAGTCATCGACAGAAAAGGGCAATCCCAAAATACTGTCGATCTCATCGATAAAAATCACCAGTTGCTGATCGGGGAACTGATCTAACAGCCCGTCCTTGATAAATCGACTTAATCGCTGCAGTAAAGAAATATCGGCTTCGTCTTGCCACCAAGATTTGAAGTCGAACTGGCGGATCAGCTTAAAGTTGCGCCATAGATCTTTGATCACCCCCTTATACCACTGCAAGGGAGTGATGTTCTCGCTACCGATATTGGTCATATCGACAACTGCACATCGATAGCCCTCCGCCTGCAAACGGTGACGTGTCTGCACGAGTAGGGATGATTTGCCCATTTGCCGAGCGTTCAGGACATAGCAAAACTCGCCGCGTTTTAGGGCAGCATAGATCTGCTGATCGGCTTGCCGGGCAATATAGGTCGACGCATTGGCTGTAAGACTGCCACCAATCTGATATCGCATAAGCTTAAGGCTGGTCGGCAACCTGAACGCGATCGCGCCCTAATGCTTTAGCCTGATATAGCGCCTGATCTGCCGCTTTGATTAAACTGGCCGGGTGCTGATTGAGCGTAGGAATAACACTGGCTATCCCCATACTGGCTGTGACAATTTTGACGGCAATCGGAGAACGAGCATGAATAATCTGTTTCTCTTTGATGCAGTTCAGTATCGTCTCAGCCATTTGGGCAGCACTTTCTGCAGTGGTGAGGGGCAACACCACTACAAATTCTTCGCCACCATATCGCGCCACTAAGTCTGATGCCCGATGGGCACACTTTTGAATGGCTTGAGCAACCTGTTGTAGGCACTGGTCTCCAGCCTGATGACCGTAGGTATCGTTGTAGAGCTTAAAACAGTCCACATCTGCCAAGATCACAGCTAAAGGTGCCTGCATCTCGGCCAATTGATGCCACTTCGCATGAATAAATTCGTCAAAGGACCGACGATTAGCCACTTGAGTGAGGGCATCTAGATTAACAAGCTGTTTTAAATGGGTATTCTCCTCTTCTAGTTGCGCTAACCGTTTCCGCCAGGCATCTAGTTGACTGAAGGTTTTGTGGACGAAAAACTGTCTGTAGAGTTCACAGGAGGTCAGACACTCATTTCCCCGCAGTTCCACTAACCCTAAACTATTAAGCTTATAGGCGATGACTGGTTCTAACTCAACACCGTTCCTTGCAGATACCACATGTTTGAGGGCAGCAGCTAACTCCGGTTGCTGATTCAGCGTGGTTAAGAGCTTCTGGAGATGATGGCGGTAGATGCTCGTTTGGGTAGGGGCCTCTTGCAAAAACCTGTCTAAAGTCTTTTGGCCATAGCTGATGTCATACAAGGCCATATTGACCAGCGCAGGACGTCCACCCACCAAGTTCATTAACTGCTGCGCCTCATGGTCGGATTCCCAGCCCAAACCATAGGCATAGGCTAATGCTTTAACTTGGGCCAAATTAAACGGCGGCAATCGAATCGGCAAGCCCACATTAAACGGCGAGTGGTTGATATTCAGGGGAACATACACTTCCGTGGAGTGACTGACTAGAAGTCGGAGATGCTGAAAAACATCCCCTTGTTTGGCTTGCTCATGCCAAAAGCGTAACAGGGGCAAAAAGTCGACGGCGATGGCGACATGTTCAAAAATCTCTTCAACGTGCTGAAGGGCAATGACCAGGGGGGTATCTAACTCAGCCAGCAGATAATCTTCAAAATACATGGTGCAGCTTAGCTTCGCCCCAATGTCGTTATCCCAATAGTCATCTAAACAAGAGGGCGTTCTAAGCTGATAAGTGACGCTAGCGCAGAACCACCGTAAAAACTTGCCAATATTGGTAAAAATGTCTTGATCCGCGGTTTGAAAGTTGATCGTTACCGTCTGATAGCCCTGGGCGCGAGCATAAGCAGTTAGCCGCAATAATAGGGAACTTTTCCCCATACCTTGGGGAGCCTGAATACGTACTAAGCCGCCTGGTTTCTCGATGCCCTGATAGGCCTGGGCTTCAAGGGGTAATCGCTCAATATAGAGGGATGAGTCTAACGCGATCGCACCGCTAGGAAAGTGAAGATCTGCAGGATCAATTGGGGGTCGTGTTGGAGCAGAAGAAGGATGGTCGAGTGGAGACTCAGAAACCGTGTTCATTCTAAATAGAGGCCTAGCCGAAAGTTGAGCAAAACCAGGAGGTCATTTGGTTTGAGCCTATTGTGCCCAGAACGGATGGTCATTCTCAAGTCCGCTTCAACTCTGCTTGGTTGAGAGTTCTTATCGTCCCCCATAGACCCCACGATAACTGCAAGCACTGAGGGGTTTAATGGCGGTGCCGAGGCGGAGGGGGCCAATGCCCAGGGTGTGGCGGGCGTCGATGCTTGGGTGGTCGGTGCCGAGGCGGATGATGTCCAGGAGGATGTTGCCCACTAGGATGAGAGGGGGGCTGGGAGGGTCTGCGTGGGGGAGGAGGATTATTGCGGGCAAAACTTGAATCAGGCGTGCCTCGAAAACACCTGGGAATAAACGGATAAGTCTCAGTAATGTAGTAGTGATAGATCCTTTGGGGATAGTCTGGGGTGACACCAACCCGGCCATTACACTGGTCCAGATCGCCTGCGCCCTGAACAAACTGATAGTCCTGCTCAAAAGTCCCATCATATAGCCCTAGGGGGCCGTCGGGTCTTCGGCCTGACTTTAACCGATAACTCGGTTTCATTTGTTTTAGCTCTGAATTGGCATCTTGGGCATCGGTATAGCCCTTAAGAGCGTAGATGGGAAATCCATCGGCTGCATATCCCACCAAAATCATCGATTGGGTTGAGGAGAGAGAGGCAATTAAACCTGTAGGCAACCCATGATAGTGATATGCTCCGGTCGGCTGAACGTGGGCATGATGGTCATCTAGTCCCAAATTGATAGACCCTGACAAGGCATTGTATCGCCATCCTGATTGGCGATCGTTATTCCAGAACTCTGCCGTTCCTGGATCAAACGGCACTCCATTCAGTGCCACACCAAACGGCTGCCTTCTCATGGGGGTAATGGTTGCTGCTTGTTGGGGACGGACAGGAACGCGATACTGATGCTTTTGGGGTGAGATGCGGTTAGGGTTACCCCGATTTGGAAAGTTGCCTGGCTGATGATCAGGGATGCCGTTACTGGTGATGTAGCGATAATCCCCCTTTACTTCAAGGGTGACTTGATTTTGAAACGCTAGGTTTTGAGCAATGGCGGACGCCCCTTGGGGATGGGTTTGAGCAGCGGACCCTAGCCAAAGGGGTAAACAGATGATGCTCCAATGTCCGAACTTTATTCCCCATGTTCGCAGCTTACCCATAGAATGATCGTCAACCCCATATCCCTAGAGACGCACTCAGTTTACCCACTTCCATGGGCATGAATGACACCTTTACCTAGGGCTAAAGGAAGACTAACTCCTCTAGACATATAGCCGTTTGGTATCCTATGACGATTCCTTTTATTTTGGCGTCTGCCTCCCCCGCTCGTCGGCAACTGCTGAAGACGGTCGGTATCGATCCGGTGGTACTCCCTAGTCATTTTGACGAAACTCAGATCACCACGACGGATCCGGAAGCCTTGGTGACCACCCTCGCTACAGGCAAAGCTGAAGTGGTTGCCCACCAGCAACAGCCCCCTGCGCTAGTGCTGGGATGCGATTCGGTGTTGGAGTTAGGGGGCGAAATTTATGGCAAGCCACAGGGGATTGAGGATGCGATCGCAAGATGGCAAACCATGCGCGGTCAAACGGGACGCTTGCTCACCGGGCATACCCTGATCGATCTCAAGCAAAACCGTCAACTTGTCCGTTGCCAAATTACCGAAGTGGATTTTGCTCCCCTCACGGATGGTCAAATTCGAGCCTATGCAGAAACAAGTGAACCCTTACACTGTGCAGGCTGTTTTGCTTTGGATGGCCGCGGTGGACTATTTGTGGATCAGATTAGGGGCTGCCACAGCAACGTGATTGGCCTGAGTTTACCCTTACTACGTCAGATGTTATTAGAGCTGGGATACAACGTGACCGACCTTTGGTCTAGCGAATCACCTTAACGGGGGTACCGACCGCAACCAGCTCAAACAGCTCTTGGATATCTTCGTCATACATCCGCACACAGCCGTGAGACGCCGCTGAACCGACGGACGATCGATTGGGAGTGCCGTGAAATCCAATCCAGTTCTTGCCATTGGTCCAGAATCCCAACCAACGGGTACCGAGGGGATTATCGAGGGCGCCGCCAGGAATGACGTACCCTTTACCCCGAAAAGGATTTTGCCAGGGTGGATTGCGGACTTTGGTCTTGACTGCAAAGTCCCCCACGGGCGTGGGCCATCCCGCTTTTCCAACTGCCACTGGATAGGATTTGAGGATCTGATCGTTTTGAAATAAGGTGACTCGACGACGGCTAATACTGAGTTCTAAGCGGCGAGTTGCATGGGCACTAGGTAAATAATTTCGAGGTTGCGCCAAGTTGGGCAAAGGCGTTTCTGGAATGTTTCTCTCTACTGCTTCAGCTCTATCAAATAAAGTTAGCGTACCAATAGATATTGCAATACAGGCAATCTTAATAAATTCGATTTTCATGGAAAATAGAAAAACAGCAGAGGATTCTCTGAGCTAAATATATGGAGAATAGGAAAGGTGTCTTCTCCCAATCTAGCCGATGGCTATTGGATAAGCAATATTTGTTTTTCTTGAAAATTTAATTTATTTAAATAGTTCTATTTAATGTTTTTTATGCATCAACTGTGTTTTTAACTAAAGCCTTAGTCACTAGATATTTGATGGATATGAGTCTGGTCGAATTGTTTCTATAGGTAAGTTTTGGCAACTGGAGCAACTACCATTGATAACCTACTTTAAGCTGTTTTAAATCTCTAAAATTGATACGGATAAAGGAGATTCCAAATGATTGCTGAAAGCTGGGAGACGATCATCGAGTGGGGCAATCGCAATGCCCCAGAAATGCTCGAAGATCTAAACCCTGGAGCATCGGAAGAGCAAATCGCAGCATTGGAAGCAGAACTCGGCCAACCCATCCCAGCAGACTTTCGCGCAAGCTTGCTCATTCACAATGGTGAAAGTGGCGGATGGCCCTGCAAAGTATTTGCTGACTATGGTGCTTATCTTGGAACTGAAAGCATTCTTGAAAATTGGAAACAGAGAAAGCAAGTTGCTGCTGAAGTCGAGAATTACGCAGATGAAATGCCTGATCAAGAACAACAAATTCGTGATGGCATCATCTTTGTTGAAGGACCAGTTCGAGCAAAGTTGTTTTTACCTGAATGGATTCCGATCATGGACTGCAACGGCGATGTTTTTTGGGCACTGGATATGAATCCAGCAGAAGGGGGAATTTCAGGCCAGATTATTGCGGTTGATTGGGAAGGCTGTTCATGGATGGTCATCTCAGATTCTTTCGGATCGTTCATTCGTGATTACGCCCAAGAACTGGAGAATGGAGCATACCGAGTCGTTGATGGACAGCCAACCAAAGAGGACAACCAATAACAAATCATTAGGATCAAATAAGGAGAACACATCAAGGTCATTTCTAGAGTATTTCTTGAGCATTGCCCAACGCTAACTGACCTGCCAGCTTACGCTGTACCTCCTCACGCATGGGATGATAACGAGCGCCTTGAGCATCACGAAATAGTTTTTCTAGACCATAAGGACGATGAAATGCGAGTCCACCCGTAATTTCCATAGCAGCATCCACTACCTTCAACACCGACTGGGTGATCAAAGTACGACCCATCATTATCTGGTTGGTAGTTTCGATACTTGGTGATTGAGAGGCTGCTATAGCAATCATCTGCTGAAGCACCAACTTTGCGTTCGTTAAATCATTCTCTAGACCACCTACCAAGTAACAAGCGTGATCGTCATCTCGTCGTTTTTGAGCATTCTGGATTGTTAGATCCCTGGCTGCTTCAGCAATGCCCACGTAGACCGAGTAAATGATAGGAATGGCAATCAGTGTA
>NZ_JANQOP010000028.1 GCF_028285745.1 Acaryochloris sp. IP29b_bin.137 | reverse complement strand
CGTGCTTGGATGGCACCCCAAGACCAAATCCATGAAAACTTCATCTTCCCTGAGGAGGTTCTACCACGTGGAAACGCCCTTTAATCCGTCTGCGGCAGGTTATGACCGCGCAACCACTGGCTATGGCTGGTGGGCTGGAAATGCACGACTAACTGATCTATCTGGTCAGCTCACTGGTGCCCATATTGCCCATGCAGGCATGATGACCTTCTGGGCCGGTGCAATGACCTTGTTTGAGGTCTCTCACTTTATTCCTGAAAAGCCAATGTACGAGCAAGGCAGCATTCTACTTGCTCACCTAGCTGCTGAAGGGTTTGGTGTTGGACCTGGTGGAGAAGTCATTAGCACTTATCCCTACTTCGTGATCGGTGCGATTCACCTAATCGCTTCTGCTGTCCTCGGTTTTGGTGGTCTTTACCACACCTTCAGAGGCCCTGCTAAGTTTGAGGATTACTCCGATTGGTGGGGATATGACTGGGAAGACAAAGAGAAAATGATGCAGATTCTGGGGATTCACTTAATCTTCCTCGGAATTGGTGCTCTTGCCTTTGCGGCGAAAGCCATGTTCTTTGGTGGTCTTTACGATCCCTGGGCACCAGGCGGTGGTGATGTTCGCTTGATTACTAATCCAACTTGGAATTTGGGGACTTTCCTCGGTTATATTACCCGTTCTCCTTGGGGAGAAGGGGGTTGGATTATCAGCGTCAACAACCTAGAAGACGTTGTCGGTGGTCACCTACTCGTTGGTGTTCACTACATCTTCGGTGGTGTTTTCCACATCCTTGTTAAACCTTGGGGATGGGTCCGTAGAGCCTACGTTTGGTCTGGTGAAGCCTATCTTTCTTACAGCTTAGGTGCCCTATATATGTGTGGCATGATTGCTGTAGGCTATATCTGGTTTAATAACACTGTTTATCCCAGCGAATTCTACGGCCCTACGGGTGCGGAGGCTTCTCAAGCCCAAGCCATGACCTTCTTAATCCGTGACCAACGGTTGGGGGCTAATATCGCTTCTGCCCAAGGTCCTACAGGTCTGGGTAAGTACTTAATGCGCTCTCCTTCTGGGGAAATTATCTTCGGTGGTGAGACCATGCGTTTCTGGGATTTCCGAGGCCCCTGGTTGGAGCCCCTTCGTGGTCCCAACGGTCTCGATTTGAACAAGCTCAGAAATGATATTCAGCCTTGGCAAGCTCGCCGTGCTGCTGAATACATGACCCATGCACCTTTGGGATCCTTAAACTCTGTGGGTGGTGTGGCTACTGAAATTAACTCGGTTAACTACGTTTCACCTCGGGCCTGGCTCGCAACTTCCCACTTCTGTCTTGCTTTCTTTTTCTTTGTTGGCCATATCTGGCACTCCGGTCGCGCCCGGGCTGCTGCTGCTGGCTTCGAAAAAGGGATTGAGCGGAAGACAGAATATACATTGTCTCTTCCTGATATTGATGCAACAGCAGTTGAATAAGTTGCCTTTTGTGACTTGTATGACTAGCTGAGTCATTTAGAAAGCCCCTACTTTAATGAGTGGGGGCTTTCGTATGGGGGCTTCGACCTTAATATCGAGCCGATAAATCTAGCTAAACCAACATCTAAAGTTGTTTAGGATTTAAAATGAGTGTAGGAACTTTCCGATGAGGTGCTGGAGACAATGCGTGAGTCTGACTTGACTGATCTACTCCGATGGACTTCAACTGCGGAAGCGAAACTCAAAAACATTCCGTTTTTTGCAAGATCCCAAGCAAGACAAAAGATTGAAGCAATTGCCAGGGAGTCGAATTTGGATGTGGTAACCGTGGAATTAGTTGAGTTAGCCCGCCTAGAATTTGGTCAATAGTTCAGCTGCCTACTCCTGGTTGGCACCTACCTGTGGTTTGAGCATATTTGCTATGGATTGATAGATGCTAAGCCTCACAAATTGGGCCGATTAGCCTTCTAAGCCAACGCAAGCGATTATCGCACTTACCTCGTATCAGCTACTTTGATTGGCTATTATCTGCAGCCTATCAGACTACTAAGACAATGTATTCATTTCTGATTGGATTGAACTCTACTATTTAGAATCATGCTTAAAACATTATTGGGCGACCCGAATAAGCGAAAGCTCAAAAAGTATCAACCCGATGTGGTTGAGATTAATCTTCTTGAAGAAGAGGTAGAGGTTCTCTCAGATCAGGAATTAAGAGCAAAAACAGATGAGTTTAAGGAACGCCTCAAAAATGGTGAGACCTTAGACGACTTGTTACCAGAAACCTTTGCGGTTGTGCGAGAAGCATCCAAACGGGTGCTGGGCATGCGCCACTTTGATGTCCAGCTTTTAGGCGGTATGATTCTGCACGATGGCCAGATTGCCGAGATGAAGACCGGTGAAGGTAAAACGTTAGTGTCAACGTTACCGGCATACCTGAATGCCCTAACCGGTAAAGGAGTTCATGTTATTACGGTGAACGACTACCTGGCCCGGCGAGATGCAGAATGGATGGGACAGGTACATCGGTTCTTGGGGCTGAGTGTGGGTCTGATTCAGCAATCTATGTCTCCAACGGAGCGTAAGAAAAATTACGCTTGTGATATTACTTACGGCACCAATAGTGAGATTGGCTTCGACTATCTTCGCGATAATATGTCAACGTCTATTGAGGAAGTTGTTCAGCGCCCGCTTCACTATTGCATTATTGATGAGGTGGATTCTGTTCTAGTTGATGAAGCACGGACTCCTCTAATTATTTCGGGTCAGGTTGAGCGCCCTACAGAAAAGTATTTGGATGCCTCCAAAGTTGCCAACGCTTTAAAGGCTGAAGAGCATTATGAAGTGGACGAGAAGGCGCGCAATGTTATTTTGACGGATGAAGGCTTTGTCGAAGCGGAGCAAATCCTAGGGGTTAGCGATTTGTTCGATCCTGAGGATCCCTGGGCGCACTATGTTTTTAATGCCATTAAAGCGAAAGAGCTATTTATCAATGACGTAAATTACATTGTCCGCAATGATGAGATTGTCATTGTCGATGAATTTACGGGTCGGGTGATGCCAGGACGGCGATGGAGCGATGGTCTTCACCAAGCGATTGAGGCCAAGGAAAAAGTCGAAATTCAAAATGAGACGCAGACTTTAGCCACGATTACTTATCAAAATCTATTCCTGCTCTATGACAAGTTAGCAGGGATGACGGGAACGGCCAAGACAGAAGAAGCGGAGTTCGAAAAGATTTATAAATTAGAGGTGACGATTATCCCCACTAATCGCTCTAATCAACGGCAAGATATCTCCGATGTGGTCTACAAGAGTGAAGAAGCCAAGTGGTTAGCGGTTGCGAATGAGTGCGCTGAGATGTACGAAGTAGGGCGTCCCATCTTGGTAGGAACCACCAGTGTTGAGAAGTCTGAGGTCTTGTCGAAGCTTCTACTGGAACGCAGTATTCCTCATAATCTCCTGAATGCAAAGCCGGAGAATGTGGAGCGGGAGTCGGAGATTGTGGCTCAGGCAGGCCGTGAAGGCCGAGTGACAATTGCTACCAATATGGCAGGCCGAGGAACAGATATTATCCTGGGCGGCAATGCTGAATATATGGCCCGCCTTAAGGTCCGCGAGTACCTAATGCCTCGGATTGTCCACCCTGAGGATGATAATCCGTTATCCATGATGCAGGTGAAGTTACCCGAGTCGGGTAGTCAGGGTTTTGGTGGAGACGGTCAACAAAAAGGCATGCAGAGAAAGACCTGGAAGGTTTCGCCAGAGATCTTTCCGACTACTATTTCTAAAGATGCTGAATCCCTCTTGAAAGAGGCGGTCAATGCGGCGGTTAAACAATATGGTGAGCAGAGCTTACCAGAATTGCAAGCGGAAGAGCTGATTGCCGTTGCATCTGAAAAGGCACCCACAGATGACCCAGTGATTCAAAAGTTGCGGGAAGTCTACAACTTAATTTTGGAAGAATATGAAGCGTTTACCAGTAAAGAACATAACAAGGTCGTAGAACGCGGGGGACTCCATGTCATCGGTACGGAGAGACATGATTCTCGCCGCATTGACAACCAATTGCGGGGTCGGGCAGGTCGTCAAGGAGACCCAGGTTCAACCCGATTTTTCCTCAGTTTGCAGGATAACCTCCTTCGTATTTTTGGTGGCGATCGCGTTGCCGGATTGATGAATGCATTTCGGGTGGAAGAGGATATGCCCATTGAGTCTCGAATCTTGACGAGCAGTTTAGAAAATGCGCAAAAGAAGGTCGAGACGTATTATTACGATATTCGGAAACAGGTGTTTGAATACGACGAAGTGATGAATAATCAGCGGCGGGCGATTTATGCTGAGCGTCGGCGGGTCTTAGAAGGGGAAGACCTCAAAGAGCGCGTCATTGAATATGCCGAACAAACCATGGATGACATTGTGGAAGCCTATGTCAATCCAGAACTGCCTCCAGAAGAATGGAACCTAGAGCAGTTGGTCGACAAGACAAAGGAATTTGTTTATTTGTTGGAGGATCTCGAAGCTAGCCACATCGCTGATCTGTCTATGCCTGAGATGAAGATGTTCTTGCGGGAGCAGGTTCGGATTGCCTATGACCAGAAAGAGTCGGAGGTGAATGAAATGGAGCCGACCTTGATGCGCCAGGCAGAGCGATTCTTTATCTTGCAGCAAATTGATATGCTTTGGCGAGAGCATTTGCAACAGATGGATGCGTTGCGGGAAGCAGTCGGACTCAGGGGTTATGGTCAGCAAGATCCACTGATTGAGTACAAAAGTGAAGGATACGAAGTCTTCTTGGATATGATGACCGCAATTCGTCGTAATGTGGTCTATTCTCTCTTCCAATTCCGACCCCAGCGCCAACCTGAACCTTCGGAAGTGGCTTCCTAGGGGTCAAGGTTGATTCGTTTTTATCTGTAGTGGGAGGGTGAGACGACTTAAAATTCGTCCATCTTCTAATTGGGCTAGTTCCATCCTCCCCCCCAATCCTTCAATGACCCATTGACAGGCTTTTAGATTCCTGCCAGGCAACTGATCTAGCAGATTTGGCATTAGCAAATCTCGGGACCGTACGGATTGAAAGTCTTGAATAAATCGAGGATGGAGCTGTCCTTGATCCGTAATGGATAGTTCTACCCATTTGGAATTGATCAGTCGACACCAGATATCAATGCGATCTCCAGGTTGAGATCGATGACAGGCTGCGAGCAATAATTCATGAAGAACCAGTTCGAGTTTATCGTTGGTCCCTGTCAGCGTAGTATTGGAGGTCAGATTATGAACCTGAGTCCATAACTGACGGGACTGGACCAAGGACTCTATTCGTTCCATGGAGCGCCTTAAAATACTGGCTAAAGGAACGGAGTCTTGTTCTGAGGTGAGTTGCCAATCTCCAAGCTTGAGCAGTGAGTTCCATTCCTCTAAGGTTGCTCGCACCCTGACTAGGGGGGGCTGACCCGATTTTTCAGGAGGTAGCATTGCTTGAAGAGCCCTGAGATCATTCTGGATGTATTCTGATTGATGTTCTAAGGAGCGTTGTTTAAACCAATGTAAACATTCTGAGTTGCTCCACCGCACATGGAGCAAATGAATCTCTCTTAGAGTTCGATAACGACCAGCCAGTTGCTGAACCAGCGTCTGAATCTGTTTGAGTTCGAAGGCACTTAACGTCAGTTCTGGAGACGTCCCTAAAATTATGGCGCCTAATGGCATAGAAGCGTTAAGAGAGCGTAACGCAAATCCCCAGACTTTATCCAATCCTGGACTATTCAGCCAACGTCGAGACTCAGGGGTTAGCTCTGCAGCAGCAACTTTAACTAGATTGTCTAGGGAGGAAGGTTCTTCCTGCAGAGCCAGGAGCTTTGACAATAGCGGATCTTGACTGAGTTGAATGGGGGACCCCTCAGAAATCGAAAATTCGGGTAGCGATGTGTGGTGCGCTACAATCTGCCCTTGATTCTGCCCCGGAACCCACAATATCCCAGCCACTAGCGGAATACTAAATATTTCGGCAATCAGGTCGACCCCTGTAGATATCAATTGTGTGGGGTCCTCGATCTTGAGGAGAGAGGGCAACGCATCTTGTACTTGCCCCTGAAGCTTGAGTTGTTGCTGCTGCAACAAGTAATCTCGCTGTTTTTGCTCGAATGTGCCAAGGGTCTGTGCAAATTGCTGTACAAATTCAATCTCATTGGGTTTCCATGTTTTAGCTCGGTTATTCCCTAAAATAAGGATGGTACGAGGAGTATTGCTACCTGCTACTGTTCTGCAGACGAGAAGTGAACGTAGTCCTTGGCTCATCAGTGATTCTCGCCAGGCTAGGAATCGTAAATCTTCCTCTAGATCTGTAATTGAGATCGCACCAATATTCCGCTCCAGCATTCGAGCATCCACATCACTCAGCGGCTGTAAAACATCCAGCAAAGGTTGATGTTTAGGGCTATGGTATTGGTATTCAACTCGAAATTCTCCCGTTCGTTCATCATGCTGCAATAACACCAGTCGCTGAGTTTGGAGATGCCGACAAAGGTGCTCTGTGACTTTCCTAAGGGTTTTGGGCCAATCTTTAGACTCCACCATCAATTGGGTAAACTGCCCCATCAACGTATGGGTTTGAGAAGAGACTTGGATTGGCCTTTCCCCTTCAGGCGCAACCACCGATAAACCAATGAGTTGAGCGGTCGCTTGGACAAGGTTTTTCTCCTGTTCTTGCCAAACGCGAGGCTCTGCCCCTTCTACGGATAAAAAACCGAGTAGCCGTCCCTCCCCCATAATGGGGGCACATAGCAAGGAACGAGACTTCGTCTGCTGCATCAAGCGCAAGGGGACTTTCGTATTGACCGTTCCTTCCCGTTCGCTGACTGAAATAATTTGACCTGCTGAGAGGACTTGACAAAAAGGCGCTATTTCCGAAAGCTGCACTTGAGCCTTAAGGGGACGAACGCGACTTAATCGGCTGCCTTGACCGGGTTGATAGCAGGATTTCAGAACACAATGGTCCTCCTCATAATCCATCCAGTACAGACCTGTAAACGTGGGGTTGATGACCTGATGCGTTGACTTTAGAATGACGTGCAGACGATCTTCCCAATCCGTCAACGGACTAATTTGATTGACAATTTCGAGTAAGGGGGATGTTCCTGTGGGGGGCGGTTCCACCGCTTGATGCTGAAGGTGATGCAGCACAGCGCCAAACGTTCGGGCAAAAATGGATAAGACGTGGCTCTCTTCCGTTCTTGGATTCCTTCCCCAATGGATAGAGCCCAGCAGCACGACGCCCAGGCAGAGATTGCGATGCTGTATGGGATAGAGAATAGCCCCTTGAATATCGTAACGCTGCGCAATTTTCTGCCACTTCCCAATCCGACTGTCTTCCTGCAGATTCATCACTTCGATGGGTTGCCCAGTTAACACCGCCTGATCAAACAGATCGCCGGGCAGTACAGGATAGCGCTGGGTAAACGCACTAGACTCTGCATGAGGCAAACTGCCCCCTAAACCGGATAACTCTGAACGGTCAGCATCATAGGCCGCAATCCATAAAAGCGGATAATCCAGTTCAGCTTGGAGAAAGCGTAGGGCACAGTCCACCATTGGCTCGACCTGTTCGGATGCCAACAAGCCTTCAATCAGAGTTTGGATACTAATAAGCTGCGTTGGGTTGGGCTGACCGACTCGCTGAATCATATGTGAGGCTGATAAAAGGACGGCAACAATTGATACACATTTATCTGCTGTAGCCAATGACTTGGCTACTCGTCATTTATTAGTGTGGTCTAACAACATCCAAACTCTAACAATCAGGAAAAAATTTTCCGGCAAATCGCTTTTGTATCCGTTCAGTTCTGATGTTTCAAGTTCTGATATTTCGACGGTATGTTTGACCCATTGTTTGGGCATATGTGCCCCCCTGACATCGTCACCCCAAGCCTGGTAAAAGTTCCTTGACTCCATCCGCAATAAATTCAATGGAAATCGCTGTAATAATCAACCCCATAATTCGGCTAATTACATTCATCCCTGTTTTGCCCATCACTGAATCGACCAGCGGGGATATCAGTAGCCCCATTAAGGCCAGTAGGGACACGCTGAAAATGGCAAAGCTCACCAAAACCGCATGGGAAAAGGATTCTTGGACATGGGCGTAAACAATCACGGTGCTAATAGCTCCCGGCCCTCCCAAGAGCGGGATGCCAATCGGCACCACTGCCACAGGCGTATCAGGCAGCGTGGGTGATTCATTGGGATCGACGGTACCCGTTTCAGTGAGTTGACGAGATTCCAGCGTCTCAGCCCTTAACATGGATAGAGCGGTCAATAGGATCAACAAGCCCCCGGCGACTCTAAAAGAAGGTAAGCTGATGCTGAAAAATTTGAGAATTGCTTCTCCTGCCACCAGAGACACCATCAGGACCATACACAGGGCAAATGAGGCTTGTACTGCAACCCAACGCCGTTTATTGGCCTCTAGCCCTTCGGTCAAGCTCAGAAAAATGGGGATAACACCGACTGGGTTCACAATTGATGCTAGACCAGCAACTAATTTCAGATATTCCGGCCAGTCCAACACAGTTTAGTTATCCTTTATCGATGTGATGAATCCCTTGTGGGCGATCGGCTGCACGATCTGTTGCGATCGCAAAATACGCCTCACCTTGACGTTTTGTAATCGGATCGCTCAAGGTACCACCCCCCAGGCGTAAACAGTCCCATAGGGGGCTGACTTTAAGAAACCAGCGATTTGCAAGGCAATAAGTCAGTATTTGATGTCAACGAACCTTGCTTATCATCCCACAAACGAGGGCAATGGATTACCAACCGCTACCCCACAGGTAGTATTAACTGAAATGAGATGCAATCCATCCTAGCTTTATAAATTTTCGCGTTTCAGAAGCTCCTTTATAAGGCTTTTAGACCCTATATCCCTGAGATCTTCGCGAGTTCCTTGGTTATGTAGTCCCGAGGGTTGAGTGGACGTAATTGTTCAGAATCCATTAGTTGGTTTTGCAATTCCGTTCTCAGCGCAGCCTGTTGGACTGTTGTGCCTGCAAGCAATACACTAATTTTTCCAACCAGAATCGTTCCCCAATTGATCAGGATAATTCCTGTGCCTAAATCAGGATTGAACTCTAGGTCCCTCAGCTCCAAATCAGCTAGAGAATGGTAATCCGTCATCAAGGTCTCACTACTCCATTGGAGAATTCCTAATTTTTGGGCAATCAGGGTGGGATAGGAAGATCCGTTAAATCTTGGATTACATTCGATGGCTAAATATGGGTGTTCTGCCCCATCCACGACGGCTGCATCGAATGCAAACAGGCCCTTCATTCCCTGTTCAGCCAGCCATTGTGCTAAGGGATCGAAGTATGACCAAGGCTGGTGGGCCGTGGGATAGCGATTCCCGCCATGTACACAGCCATTCAAAATCTGTTCTGAGACTAACAGACGTTCTATGCCATTTTCCGTCACTTGATACTGAAGATTAATAAATGTGGCAGATGGGGCTTCCGCTTGAATTTGGAAAGGAACTGGATCACTCCATTCCATTAAGGCTGCGGCCAATTGCCTGGCATCTTGGCAATATAAAATTCCAAACCCACTATCAGAAACAGAAGGCTTGAGATAGCAGGGATACGTAAAGCGTTCGAGTTGCCCAACAGCGGCAGAGCGATTAAAACAGGCAGTCGCTGGAACAGGTAGGCCTAATCTCTGGGCCAGCTCGATAAAGTTGTTTTTGGCATTGATATATGTGACGACGTCAAACCAACGCTGATCGATATCCCGATAGAACTGAGCGCAGGGACTGTGATCACAAACTGCATCGCCAAAGAAATATACAGAGGGTTCGTAATCTGCATAGGTTTGCAAGTGGGCCAGAGACAGGCTCCACAATACATTGTGAGAGTGGCGTAGCCCAATCCGAGCATAGTGGGCAGCAATACTGTCCCACTCAGGCTTGAGTGCTGGATGAATTTGGATGATATCTGTTGGTTCAGAAAGCCCTAGAGCCCGCCCTGAGTACAAATGTGTTCCGCCACTCGTTTCATGAGTGCTGGTCCGGATATCGTGGTTGTATATCTTCATGCAACGGTTTCTAAGGGGGAAAGAAATTTAGCGAACCAAATATGAGCTCGCTATTTTGGGAACAGCAACACTAATATGCTCGAAAAACTTGCTAGCAGAACCCTAAAAAAGGTTAAGCGAATTTGTAAACCTTTTGAACCATTTTTCTGGAAAATATTTATTTTTTAACCTTTTGATTATCCAGGCAACGTCCATTGCGCCAAAGAACTATGCATTATTCATCAGGCGATGCAATAAATGCAAAATATTTCAACCTATTTTAGGGCAAGATTATTCCAGATAAAGATCGCAAAATCAGTTTTTGGCGATGAAGTGAATTGGGCATTACCAACCCCTCAAAACATCATTTTCAAGGCATAAGGCAGTCCTGATTTTAAGCCTCAAGAGCTGATTAACATGATTCTTATCTGGTGTAAAAAAGAGATGTAAAGATCTTCCTGGTTGAGATGGCTCTGAATTTGTTTAGGGATAATTAACTTCTTTTAAAATATAGTCAAAAGAACTTATAGTGAGACTGAATTAGGTTGGAATGCTTGATTCCCTCACTTACACAGAGATCTATTAATCTTAAAAATCGATATCAATGCATTCTTTGCATCTTTTATGGTTTGAATAGTTAGTTTTCTTCACATTTGTCCAAACAAGGTTTTTGATGTCAATTGATCTATGTAATGACTATTACCTTTTAGCACTTCAGATTGTTTAATTGATGCGGATTGGGGCATCTGTCTCTGGCGTGCGATCGCACGCTCATTCCTGACTAGCACAGAGGAGCTGAAGAAATGAAAATTTTTAATCATGACATCATGAACTGCACTCATGAGCAGGTGCAGGGAAATTATCTCTACTCAGGGCGGGTACTGGGTCTAACCGAACCGAAGGATGTGATCCAGCTCCATCCCGAACTGAAATCAGAATGGCGAGCCATTACCGAACATTATCGCCGCATCGGCTTACCCCATACTCAGCAAGTGGTATGGGATGTTTCACTCAATCGTATTGCTGAACATCCTGAATTAGAGCGGTCCGTCTTTTATTTTGGGGATGCAGTCAACCATGAAAGTTCTTATGCTGAGCAATTCCGACAACTAGACCAAAATTGGTACGGCGTGGTTGATTACGTCAATTCCAAAAACAATTTCATGGAATTGGCCCATACCTTGGGGGTCACTGTTCCGACCACCTTGTGTTTCAATAACAAGTCATTTATCGATCTCGACGCGGATATTCCCTATCCCTGCTATCTCAAACCATCCATCTCTGTAGATGGGATGGGCATTGTTCGTTGTGAAGATGAGCCGCAGCTGGTTTCGGCCTTGCAGGGACTGCCCGACTATATGCCCTTCCAAATTCAAGAAGAGGTGCAAGCCATTAGTTTTTTGAATTTGCAGTACGAAGTGACATCGGCAGGGGTTAAACCCTTGGCAGCCTCAGAACAAATTCTAGATGGCTGTACCCATAGTGGTAATCGCTATCCAACCATTCATCAACCCTGGGATGTGGTTGATCCCATGGCCCAATGGATGGCCCAGCAGGGCATGAAAGATATTTTTGCCTTTGACGTTGCCGTTGCCGAAAAGGAAGGAGAGCCATGCTATTTGGCAATTGAATGCAATCCTCGTTTTAACGGGGCTTCCTATCCAACCGGAATTGCCCATAAACTTAATATTTCTAGCTGGACGAGCGAAACCTTCATCACCTCCGCCCGCTCCTTGCATCAAATTGATTTGAGGGATATGGAATACGACGACCAATCTCAGCAAGGAATTGTTATTGTCAATTGGGGCAGTATTTTAATCGGTAAGCTAGTGATCTTGCTGGCAGGAACGCCGGAACAGCAAGATCGCCTGAGAGAACAACTGAAGCAACTTCTTTGAAGGGACCCCATAAACCTGGCCCGACTCCCCATTTCTTGCGAGAATAGGATTAGGGCTTGGCAACCGCTTCTCTGACTCAATCCCCGTAATAGGGACATCCTTATTGTGGGCCTTTGTCGGAGATGTAGGGATGACCGCAATCGTTGCTGAGCGTGGCTTGCGCATTTAGTATCCCGTTCTCCGCCGTTATGTCTTCGAACTACTCCCTAATGATTCATGGGGGCGCTGGTGCCCTACAACATATTCAAGCTGAAGGCAGTGAAGAAGATTTCGCCCAAAGTATCAATGGCATTTTGGCACAGGGGCGTCTCAAACTACAGCAAGGATCTTCAGCGCTAGAGGTAGTTGAATATTGTGTCTGTTTGCTCGAAGATGACCCGTTGTACAACGCGGGTCGGGGCTCGGTGCTGAATGAGTATGGCGAGGTGGAGATGGATGCTGCGATCATGAATGGTTCAGATCTAGCAGCCGGATCGGTTGCAGGCATTAAAAATATCAAAAACCCCATTGCTTTGGCACGTCTTGTCCTCAAAAAGAGCGAGCATGTGATGCTAATCGGCCACGGGGCCATGGAGTTTGCTGAACTATGGGGAGTGGAATGCTTACCCGATGACTATTTTGTGATTGCGTCTCGCATCAAGCAGTTTCAAGAGGCCGAGAAGGCGGGGAAGATGGTGCTCGATCATGAGGATATTGAGCAGGAGCCCCAACGGAAGTTTGGCACAGTCGGTGCCACCGCCTTTGACCTAGAGGGGAATTTGGCGGCTGCCACCTCAACGGGGGGGATTGTCAATAAGCGTTGGGGTCGAGTGGGAGACTCGCCCATTATTGGTGCAGGGGTATTTGCGGACAACGAGACTTGCGCGGTATCGGCGACGGGATACGGCGAACAATTTATGCGGACCGTGCTCGCTAAAACAATTTCGGACTATATTCACTTTCAAGCGGTGAGTGCGCCAGAAGCTGCCCAAGCCGGAATAGAATACCTAGTCTCCAAGGTCAAAGGTTTGGGCGGTGTGATTGTAATCGATGCTCAGGGCAGATGCGGTGTCGGTCACTCCACCTCTGGCATGATCTATGGCTGGATTGAGCAAGGGGGCGAATCCCACTTCCAATTGACCTAGCCACAGTTTGATCCCTGATGCATATGGGTTGAGACGGTAGGGGCAGTCAAATAAATCCGTCCTTGAGAATCCTGCTGCCACCCCCTTGCCTCAACGATCTGAGAGGGGGACTGGTCGGTTTTGGCGATAGGGCTCTTTTGATGGGCCTGGACAGAATTCAGAGGTCTCTGATCATGGGGCCTGAGATCTTGCCATACCGTATGTGGTGTTAAGGATCGACCTGGACCTAGAGGGAGTCCTCCTCGACCGACATGGGTAAAAGAACTCCCCCCCAGGGATTGCCCCGGTCGGCAGCCCTGGGCAATCTCCGCTGGTGGCGGTACAGCAGCAGGTAGCTCAACCAAGCTCTGGCTGGGATCCACTTCAGGGCTATTGATTTCAACAACGCCATTAATGCCCTGTTGGGAGCTGGCTGTAATATCGCTATACGGGGTGACGGTTTCTCGGGAGGCAAAACCAAAAATACCTTGAGTGTTGATGGTGATGTTGCCGCCATTGCCATCAAATGCATTGGCAATAATATCGCTGTTCTCGAAAGGAGAGGTAATCAAGAACTGGGCATTGATTCTGATATTGCCGCCATTTCCAAGTCCTCTAGATTCTGTGGAGATAAGGCTTTGGTTCCGCAATTGTAAGATGCCCTTAACCGTTAGATCCAAATTGCCTCCCTCACCTGAAGCCGTTTCCGCAATAATTGCGCCTTGATTATTTAATAAAACGGAATCGGCTTCGATGCTTAACTCACCCGCATTGCCGCTTCCAATGTGCTGAACCCCAATACGCCCTCCATCAGAGAGGGTAATTTGCCTCGATTTAATCGTGACTTCACCTGTATTACCCGTTGGTTGAGGGGGAAGAAAGAATGTATTGCGGGTGGCCTCATTCAACACCAAGGTATTGGATGCAATTTGGGCTGGCAGTCCATTTGCGGCTCTACCTTTCACCAATACAGATTCGGAGGCGTTGATAAATAGTCTGCCAGCATTACCGCTGGCTAGGGTTCCAGTGTTGACCTGCCCACCCTCTAAGACGGTTAACCGCTGTGTGTTGACGGTTGTATCGCCCGCATTACCCGGACCTAATGTGAATGTACCTAATATACTGGGTGAAGGATTGAACGGAGAGGGATTCATTCCAACGATTGTTATCGAGTCTGCAGCGTTGACTGTTAGGTTACCCCCCTCTCCCGTTCCGACTCCTGGCGGCAATGCACCAGCACCAGTCACAAAGGAAAACACGGATGACGATACACTTGCGCCATCTGCTACAGTTAAGCGCTGGGTAGAAACTGAAACATCACTACCTGCTCCAGTCCCATTATTGATACTCCCCAACAAGCTAATAATGCCAGGGGACATCCTGGAAGCTCCCCAGAGATTGATCCATTGATAAGCTTGGACATCAACATTGCCTGCACTGCCAGCTCCGGGTGAAAAACCTTGATTACCGAAGGGAAAATTTAAACTTCGTGAACTAACGTGCCCCCCCAGCTTGAAGAGTTAATGTCTGAGTAGATACTTTAATATCTCCTGCATTTCCCTTACCAAAGGTAAACGTTGTGATGCCACTACCAGAATCTCTTTGAAACGGATTAACTTCTTCGCTAAAAATCGACTTTGAGATTGTCGCATATACATCACCTCCTGGGCCAGAAGCCGAAGGACCTACGAGAGTTCCTATTCGACCACCATTGGTTAAGGAGAGAAATTGCGCTTCAACCGTGACATCCCCCCCCGCTCCGTTGCTAAAAGTAGAGCTTGAAATTTGACTATTTAAACTATCTCCTAGTTCTTTTCTACTGTTTACGGTGGGAGATGCCCCACCGCGCACCAAAAGAGTGTCAGCATTAACCGTAATAGTCCCAGCTGGGCCATCCCCTAGACTCAGGGTTTGAATACGTCCACCCTCTCGTATGGATATATTAGGAACGTTAATATTAATCCGCCCACCTTTACCATTTGCATCTTTTTCAACCACATTGGCGATCCAGGAGCTGAACGGAAAAAAGCTGTCAACTTCACCACCAATATCTAAGGATTGGCTTGCATAAAGGTTGATATCAGCCCCTGGCAGGTCACTCAGGGTTTGGGCCCGAATTTCGGATTGACTGAGATGGATTTGACGCCCTTGGACTTGAATTCCGCCCAAAGGATTGCGAACAGAATTGGGGTTTAATATTGCTGATTCAGACAACAACTGAATATCACTAAAGGCTTGGACGAAATCATACCCGAGATGCCATCCAATCGTAGAGGGGGAGAGCGTGACGGTTCCTTGACTGACGCTGCCAATTTCAACCCGTCCAGATTCTGCGATCGCAATGCCCCCGTTAAATTGAATATTACTCCCCACTAAGGCGAGAGTCTGCCTGGGTGGAACGGCTAGGTTGCCCTGAACCACAATCTGTCCAGGTTGAGTTCCATTGAAGAGGAGGCCAGTGGGTCTAGAAATCGTTAGGAGAGGTGGGGACTGCGAATGAGTCGTACTGAGAAAGTGACCGTCTTGGAATTGGACCCCGTCTGCAGTGCTAGCCAGAAAAGAGCCCCTCATGTCTAGCGTTGAATTGGGGCCAAAGACTATGCCATTAGGATTGAGCAAAAGTAAGTTGGCGTTGCCATTGACACGAATAACGCCATCTATATTGGAGATGGATTTTCCGGTGATTCGACCAATGATGTTGTCGATGGCAGGAGCAGGATTGAATATCGCTTTGTGGGTGTTCGTTAGAGAAAATGACTCAAAACTATGAAAAAGATTGTTTCCCGCAGTGGTTCCACCTGCAATTACAATATCGTTGCCATGGGCTGTAACTTGGGAATTGTTCGGTAGGGTCTGGTCAGGAACGATCTGGGCATGGAGAGGGGGGGGGGCATAAAGCCAGCATAAGGAGAGCAGTCCACCAATCAGATACGAGGGGTTAGCAATGGGTGGGCATGCCCAGAATATATGCTTTTTCAGAAAACCGAATGTGAACCTCAAGTCAATTTCGCTATTCAGATAGATGCCAGGTTGCCATAGTTACTTTTCAGCCCAAGATCGTGACGTTATTCAGCCTGTAATAAAAGTTAAAGAACCAGAATAATTCAAACTAATGGATTTTAGAAAAGGTGCTAGTAGAGCTTCTGGCAAGAAATCTTGATTAATTCGTTTCAAATTCTATAAATATGGGTGTTCAATACCCGTATTTATAGATATTTTATCTATTTTAATAAAGTGAGCGGATGGAGAGATAGTGTTTTGCCAATAGCTTTAGTCTTTACTGAAAGGTATTAAGTAGAAATAAATTAATTCCTGAGTATACAAAGATTAAATCAAGATTTTGAGCTTTTAAATTTAGATTATTATCTAATTTGTGCTAAATCTACTGCTCGACATGGCAAAATGTGCTCCAGCTTGCCGATTGCTGCATCTATGGTGGTATTCACCCGTGAAACTGAATTAATCGACCTGGGCAATAAGAGTCCGATGACGAGGGCTGTTGCAGGTAAGAGAGGGCTGCTGGAAGCCTGCCTCTGAGAAAGCCTGCTGAATATCGAAGGTGAAATAGTCATCTAAGTAAGGCTCGGTACTCTTAAGAAGCGTCAGCACATAGGGGGGCAACTTGCGATGGACATCAGAGTTGGGGTTCATATCCATAACGGCTAAATGGCCTTGGGGCCGCAGCAAACGATGGGCTTCGGCAAAGATATCGCGAATGGCCGTGCGCGGTAACTCATGACAGACCAGACAGATAGAGACCAGATCAAAACTGTTGTCCGGTAAGCCGGTATCTTCGGCAGCTCGGTGAATCCATTGGAGGGAATCGCTGGCGGGGGTATTGTGATTTGCGATCGCCAAAAAATACGGGGACAAATCCAACCCTGTTAGCCGAGCCTCAGGATAAGTCTCTTGCAGGGCCAAGGTGCTTAACCCGACGCTACAGCCTAGATCCAAAATATCTTTAGGGGCTGTCGGGATTTTCTCCTGCAAAACCGTGTGATAGCTCTGACGCAAACGACCATCTCCCTTTGCCCCCGACTCAGGCCAAATTCGGGCATGGGCAGCATAGGAGGCCACTTCTACTTCAGTGGCCGCTTCCCAGCTCAAATTCCCTGACTCATAAGCATGGAAGGAAACCACATAATAGTCTGGATAGTCCAAGTCTGGCGTTTGGATGGCTTGTCGTTCTGCTTCCCAGACCTCCAATCCCCGTTCCATCAAGGACGAGGCTCGATTCCGCCAGGGCACCCCAATCGATTCCGCCCGTTCAATCATCATTTTTCGGGCTTGAAACTTAGCAAAGTTAGCCAACGGCTTAATGGCTAAAAGGCCATTGACAACGCGAGACGAAAATCGGGGTGCTTGAGGTGAAGCAACAGTCATTTTTAAAAGCGATTTTTATATAGAAATGAACAGGAATAGCCTCATTATGACAAACAACGACGCCAGAATTGAATCAATAACCTCCGGTAAAACCGGAGGTTTGGGAAAAACCCCTGAAAGGGGGTCAGGGGGTGAGACCTCAGCTCTCTAAAAGGCTCAATTGCTCCTGTTTGTACTCTTCGGCTTCTTGGGAGCGGATGTATCGACGAATTACTGCTTCATCCCGACCCACTGTCGCCACAAAAAAGCCTCTGGCCCAAAACTTATGACCTGTCGCATTC
>NZ_JANQOP010000024.1 GCF_028285745.1 Acaryochloris sp. IP29b_bin.137 | reverse complement strand
GCTATCAAACAGATTAGTCGCAGAGTCAAAATTTCAGGGGCGCAGTGGAATGAAAGCAATGTCCCGCAAGTGCTTGCACATCGGTGTGCTTATCTCAATCTTAATTGGCATGCAAAGGTGACATGCTCCCTGGTCGAAAGCAATGAATGGGTAGATAGGTGGCAAACGCCTGTCTTAACTGCATTGATGGGAGCAGCATTGTTTGCAAAATAGCTGAAGATTATTTACGCTTCCACAAACAATAGAAACTGCTTCATTTGCGATAAATGTATGGGCATACAAGACAGAGAACTGCAGCCTTGCGCGCTTATCCCCACCCAACGGGGAATAATGAGAATCGATAGCGTCCTCAGCCATTAGCTATCGCTATGATGGTACGGTCAGAGCCCGCTATTTCAGAATCCAGTCCTTTCAATCGCCAATCCATGAGCAATTCTGTCAACCTGCCCCAAGCTGCGGGATATTTAGATGATTTTGATCAAGTTCGCCGTGTTCGAGAACAAGTTGCCGAGCACTTAGAGCGGATTGTTCAGATTTTGACTCAATCAGAAATGGACGGTGCACAAGCGTCGGGACAGTTAGGATTGGATCGTCAGATCACGCTAGTCCAAATGGCTAGTGACCATCTCAAGCAAGGTATCTTCCGCCTGGTGGTGTTGGGCGATCTGAAGCGTGGTAAAAGCACCTTAATTAACGCCATTCTGGGGGAGCGCCTTCTACCCAGCGACGTGAATCCTTGCACCGCCATTCTGAGCGTTCTCAAATATGGTCCGCAGAAGCGGGTCACCATCTACTTTCGCGATGACACTCCGCCTCAGCAAATTGATGTCGCCACATTCAAATGGAAATACACCATTGACCCTTCAGAAGCTAAAGCTCTGGAGGAAAAAGATGAGCAAGCCTTTCCCAATGTCAGCCACGCCGTAATTGAGTATCCGCTCCCTCTCTTATCCAAAGGGATTGAACTGGTCGATACCCCTGGACTCAACGATACGGAAGCCCGTAACGAGCTGGTGCTCAATTACCTCAACGACTGTCATGCGGTGTTGTTTGTTCTCAACACCACCCAGCCCTGCACCCTAGATGAGCGGCGCTACTTACGTAACTTTCTTCAGAATCGAGGGCTAACGATTTTCTTCCTCCTTAATGCCTGGGATAAGGTACAAAACAGTCTGCTTGATCCTGACGATAAGATAGCTTTAGCGGAGGCAGAAACAAAACTTCGACAAGTCTTTCAAACCCACCTCTCTCCCTATTGTTTAGTCAATGGCGAAGATCGCTATCAGCAGCGAGTTTTTGAAATTTCGGCGTTACCCGCGTTGAGATCTCAACTCCACGACCCCAAAGCCCTCCTAGACGATACAGGCATTCCTGCTTTTCTCGATTCCCTCACCCAGTTTCTTACCCGCGAGCGGACCAGTGCCGAACTCAACCATGCAGCACAGCAAGCTCGCGCCGTTGCGGCCCATGTGCATGAGGCCGTCGAACGACGAATTCCGCTATTGGGCGAAGATATCGGCAACCTCAAAGATAAAGTCGCCTCCGTCCAGGCGGAGTTTGACCAGCTCACAGCTGTCTCCACAGATTTTCAGACCGAAATTCGCAAAATCCGCGATCGCGAAGCCCAAGCCATTGCCGATTCATTTCAGACCTATCTGCTTCAGTTGGAAAAAACCTTTGAAACTGACTTTGTGGTGTCCCAGCCCGATCTAGAATTTTTAGACTTCCTCAACAAGCAAAACCGGGCCAAATTCCATGAGTCTTTTAAGCGGGCCTTTGAACGCTATCTCACGGATCAGTTGGCAGACTGGGAGATGCAGGCTACTCAGCAGTTAGAAACAGCCTTTGCCCAGGTACAAGCCGTCGCCGATCAATATCGGGGCACCTATACCCAGGTGGTGGATGTGATTAATGCCAAACTGTTGGGGCGGTCCTATGGGGCGTCAGGCCATCCTTATAATGCCACTGAAACCTGGACCGACACAGTTTTTGAAGTGTTGGATGCCATTCCTAACTCCCTTAATGGCGTCGTCGGTCGTTTAAGTCCCTTTTGGCGGCGGGTGATGCAGGCGGTTTTCACCTCCCTCTGCGTTACGCTGGTCATCCAAATCGTTGGCCTTTTGTTTTCAGCGATGGCCTTGAACGTGTTTCTAGTGATCGCTGCCGGAGCGGGCTTAGTCGCGGGACAGGCTGAATATGTCCGCCAGACGTTTCTAACGACAACTCGGCAAGAATTTGCCAAATGTCTGCCCCAAATTGCCCAAGAGCAGCATCAGGCCGTTTATGAAGCTGTCGAATCCTGCTTTAATACCTATGAAACAGAGATTATTCAGCGCTTAAATGATGATATCTCAGCTCGCCAAACGGAACTGACCCATTTAGTTACGCAAAAAGAGACCCAAGACATTCAGCTAGAGCAAGAGACCGAGCGCCTGCAACAGCTCGATCAAAGGGTTGCTGAGCAGGTTACCCATCTAACCGCCTTGCTTTAGACGTTGCGTTTACCTTTGGCGCGGTGCCGAGCCATGCTAGTCACGCGGTCGGGATGACCTGAGCTGAACTGCAACAGCATTTGCTGTTTGGGCAACCGCATCAGTTTTCCTTCCCGCTCAAATTCGTTCAGCAAACGGGTGGCCGTGACTCGGGTGATGCCCGTAATCTCAGCCAAGAGCTGATGGGTTAATCCCAAATCCAAGATGCGTCCCTGCTCCACTTGGCGGCCAAACCGATCGCCTAGCCAATCCAAAAAGCGTAATAACCGCTGGGGTGCTCGCTTATGGCTGATGATGCTAAACAGTTCTTCCATATAGCGGAGGTGCGATCGCATCACCACCCCTAAGTCATCTAGCCCAGAAAGCGGCAGAGGTCTTAACTGCACATTATTGAGGCACTCCATCTGGAATGGCGTGATTTCAGATAACAAGCGGCCCACACAATCTCCCGCACCCCACAAGCCCAATGTGACCAGATCGCCATCTTCATTCCACGTCAGTGTTCGGACCAGCCCCTGATCGATATGCCATAGGTGGTCCGTCTGGCGAGGAATCATTTTTCCCACTTCCAAATGCAACGGTTGAGCGTTCTGTTTGGATGAGACTGGAGTAGAAGCGGGCTGGGCTGTAGCAAATACAGAAGAAGATAAAGCCATAAGTGAGGTCCTATTAATAGGAAGGTGAGACAGAAGCTATTGAATATATAAATCTTAAAAGATCACACAGATAGATAAAATCACTAGTGATTCAATCAAATTTCGATCTTATACAAGAAGCAGCTATCAAGGGAGCAACTTAAGTAGATAAGGTACATAAGTCCCGTGAAAACTTCGTGAAGTTTAAAGTGTTTAGCGATTCATAGCATTAGTTACGATTCACTTAAATCTAAGTTACTGTTCTTTTCCTCAAGAGATGTTCATTCAAGATCCTGCAGACCTTCATTAAAAAAACAAGCGCTAGAATGGCTAAGATCTTTAGTATATAGGCTTTATAAGTAATACGATTCAGATCTCTAAACCCAAGCCCTAAAACATTGTCAAGGAATCCGGCCAACAAAAAGTTGACTTAGTGAATAAAAATTTGTTCCCAGGAAATTGAGTCCCTAAAAAACGGGTGGCAATTCAATTTTGGATCACATTTCAGCATAAAACAATTCTATAACCACCCTAATCGGCTCACCCAGCTCCAATCAGTTGCTCTAGTTTTAGTGTTTCTATAAAGTACTAAATATTCTGCTTTCTTTGAGGGGTGAAAGGCTTTTTCTAGGAGAAATAAAGCTGATTTTTTGAGTAATCAAAAGGCGAATGGCATATCGTTAAGACGATCCGCCATTCGCCCTTGGGTGCAGAGATTCGTCCATTTCGGCGAGTTCATCTTAATGCGGGCGATGAACCCCTGATGCTGGATAAGCCTAAAATCTTCTTTTGCCCTTGAAATACTTAAACAATCGATTCCCAAGATACCCTACCTCTATGAAAGCAGGGTATCTCAAACATTACAATTCAATTTAGCCGAGATCAAACATCTTGCTTGAGCTAAACAGATTCGAAGTAAGCCTTGGACTTAACCGGATCTGGATTCATCGTTTTGTCCCCGGGTTGCCAACCCGCTGGACAAACTTCATCTGGGTTCGCTTGAACATGTTGAATAGCTTGTAGGGTCCGTAAGGTTTCATCAACGTTGCGTCCAAAGGCAAGGTTGTTAATCGTGGCGTGCTGAATAATGCCCTCTTTATCGATAATAAATAGGCCTCTAAGGGCAATACCCGCTTCTGGATCCAACACATTGTAAGCAGAGCTAATTTCTTTCTTAATATCTGAAACTAGCGGATAGTTGAGATCGCCCACCCCCCCAGATTTTCGGTCAGTTTGGGTCCAAGCTAAATGGGAAAATTCACTATCCACAGAAATTCCCAGCACTTCGGTATTTAAGACTTTGAAGGCGTCATACCGATCGCTGAAGGCTGTAATCTCTGTGGGACACACGAAGGTAAAATCGAGGGGATAGAAAAAGATAACGACATACTTACCCCGATAGTTTGAGAGTTGAACTTCGCTAAACTCTTGGTCAAAAACAGCTGTTGCTGTAAAGTCGGGCGCTGGCTGGCCGACTCTTAGACATTCATGCGCTTCGTGTTGTGACATAACCAAATTACTCCTAAGCTAAGATGCCGATTGTGAAGATATTGGGCTCACCCAATATCGACTAAGATCAATCGCCTGGGTGCAAAAAATGAGTGATTTAAGGGAATAAATCTCGTAACACCCCAATCACTATACCGCATACTCATAGCGGTACTGAGTGAGTTCGAGACCCTCACCCCCGAAATGCGGTAAAGAGGTATTATTGCGGGGTCGCTATTGCCGATAGCAAAGGTTTGACCATCCAGTTCAGCCCCAGTTTTAACTGATGATCGAGGGTGGGCATCCGATAGAGGTAGATCAACCGACGGGCCATAAAAGCTAAGGGGCCGTCTAACTGTACCCCCAAGCCTGACATGGCTGCAGAATCTTCGCCCAGGGTCAGCATTTCTCCTAGATGAGTGTAGTGAAAGGGGAGGAGTGGACGTTGCGTGAGAGAAGCCCAGAGGTTCCAACCGACGCAATCAGCCTGTTGAATAGCAACCTGTGCTGTTTTAGGAATAGGCTGCCCCTCCTGAGCCGGACAGTCTGCTAAGTCACCTAATGCAAAAATGTGGGGTGCGGTTTGCACCTGTAGGGTGGGATCAGTCAGGAGTTGACCCCGATTATTGTGGGGTAAGGGAAGCGATTGGACTGAGTCTGCGATCGCAGTTCCCACGGTCCACAAGACAATATCTACGGGCAATGTATCGGTTTGCTCCTTATAACAGAGCGTCATTTGATTAGCGTCTAGAGACTCAATACGGGTCTCCAGGTCAATCCAGATTTGCCGCTTTTCGAGGGCTTTTTGCGCTGCCGTTTGATTGAATTCAGGTGCTGACTTCAGAATTTGATCATTGCGTTCGATCAGGCGTATCCGTCCGCGATCGCCCAAGCGATCGGCTAACTTACAGGCTAATTCCACCCCACTAGGACCTGCCCCCACGACTGCAACGCGAATCTTGGGAACCGAAGCGGTTTCTAAGGCTCGTAAACTTTCGTCTAGGCGATAGGCATCTTGCACCGTCCGAAACGGGAGTGCATATTCTGCCGAGCCGGGTACTTGATGCAAGGGCGTTTCACCCCCTAAAGCCAGGACTAGACGGTCATAGGAGAGCGTCTGTGATGATAACTCCACCGTTTGTTGCTGAAGATCAATGTCTTTCACTGCACTTTGGATAAATCGCACATGGGTATTGGCAAGCAATTCAGTATAGGGGGGCGCAATTTCCCAAGATTGCAGCTCCCCCGTGACCAGTTCATATAGCAAAGGGGAGAACAAAAAATGATTATTTTGATCTACTAAATAGATAAGTGGGTTAAGGTCTCCCCAGGGAAGTTGCCCCAGACGTAAGGCGGTGTAAAGCCCTCCAAAACCGCCCCCTAAAATACATATCGTTGGCTGGTGTTCAGTCATGCCATCCACCTTATGCGTGCAACCACTATCCCTTTAAGGATACCAAGGGCGTTCTGAAGGATGTGGAGAGGCTCTAATTTCCAAACGCTGCTTGATCAAAGATCTCCCAACGTTGACCATTGTGTTTAAGCAGGGTTATATCAGTGGCCACAAATGGGTGGTCAAATTGACGATCTTGAAAAAAAGGCCATGCCGCGTAGAAACTTGCGCGTTTTAAATCTCGAAACGCTACAGTCATATGGGGGACAAAAGAGCGAGATTGAGCCCGGTTATCTTGAATCAACCAAGCCTGTGCACAATAGGTTTGTAATTGGCTGTGGAGATCCAGTAGTTCTGGAGTGAGCTGGACTTTAATATAGATCACCCGTGGAGCAAACGCGCCAAAGCCACTCAGTTGAATTGGTATCGATTGATGCTGATCGGCCCATCGATATAATGCTTGGACAACTGCATCAATAGATGCAATTGTCGTTGACGAAGCCGGTGGCCACTCGAAAGGGGCTTGCAGGGTGATATGAGGGGGAGCGTTCAACGCTTTGCGGCTTTGATACTCCATCGCAAATATTTTTTGGATTGCCAAAACTTCCTCTTGAACAGATTCAGGAGGAAGAAGGGCTAAAAAATATCGGGCCACTAAGCCTGGTTCAGATTAATCCCTGCTTCACGAGCAAAGGTGGCTAGACCTTTTTTCTCAAGGGTCTTAATCGCTTTCGTGGAGAGTCTGAGTTTGACCCAGCGTTTTCCCTGAGGCCACCACACTCGTTTCCACTGCAAGTTTGCTTCCTGCAACTTTTTGGTGCGACGGTGGGAATGGGAAACCGCAAACGCGTTATTCGCTTTTTTTCCGGTTAGTTGGCATTTTTTGCCCATGAAAAAGTACTCCAGCAAAAGGTTGCAAAAAACGGAGAGAGAGGGATTCGAACCCTCGGTACGGAATTCACCGTACAACAGATTAGCAATCTGCCGCTTTCGACCACTCAGCCACCTCTCCGAGTGAGCAAACCTGATCATAACAGATCTCATCTCTTGACCGAGCGGTTTACAAGGCTAGAGTCTGATATTTTTAGACAGAGAATGTAGAGACAGGATTTTACCCCAAAGGCGAAATTAAGGATTAAGATGCTCACGAAAGGATGCACGAGCATTTTTGCTTACTGAGGACGCATAAAAGACTTGCTATGAAACTGCCAGAATTCCCAGAAGCGAATCACCCACTTGTAAAATCACTACAAGATTGTAGTGATCAAGAGCTAGTGCAGGGATTTCAGCAATACCCTGGGGAGGGAAAGTACTTTACAGCCCTATTTTGTCGATTTGGCGCTATGTCTTATTCCCTATTGCGGAATATGGCCCGATCGCCTTTACAGGTAGACTATCTATTTGCCAGGGTATGGCGGAATGTGTTCTATGAATTGCCCCACTTAACCACAGATGCAGGCGGTCCCAGCTTGACGCTGCAATCCTGGATTTTAAATAAAGTTGCCGCTTGCATCACCCAAGATCAGCTGCCTGCGGTTGAAACCATTCAATACACCCTCACTGCTGCACCGCCTCCCTTATGGTGTTATGTGCAGATTGCTTTGGACCAGCTATCCCCTTTACCCAGACTAATTCTGGTCTTATCTCAAACCTTTCACTGGCAAGATCAGCGGATTGTTGCTGTTTTACAGGCAGAAGGAGAAGACGTGACGACAGAGGATATTGCTCAGTATTTGCAAGAAGCGTATCAGTCACTCCAGGCTGCCTTACCAGAAGATATCCAAGCAATCTACTTTAATGAGCCATCGTTAGCTTCTCTGCCCATTGGTTCAGTTTAGGTTTTACCCAAGGGTTGGGGGGGATGGGTGATTTTCCAAGATACCCCCGTAATGAAATTCGTGGTGATATGGGCAATTACCGGGACCAATAAGTTCCCCGTTGACCAGGCGCCATACCCCAACAAGAAGCCGACCACGGATACCCAGACGACATAGGACCATTGTTTGGGGCTGTTGAGGTGGAGAACGCCAAAGCACAAACTAGACAGGATGAGACCCGCCCAATTCAAACCCAGGGCAGGCAACATCACCCCTCGAAATAACAATTCTTCACTCAATCCAGGGAGTAATCCCAGCCAGATTAAATCGGTCCACACTAAGGGTTTAATCACGAGCTGAAGGTACAGGGAGGCAGACGATCGATATTGTGGCCAAAATTGGTACATGATCGCGCTGGCCGCAGTGATACCCATCCCGAGGCCAACCCCCCAAGCAGCATGTTGTGGTTGCCAGGTCATTCGCAGGGACGGAAAAGTACCGAAATACTGCCAGACCTTGGCGATAAATAGTAAAAGGAGGGCTGTTACCCCCATAGCAATCAGGACTTGCGTACGCGTGAGGGACTCTAGTTCAGGTTGCTGATTAGGCCGATCAACCACAGGGATATATAAACGATTCAAATACCTCTATAACCTATCAGTTAATGCAAAAGACCGCATAGAGAAGCGTGCGTTACTCAACGGGTTCCTGAACCTGAGTGATGGAAATGCTAGGCCGCAATACCCTCTCATCGATACCTGCCTTCATGGCAGCTAAGATGCCCACGGCTTCGAGATAGGACTGGGCAATCCGATGCTGAATACCGAGGGTGTCAGCAGTGGTGCTCATCCGAGTGGTGTTCTCCTGAACGGTAATAATCTGTGCCTGGCTACGGCTGAAACTCAACACGGCGCTACCTCCACAGGCGGTGGCCGGGACCACAACCGCATCAACTTGATCACGCCACAGATCCGTTGGATGGTGGGGGTCAGTCATGACTTGAGGAGCTCTCGACAAGCCAGCCAATACAGACGGGAGAAAGGTATAGCCTAATTCTTCTGCTGCTGCTTTTGGATTTAAGGCAGGGGCCAAGGGCAGGGGCGCAAGGGCAGGAGCATGGGCACAGGGAATGTGAAACCGTTGCACCACCAGATGACTAATCACGGCCTCAGCCCCGGCTAACAGGTCCACCCCATGGCCCTGCCGATAAGCCTGAAGCATATCGCTATTGGAATCATCGGGAAAGCGGGCAACAACTGCGATCGCATCCACCTTACCGTGGGTGAGCAACTGATCAACCGCCCGCAATAGGCTATCGGGATGATCGATCGTTCCCCAGGCGGCTCCCGAGGCCGCTGTTTTCAGCGTTACCCCTAGAGGCATATCAGTTATCAACACATCATCGACGATAAGCCCCAAGGTTGCCCGGGCTGCATCCACCGCTTGTAAATGACGCAGGCGCAACTCCGCTTCGATGGCTCGATCTAAAACCAATCCAATCCGGTTGCGGTGGACAGGACGTAACCCCCAATGGCCCGCGGCAAATTGATCCAGGGCGTAGCCTTCCACATACCAAGCATTAGACAGTGGCCAATAGAGCTGAGCTCCATTTAAGACATTGGGATGAGTGATGATGCGATCGCAGACCGTCGCCATGGTGCGGACGACGGGAATGGCATCCCCTGCATATCCGCCAATTGCCGCGCCAATTCCCGTGGGAATCAGCAAAACAGCGGTAAAGGGATGAGCCGTCAATCGGATAGCGCTACTGACTGGGATTGGGTCACTACTGCTTCAACCGTCGCTTTTTGATCTTTGACCTCAGTCACTGCCCAGCGTAGGGGTTCCCCTTGCTGCCGTAGGGTCTCGTCAATCTGGGCGGGCAAATCCGCACTAGACGCTTCTAAATCAATTTCTGCAGTAATAAAATGGGTCGTCATTTTATAGGTCTCCCTTCGTCAAAAATAGGGTGAGGACAAGTTACTGACTTTGTCCAAACTGTAAGTTATACACAACTTCTTCTTTATTCGATTCAAGCTTAATATCAGACCGGGGATAGGCGACGCAGAGCAATGCATAGCCTTGGTCCAGCAAATCAGGCCCCAAGCCCATGGCGTCTTCTTGCTCAACTTCTCCTTCTAGAATTAGAGAAGCACAAGTTGTACAGACCCCTGCACAGCAGGAACTGGGCAAATTGACCCCAGCATCATGGGCTGCTTGCAAAATCGTCGTGTCTTCAGGAACGCTAATGGTGTGGACGGTGTCTTGATGGTGAATCTCTACGGAATAAGTCTGTGGCATCGAATTTGAAATGGCAACGTCAAGCCGACAATGAGTGGTTAGCCTCTATTGTTTCATATTCTTTCCCTTAACCCGATGCCAGACGCTTTAAATGGTGTGGAGGTTGGGAATCCTAGGTATAGACAACTTCAATTTTGAGAACAGGCAACATCTTAGCTGTCCCTCAGTGTAGGGATTGCTTTCCTCTCAGATGTATTAAGCCTGGCAACCTCATTCGCACGGAGTCAATGGACTCTTGTTGCTTCAATCACTTAGCTAGGTGGCTGGGTAGCCATCTTAGATGAGGGAGGTTAGCGTACGTCTTACTTAGGCTGGTTTTACGGTTTCCTCAGGAATTTCCCTAATATGCACGACCCCAAACAAGATTCTGCTGAACGGCACGTTCTGGTCATCAACGATGGTAAACGTCGTGCGATCGCACTTGACTCAGCGGCCTACTCCATTGGTCGAGATGAATCCAACGCTATTGTGCTAGATTCACCAACCATTTCTCGTAAACACGCTATCCTGCTCCGATTGCCAACCCCTGGCAAAAACACCTATCGGTATCGTCTAATTGATGGAGATTCAGAGGGCAATCGAAGTGCCAATGGGGTGTTTGTGAATGATAAGCGCTGCAGTTCTCAAGAGCTGGCAGACGGGGATCGTATTGGCCTAGGCCGGAAAATTAAAGCCTCCTATCTGATTGTTTCGATGGGGGAAGCAGAATTTATTCGCTATTTGGAATCCACCGATTTCCAAAGCCTCAAATCAGATGCAGTGAATCCTAAGGCAACCGTTGTTGCCTCTGACTCCGAATTAGTCGGATCTCCCACAGCTATCACTCAAATTGGGCGAGATCCTGCTACGTTACTCGCTCAAAATGAATCTGCTACCAGGCTCTCGGAAACAATGCCTGAAGTCGTCGCTCAAGGCGCTAATCGGCAGACCGTTAAAGAGGGACGTCAAAAACAAACCCTTATTGTTCGTCAGCGACCCCGTCTGTGGATGTTGATCAGCCCCGTATTGCTGATCATTGTGTTGGGGTTGGGAGGCTGGTACCTGTCTTCTCCAAAAGGGAGTCAACCGTCTTCCCCACCGTCTACCGAAAGTCCATAGACTCTGGAGTTTTGGAGTTCTATCTCCGTTAACGGATGGTGGAGCAATAGATAGTCTTCTACAATTTGATTCCCCAATAGATGTTCCTGCAAGATTCTTTCAATCACCGGAGGAGCAGCAGAGTGATACCAGACCCCATCTGGATATATCACCATGATTGGACCGCGTTGACACACCCTAAGACAGTTGGCCTTAGTCCGAAATACAAAATTTTCAGCGGTGGGGTTATCTAGTTTTAACTCTTTCAGTCGGGTCTTGAGATAGGCCCATGCAGCTAGGCTAGACGCCTTGTCACAGCATTTATCCACCGTTTGATCAGCACAGATGAAAATATGACGTTGAATGCGGGCCAAACCCAATGCCTGCACAGTTTTTTGCAGGGCAGCGTATTCCGCAGGTGTCGCATCTCTAGGCAGCGTAAGCGCAACATCTTGTTCAGTCATAAATTGACCACTGGCTAATGAGGGTGAGTTTTAGTGGGCTGAACCATTGCCATGGTAATCGTCCGAATCATAAAAGCCATTTCGAGTCCCAAAAAAGAGGCAAAGTACGACAAATACGGGGGTAACCCCTATCAAGATTGTTTTAAGGTCCATAACTCAGGGAAATTGGTCAGTAGCGTTAAGTATTATTAACAGGATATATCAAGTGACGAGTCCATCAACATTCAGTTGAATCGGCTGCTGCTGGGCAAAGGGTAATTATTCTAAATCCCGGCCCCTAAATCCTAGTCATTTTTATCGTACCCATTTTTCCAGAAAACCTCAGTATCGAGAATGGGCGAGGCCACTGGTGAATCAAGCAGTGGATTACCGCTTAGGGAGTTCCAAAAATTGTCAAGGCATCTGATTACATCTCCATACATTCATTCAATAGGTCGTTGGGCGAATACCCAATTCTCTTTACATCCCAAGTCTTTTTTTGATTCCCTTTTTAAGAAATATTTAATATTGACATCATAATTTGATATGATTCGATTCGAATCCTTTGAGTTGGCCTCTATGCGTTCTCTATTGCCGATTCCGAAGCGTTTTCGGATTTTGATTTCTTTAACAGGACAACGTTCCGTAAAGTTTTCTATCAGTCCTCTGGTTGTTATCTTAGGTTTAGCTGCCGCTTTGTCTGCCGCTGCAGTTCCGGCCGTTTGGGCGGGTAAAACCCTTTATGCCTTACAACAACGTCACGATCAACTTTCTGAATCGGCGGCGGAAGTTTTAGAAGAATTAGAAGTCTTGGACGAGGAAGTTGAAAAACTTCGTCAACGCGCAGGATTATCCAAACAAAAGCGTCAGCAAGTCAAGGTGGAGGTAGAGGGCGGTAAAGGCGGGGTTTCCGTTGTCCTCAATACAGAAGAGCAGTTAAAAGTTGCCAAGGAACGACTTCCCGTTTTAACCTCTCGACTTAAGCAGCACGTTCAGCCTGCTCTGGAGAAAACCCTTCAAGCGGAAGAAGCCCGAGATGCCGCTACGCCGCAGGGTAAACCCACCAAAGGATACTCCCCAATCTCCTCAGATTTTGGCTTACGGCCAGGCCCATTTGGCGGCAGTGCAGAAATACATGATGGGATCGATTTGTTAGGTGACCATGGGGCTCCTATTTATGCTACTGCCCAGGGCGAGGTGGAACGGGCCGAATATGCAGGTGGCTACGGCTATCATGTTGTGCTCCAACACGGTTATGGTTATCAAACCCTTTATGCCCACCTTTCTAAGCTAGCGGTTAAACCGAAGTCAACCGTTCAGCGAGGCCAGTTAATTGGCTATATGGGGAGTACTGGACGTTCCACAGGTACGCATTTGCACTATTCAATTTATCACCATGAGAAAGCGATTGATCCAAAGCCCTATATGGTGTCTAAGACGCTTAAACCCTAGTTTCGAGTCCTGAGCATTGCTTTAGGAGAGTTGGCTGCTTAAGGTTCGTAACGCCTTCTTGACATAGTGACCAATATTTTTGACTAGGTTGGTGATATAGTCTGGTTCATCTGGTATGCGGGCCATTAGCTCATGGTATTCGTCTATCAGGTCATGCTCGATATCAGAAACGACTTCATCGGCGATCAGCAGATTACCGATAGCAGCGAGTAATTGAAGCCGCTGTTCTTGATGGGAGTTTTTAAGGAATTCAACCATCCACCGCTCCGTTTGAGCAGGGGGGACTGGATGTTGCAGTAGATGCTGTAGTTCGGTGTCCTGACTCAAATGATAGCGGGACAGGGTTTTCTGGAGGTGGGTAACTTCGGGCTCACTCAGTTGATGATCAATCCAAGCCGAACCAATCAATATTTGAAGTGTCAGACGTCGCAGTTCAGTGTCCATAGTGAATCTATCAAAACTGTTTTCATCATGGCGGGTGGAGTCGGGTAACACAAGCCGTTGATGAGTAAAGCCTGCTAGACCGAAACAATGGCGCTTTACGCTTTGAAAAAATGGCTGACCTTTAGGGCACTATGCGTGAAGGTCAATTAGTGGTGCAGTTTCTGACGGAGGACCAGCCAAAGAAAGGGGAGATCGTTAATCAGATACCGTTTCCATAAGCGTCTTGGCTCGCCCATTAGACGGAATAGCCATTCTAGGCCCAATGTGCTAATCATTTTAGGAACCCGCTTTTGAGTTCCGGCCTCAAAATCTAGCGTGGCTCCAATGGCAAAAATAATTTTGACTGAATCGGCTAGTTGATCCCGATAACGATAAATCCATCGTTCTTGTTTGGGGGAGCCTACTCCAATGGCTAATACTGAAGCACCTGATCGGTTAATGCGATCAATAATCGATGCGCATTCTTGGGGGTTTTGATCAAATCCATAGGAGGGTGAGTAGGAGCCAACGACAATATCTCGACCGACATGGGCATTAATATTCTGTTGAGCTTGGGCGGCAACGCCAGGTGCTGCGCCTAGCAGAAAAATTGTAATGTCTGGATTATCTTTGTGATAGGTATAGAAGGCGGGGAATAGATCAGATCCAGATATTTTTTCTTTAATCGGTGCCCCTAAAAAGTGAGATGAAAAAAACAGGATTTGGCTGTCACAAATGGTGTAGTCGGCAATGTTATACGCTTCATGAAACTCACGGTCTTGCTTAAGATTCATGAGGTGATCGACGTTGGGAGTAAAGACAATGCCAGATTGCAGGTCTTGGAGAAGTTCGTCTTGGGTCAGATTATCGATGGGAACGCCTAGAATATCCACTTTGCCGGTTAACCAAGGCTGATGACTGGGAGGTTTAAAGTGGAAGCCCTGGGCTGATTTAAAGCTGAGATCATGGAGATGACGAGATTTTGAGTATTCATCTACGGATGTTGCGATCGCAGACTGTCCCATTGAAGCACTGGTCTCGATGATTGCTCGTGCTAACCTCGTTTGAGGCAGATCCTGTCTGAGATTACGAATCAAGGTTGCGTCCAGCTTCACCGCATCAACCTCTAGCTTCTCCCACTGCAGGAAGGTTAGATGTTGATTGGCATAGTTATCCAAGATCACTGAGCATCCTAAATCTTTGAGGTCCCGAATTAACGCCACTGAATCCTGGAAGTTCCGTGCCAGGCTGGCTTCAGAAATCTCAAAATGAAGCTGACGGGGGTGAACTTCATGATTGGCTAACAGATCATAGATATCCTCTGCGATGAAGCGATCTTCAACAATTCGCCTGGATAAATTAATCGAAAGCTTGAGTTGAGGATATTGCTTGAGTTGGTTGATGGCCTGTCCTGTGACGTAGCGATCGAGCCATTGTTCGGCGTCAGCGCCGCTGACAATGGGCATAAATTCTCCCGGCAAGTGCAATCTCCCTTGCGGATCTCGCCATCGCAACAACACTTCATTTTGCAGGACGTCACCCGAAGAGACGTTATAAACCGGTTGGTACCACAGCTCAAACCCGTGGGGATTAATAGAGAGTTGTGGAGAAGGTAGAAGGGTTTGAGGCTGAGCCAGCATAGGTAATGAGAGATAAGCTATCAGGGAATTGGAAATCAGCTAACAATACTGGGTAAATATCAAAACTGCTGAAGAGGGTCTCTAGCATTCAAACGTTCATCCCAGAAGAGTGAACGATTTTTCCTCACTAGCAAATATTCTAGTCATCTGAATATCAAGGTGCTTGCGTATTTTTACGTAAGATATTTTTCGTTTTTCTGAGCACTGACCCTAAATATGTAAACCGATCGCCGAACAGAGGATGATACCTATTGACATCGGATCGCTAAGCCTCCAGAGTTGAAATCTTTGAGTCGTTATGAGGGGCCGAAACCCTTACAGAAAGCCCAGACATCGAATCATATTTCCGTGAAAACAATGTTTCCTACAGAAGATAGTATTGATGAATTGCCCTATTTATATCATTAGTAAGGGATTTTATTATTAATTTTTTTGACTGATTTTTAATCAAATAGACTAAAAATCTCTCAATTCAAAGCGTAATTTAGAAAAAATATTTCTACTGCTAGAGATAATTTCATAAAGATTTTTACTGGCTTTTCGTATGATTGGACTGAAGATTAGGGTCCGCTCATTCAAGAACTTCTGGGTTTCGTGTCCTCGTTGCCAGCGAATAACGGCAACACTGCCCTCGCATTTCCAGACAGGTCAATGTCTTTAACCTGATGGGTTGCGGTGCTTCCTATCTTGAGAGGAAACCTCACAAACATGGGGTAATTCCAGCGTAATTTTTCCTAGGGAACCTTTCCTAAAATCCGTGAGAATATGGTGAGCCATGCGCTCTAAGTTGCCTTGATGTTTTTGTAGGGCTGCTTTTGCCAGATAGTCTTCTGCAGTTATGGCAGCAGGGTTGAGTTGATACCGAGTGGCAAGGATATCGTCGGGAATAAAGCCTGAAGGCCGCTCACAATTTGAAAGCTGCTGCAAGAGATTTATCAGCGCGATAGCCACCAATTGGTTGTCATAAGCAGCAGTGCCAATATCATCGCAAATCGCCAATTTATAAGCCGCTTCTTGATCATTCAATTTGGCCGGTAGTACACCTGGCGTATCCAAGAGGTCCAAATCCTGAGACACCCGCACCCAACGGAGTTGACGGGTGACGCCTGGACGGCGGGCACTTTCCACCATGCGGCGTTTCAGCAGGCGGTTAATTAATGCGGATTTTCCAACATTGGGAAACCCTAGTACCACAGCTCGCACGGGACGGGGACGCATGCCGCGATCGCGCCGTCGTTGATTAATGCTAACGCCCACTTTTTCCGCTGCTTTGATCACGGCCTTAATGCCTTTGCCATGCTGAGCATCAGTACAGTAAGGCACCTGGCCTTCTGCCTTGAGGGCGTCTAACCAAAGTTGATGGGAGACTGGGGTAACCAAATCGATCCGATTCAGAACCAATACATGGGGCTTATCTCCAACCCACTGCTGAGTCTGGGGGTGGTGGCTAGAGCGGGGAATGCGGGCGTCTCGCACTTCCAGGACCACATCTACCTTCTTGAGCTGCTCAACTAGAGCCTTTTCAGCTTTGGCGATATGGCCGGGGTACCACTGAATCGGAGGTGTAGACATTACCCTAGAGCCGCGCTAAGCGATCTCGCAATATTTCAGCCTGCTTCTCCGCTTCCGCTAGGGTATCGCGAGCCCCCTGAACCACTGCGGGTGGGGCCTGCTCCACGAAATTGGCATTGTTCAAGCGACCACTGCAAGAGCGAATTTCGGCTTCTGCTTTTTGCAGATCTTTGTTGAGTTTAGCTTTAAGGATTTCCACATCCACTACCCCACAGAGAGGCAAAAGAACTTGAACGGTGCCCACCACGCCGATAATAGTTTGCTTAACTTCTCCTTCTACGGTTGGGGTGATACTCAAGGACTCGACTCGCGCTAAATCTTGGAGGTAGGTTTGACCTGCAGTGAGGATTTGCCGTTCGCGATCGCTTTCACTTTGCAGAATCACTTTAATCGGTTGCTTGGGCTTAATGCTGGCTTCTGCGCGCAGATTGCGGATGGTGCGAATGGTGTCAATCACCAGCTCAAACTGCTCTTCTAGACCCGGATCCACCCAGGCTGTGAATTCTTCTGAGCTTGCACCTAAAATTTCCGTTGGCTCTGGCTGCAAATTTTCAGGTGTAAAGTCATCTGAGGGAGCAGTATCGGTATGGGCTTCTGGCTCATCTGCGATCGCAGGTTCCGTGAGGGCCAAATCTCCACCGAGGTCTTCAGCCGTTGTTTCCAGCGTCTTCGCATCACTCAACAGCGGTAAAATTTCCTCTTTTTTCTTTTGTAAGGATTCGACCCAAGCTTTGCGATCGTCATACCAAAGCAGGCGCCGATAGGCAAAGTTGAGGGAATATCCCAAACCAATTAACTCAAAAATACTGCCCAAGAGAGGAACGCGGTTAATCGCACCTAATACAGCTGCGACCACAGCTAAACTGATGATGCCCAGAAAGAATGCGCAGACCCAAAGCAAGACCGTTTGATTCACATTCAGAAAACGCCCGAGATACACGGGCAGCTCGCCAAAGGCATGAATGGCATCTCGCCAATTAAAGTCACGAATTTCGGGTTCCGACGCCTCCTCCCTCACTTGAGCAGACGGTTCTGGCTCTGGTATCGTCTCGGGTTCGGGTGCCGCCTCTTCAACAGGTACATCAGCAATATCTGCAGTCAGTGGTGCCGTTTCAGTCACTAATTGAATATCAGCAGCTTTTGGGTAGGGCTGGCTAGCTAAATACTGCTCTGACGTCGGTTGAGTCAGGGTCTGCCAAATCTCTTCCGTAATATGAGGCATAAACGGATGAAATAGCTTTAGCGTTCCCTCCAGCACATAGGCGAGGGTTTGCTGAGCGACGCGCTGGGAGGTTGTGCCCTCCTGGCGTAGCCTGGGCTTGACTAGTTCGATATACCAGTCACAGAAATCACCCCAAATAAACTCATACAGACCTTTGGCCGCTTCACCCAGACCATAAGCATCCACTTGGTTGCGAGTTTGCTGCACCAAACGGTGATACCGAGACAAGATCCAGCGATCCGCCAGTTCTAAATCGGCGATCGCAGGCTGCCCCAATTGCTCCGGCGTTTGTCCATTCAGGTTCATCAATACAAACCGCGAGGCATTCCACAACTTATTGGCAAAGTTGCGCGAGGCTTCGACAGACGTGGATTCATCGGTTTTGCGGTTATATTCCAAGCGGATATCTTGGCCTGCACCAGCGACTTCGCGGATGAGTGTATAACGGAGGGCATCGGTGCCGTACTTATCAATCAGTACCAGCGGATCAATGCCATTATTGGCTGATTTGGACATTTTCTTATTATTCTCGTCCCGCACTAAGCCATGGATATAGACATCCTTAAAGGGCATTTCCCCCGTAAAGTGTCCCGCCATCAGGGTCATGCGGGCGACCCAGAAGAAAATAATGTCAAAACCCGTCACCAAAGTGGCCGTGGGGTAATAGGTGGACAGATCAGCAGTTTCTTCTGGCCAACCTAACGTGGAAAAGGGCCATAATCCCGATGAAAACCAGGTGTCTAGGACATCTGGGTCCTGGAGGAGCTGTACCTTAGGTCCAAACTGTTCCACAGCTTTCTGCTGAGCTGATTCGGCGTTTTCTGCGACGACAAACGGTGTATCCTTGCGAATTTCGCCCTCGGTTTCACTAATGGCATACCAAGCCGGGATTTGGTGTCCCCACCACAGCTGTCGGGAAATACACCAGTCCCGAAGATTCACCAGCCAAGCGCGGTAAACCTTGGTCCAGCGCTCCGGGATAAACTGAGGTGAATTCTGGTCATCTAGGAATGCCAAGGTTCGTTTCGCGAGGGGTTCTGTCTTAACAAACCATTGGGTGGAAATTAGGGGTTCAACGGGTACTTTGCCGCGATCACTATAGGGAACACTATGGCGATACGCTTCTGTTTTCACCAAACAGCCATCTTCTTCCAGGCGGGCAACGACTCGCTTACGGGCTTCAAATCGATCTAAGCCAGCAAAAATATGGCCATTTTCATTCAGTGAACCATCCTTATTGAGGATATTAATGAACGGCAGATGATGTCGCTGGCCCATGGCAAAGTCATTGGGGTCATGGGCAGGCGTGACTTTAACACAGCCCGTTCCAAATTCGGGATCGACCAACTCATCAGCAATCACCGGAATTTCCCGCTCTGTAATCGGTAGCTTAATCGTTTTACCAATCAGGTCTTGATAACGCTCGTCGTTGGGATTCACCGCTACCGCCGTATCCCCCAACATTGTTTCTGGACGAGTGGTAGCGACTTCTACAAAACCGGAGCTATTACTGAGAGGATAGCGGAAGTGCCAGAGATGGCCATCCACTTCTTTATTCTCTACTTCCTGATCGGAGACCGCCGACTGACTGGCAGGGCACCAATTCACCATATAGTTGCCGCGATAAATCAGTCCCTCTTCATGCATTTGCACAAAGGCTTTGTTAACCGCTTTGGATAAGCCCTCATCCATGGTGAACCGCTCACGGGTCCAGTCCACGGAAACGCCTAATCGCCTCTGCTGATGAACAATTTTGCCGCCCGATTCAGCTTTCCAGCGCTTAGCCCGTTCTAAAAATTCATCCCGGCCAATGTCATAGCGGGTTTTACCTTCCGCCTGCAGTTGCTTCTCCAAAATGGTATGAACCGCAATGCTGGCATGGTCCGTCCCCGGTAACCACAAGGTATTATCACCAATCATGCGATGGTAGCGGATCAGCACATCAATCAGGGCCGCCTCAAAGGCATGACCCATATGCAAACTGCCCGTCACATTCGGTGGAGGAATAACGATGCAGTAGGGGGCACCCTCATGGTTCGGATCTGCTTTAAAGACATTTTTCGCTTCCCAAGTCTCTTGCCATTTGGCTTCGGTTGCCGCGGGATCATATTGGCTAGACAGGGATGGAGCGGTGGCAATCATAACTTAAAACACTCTGAAGAGGAGAAGAAAAGCCTATTAACTGAGGCAGCATTAGATTAAATTCTGCCATATTTACCTCTGCCTGTCGGTCTTTCCCAGTAACGATCGTTCAATTTTCCCTTTGAACTTAGCTGCAGTGACGCTAGAATACCCAAAGAGACCAAACGTCGGTAGGCCAAGTTTTGGCTAGATTCAAGAAAAGTTATCCTTTCGTCCTGAGTTAGTTGACTTACCTCCGCATTCCAATCTCGATACGTTGTTTTTTTGATTTTTGAAGGTAAGGTATGACAGTTTACATCGGTAACCTATCCTATGAGGTTACAGAGGACGATCTAACCTCCGTATTTGCAGAATATGGAGCGGTAAAGCAGGTCAAGCTGCCTGTGGATCGCGAATCTGGCCGTAAGCGCGGTTTTGGCTTTGTAGAGATGGAAGATGAAGCTAACGAAGAGAAAGCCATCGAAGAACTAGACGGGGCAGAATGGATCGGGCGGACGCTGAAGGTGAATAAAGCTAAGCCCCGGACACCTCGCCCTGCGAACAGTTGGGGCGGTAACTAAAGATTTCTTTCGGGATGTTGGGTGTGTCTTAACCCCAACGGTGAAGTACGATTGAAAATTCTATCAATCAGGTAAGGGCAGCGACCCCATCCTCCCTTGCCTGTTTTTTATGTTTGGGTGACAGAGAATCCTGTTTTCCAAGCGTTTAGCCACATTAGTTGGAGAATATTGAATGGCTCAAGTGGTCCTTGGAGACGATGAGCAATTAGAATCCGCCCTGCGTCGATTTAAGCGAAAAGTGTCTAGAGCCGGCATCTTTGCCGATATGAAAAAAAATCGCCACTTTGAGACTCCCGCTCAAAAGCGTCAGCGAAAAATGACGGCTCGACATCGGGAACGGCGGAGAATGCGGGGCCGCAAGTAGACAAGGTGTTGATCGGACAATGACCCAGTGGGCGAATTAAGCCTTAGCTCACTGGTGCATTGCACTCACTCTTAGGAGCATCATCATGGCAGCAGCCAAAGTCGGAGATACGGTATCCATACACTACACGGGGAAGCTGGATGATGGTTCAGTTTTCGACTCTTCCTTAGAGCGTGAACCTTTAAAGTTTTCAATCGGGGGGCAACAAGTCATTCCAGGATTTGAACAAGCGGTGATTGGCATGAATCCTGGTGACTCTAAAACCGAGAAGATTCCTTGCGAGCAAGCCTATGGTCCCCACCATGAAGATATGGTGGTTACCGTCTTGCGGGAGCAAATCCCTAGCGATTTTGAGTTAGAAGTTGGTCAACAGTTACAGATCAAAAACCCCGAGGGCCAGGTCATTCCGGTGATGGTTAGCGACATCGTTGATGATCAAGTGACGTTAGATGGCAATCACCCCCTAGCAGGTGAAAATTTAACCTTCGAGATTGAGTTGATCAGCATTGCTTAATGACCTCCGGAAGCAGACGGTGAGGTAGCAAGGGGTACCAGCAACAAGCTCCCCTTTTTTGCCCCTGAATTAAATCGCCAATATTGTTGATAGTGGCGCAGGAAGTTTTGCCCCAAAATACCGTCCACTTTCAGTACTTTGAGAATACTGGAAGATAAGACAACAACGTCGAGATTGCGTCTTTGGTATCGATGGAGGGTGACGGTGTCGAGTTGCGATCGCATTGCATTCTCCAACCCACAAAATCCCCGAATTTGAATCGGGCTGAGGGTTGCTGCATCTAGCTTGAGCTGGGTCGCCACCTGCTCCGAAATAAAGGTACTGTCCGCTGCGGTATCTAGCAACACTCGAAACGGACCTTGATCATTGATATGGAGCTGGGCCACCATTACCCCCAGTTTTTGCTCCAGGGGGATGGCGGCTGCGATCGCATCCTCCGGCAAAAGCGTGGGCGGCAGTAGGCTTAACGTCAACTTCCCTGGATGCAGGTATAAATCAAATTGCCTGAGCACATCCATCCCGAGCACCCCCGATAATTTTGCAGGAATGACGGTATTGGCAAATTGCAAACTTCGTAGCCCCTCGACTTGGACCTTCTCCAGCTCCAGCACTGGTAACTGATGCAGGGTCGCATCCATATTGGGGCAGTCATTGCCTGCCACTGCAAAGGATAACCGTTGATTGGGAATCGGTTGTCCTTGTAACCCCAAGGCGTTTACCACAGGAGTCGCCACCATAGAGGTCGAAGCCCCGGTATCCACTAACCACTGGGTTGACCATCCCTGTAGTTTCCCATTGACGGTATAAACGGACGTCCCTGGCAGAGCAGAAATGGGCAGTCGGGCTGACCCACGAGTGCGGGGGGCTGGTACTTCAAGTCCCTGTAACTGGACAAGGGCAGATACCCTCGCAGAGGGCAATCGAGTTCTAGCAGGCGGGTGAGCAGGGTGAGTCCAACCGGTGGGAATAGGTTGAGTCAAACCACTCGGGGTAAGACTTCCCCAAAAAAGCAGGGCGATTCCTACCCCGAATATCCTTTTTGTCCTATGCATCTGACTCATCGCCATCCTATACAAGACTTGGCCCGCATCGTTCAATAACTGCTCCAAAACGGGCATAAAAGAGATGAAACCTAGGTCGGTTTTAGCGCTTTATTTGAAGAAAAAGTGATATTGTTGACTTTCTTGTAGTTTCTTAACGTATATGATCGTTATTAGTACTAATCCCTTTCTACCCATGGCAGTCATTCTTGAATGATGCATTTGTAAGCCTAGGATTGCTGGACCTTTACGATTTGATTCAGTCAGGAAGACTTATACGTCATGACTAAAAGCAATGTTTTCCTAACCCTCCTGTTGTCAGTTGCGGCTGGCCTGATCACCAGTGCCTTCGGTTTTTGGAGTGTCACTGAAAAAGAAGCTGCATCCACCTCAGCCGCCCAAAAAGGCCCGGTTCCCTCAGCCCTCCCTGCCCCTCAGCCTGAGAATTTACCTGAGGTGCAGTCAGATATCGCGTTTGCGGATCCAGAGGTAGTACCGCCCACCGCACCGATCACCCCATCGCCTGCCTCCAATAATCCTGCCCCGATTACGCCGCCACCTCCCGTACCCCAGCAGCCGCTCACCAGCGTTTCCTCTCCCTACCCTCAACCCAGAGAGGTTAAAGCCACTGTTCATCCCACCAACTATGGCGAACGGTTTGCCAACAACGTTCAAGGCCAATCGGTGCAAAACAACTGGCTGATCGTTCTCCATGAGACGGTAGGCTCTGGCATGAGTGCCATTCGCCATTTTCAAACCCCCCATCCCCGAGACGAAGATCAAGCCAGTTACCATGCCTTAATTTTTCTCGATGGCACCATTGTCTATCTCGTTCCCCCGGAGAAGCGAGCCTTTGGCGCAGGTAACTCTGTATTTGTAGGAGCCAATGGTCCAGAAGCCGTGAAAACGAATCCAGACCTGCCTGCCTCGGTCAATAATTTTGCCTATCATATTGCCTTGGAAACCCCCGCTGATGGCAACCACAACGGTCCAATCCATAGCGGTTATACAGAGGCTCAGTACCAATCCTTGGCTTGGTTAATTGCCCGTACAGGCGTTCCTAACCAGCGCGTCACCACCCATGCTGGTGTTGATCGCTCTGGAGAACGGTCAGATCCCCGTAGCTTTGACTTTTCCAAATTTAACAGTATGCTTCAGCAGTTTTACGCCCGGTCTTAACCCCTTAAAGGGGTGAGGTTAACTCGATCTTGAGGCTTGAAATCCAAGTATGGCTAAGTTCCTAGCGTTTTTGGTTTTATATCCTTTTGCCCAAGCGGCTCACAGCACCATCCACCACCAGACGATACACTAGCTTAGAGACCCGTTCCCTCTGTCCGTCGGTTTTGTGAAAACGCACCTTCAAGGAACCCCTCCACCCTAACGTCTGCCCCCAGTTTTTAATGGTCATGGACAATGTGCCTATCATCCGGACGGTGTCAGGACTTCGCCATTTCTTACACCGTTTTTCGAGTGATCAGAGTGATGTCTCTGGTCCTTCCAGCACCCTTATCGGTCAGGTCGGCTTGGTGCCGACCATGGGAGCGTTGCATGCTGGGCATCTCAGCCTGATTCAACGGGCTCGTCAAGAAAATAAATGTGTGATTGTCAGTATCTTTGTCAATCCGCTGCAGTTTGGAGACCATGAAGATCTGGCAGACTATCCCCAGAGCTGGGCGCAGGATCAAGCCTCGTGTCAAGAACAGGGGGTCGATGCTATTTTTGCACCCTCGGCAGAAACGCTCCTCGCTCATACGCCCCTCACTCAAGTTGTTCCACCCGTTGAACTGACAGCAAGGTTATGCGGCCCTCATCGTCCTAAGCATTTCACAGGGGTAGCGACGATTGTCTTGAAATTGCTGAATATTGTCCAGCCGGATCGAGCCTACTTCGGCCAAAAAGATGCCCAGCAGCTAGCTATTATTCAACGCCTGGTCCAAGACTTGAATTTGGAGGTCACGGTTGTTCCTTGCCAGCTGATCCGAGAAGCCACCGGACTGGCATTGAGTTCTCGCAATCAGTATCTCACTGCTCAAGAAGTCCGACAGGCAACCATCTTGCACCATAGCCTGCAAGCCGCTCAGCACACCTTTCATGCAGGGGAGTGCGATCGCAACTCAATACTCACCACGGTAGCCCAAACCTTAGCCAAGGAACCCCAGGTTAAGGTGGAATATATTGATCTGGTGGATCCTACAACCCTGCAACCCCTGGAGCAAATTACCACGCAAGGTCTCGTTGCCCTTGCCGCTCACGTGGGTTCTGCTCGCTTAATCGACAATATGATGTTGGATGCTCGATTACCGATATTGGCGATTGATGGACCTGCAGGGGCGGGCAAATCCACGGTAACGCGTCGCTGTGCTCAAGCTTTGGGATTGCAATATCTAGACACGGGAGCGATGTATCGGGCTGTCGCTTGGTTGGCCTTGGAACAACAGGTTGAGGTATCGGATACCTTTGCGATCGCAGAACTGGTCGAACAGTGCAATATTGAGCTGAAACCCCATCCAGACCCCCAACAGCCGCCTCAAGTCTGGGTTAATCAGCAGGAGGTCACCCAGGCAATTCGCACCTCCGAAGTGACCGCCCAGGTGTCGGCTGTCGCTGCTCAACCGCCCGTTCGAGAAGCGCTCGTCAAGCAACAACAGCGACTGGGACGCCAAGGCGGCATTATTGCAGAAGGCCGAGATATTTGCACCCATGTCTTTCCAGATGCAGGGCTTAAAATTTTTCTCACGGCTTCCATTCAAGAGCGGGCTCGCCGTCGCCAACAGGATTTACAAGATCAAAACTTACCGGCCCAGTCAAAATCAGAGTTAGAAGGCCTAATTGCCAATCGCGATCAGCAGGATAGTCAGCGTGAATTTGCGCCCCTCCGCAAAGCTTACGATGCCGTTGAAATCAACACGGATGGCATGACCATTGAACAGGTGATTGACCAAATCACGACCCTATACCGCCAGCGCTTCCCCGCCCACCCCTAAACAGTCTCTTCCTCCGACTGCCTAGCTTCCCTGCGGAAGAAAATTAAATTCTTAAGAGGGAATTCGGGGTGTGGCCTGAAGGGGTATGCTAGTCCAAATAGCCCCCCATCCTCGTTCTCGGAGTCAGCATGAAACTGGCAGACCGCATTGGTCAGGTGTCTGCATCTTTGACCTTAGCCATCTCAGCAAAAGCCAAAGCGATGAGGGCTGACGGTATCGATGTTTTGAGTTTTAGCGCTGGGGAACCCGATTTTGACACCCCCGATCACATTAAAACCGCAGCCAAACAGGCGTTAGATGAGGGGAAAACCAAATATGGCCCCGCACCGGGTGAGCCTCAGCTGCGCGCTGCAATTGCCCATAAATTACAGCGCGACAATCACTTAAATTTCCAGGCAGAGAACGTGCTCGTCACCAATGGGGGCAAGCAATCACTCTATAACTTGATGCAGGTACTGCTCAATCCTGGAGATGAGGTTCTCATTCCAGCGCCCTACTGGCTGAGTTATCCCGAAATGGTGAAATTGGCTGGGGGCGTTCCTGTCACCTTAACCACGAGTGCCCAAACTGGATTTAAAATTACGCCTGCCCAGCTGCAAGCAGTAATCACGCCACGCACACGCTTACTCATTCTCAATTCCCCTTCAAATCCTACGGGAATGGTCTACACACCTGCAGAAATTGCTGCTTTAGCAGAGATCATCGTAGCGGCCAACATCTGGGTCGTGTCCGACGAAATCTACGAAAAAATTCTCTATGATGGCGCTAAGCAACTCAGTATTGGCGCGGTTAGTGAAGCAGCCTTTCAACAAACAATCATTAGCAATGGGTTTGCCAAAGCCTATTCAATGACTGGATGGCGAATTGGTTATCTAGCAGGCCCCTTGGAATTAATTCAAGCCGTGGGACGCTTGCAAAGTCATAGTACATCTAATGTCTGTACCTTTGCACAATATGGTGCGATCGCAGCCTTAGACGGCTCCCAAGATTGTGTAGAAACCATGCGCCGAGCCTTTGATCGACGACGGCAGTTGATGTTTCGGCTCCTAACGGATATTCCCGGCGTCACCTGTCCACAGCCTCAAGGCGCATTTTATATGTTCCCAGATATTAGCTGTACAGGTTTAGGCTCCATCGCGTTTTGTGAAACCTTGCTGGAACAATTCCATGTGGCGGCAGTGCCCGGTGTTGCTTTTGGGGCCGACCAATGTATTCGACTGTCCTATGCCACAGACCAAACCAGTATCGAGCAAGGAATCGAGCGACTGGCTCAGTTTATCTTGCCCCTGAGCCATTAGCTTTCCTCTCTGTTGTCTCACATCGGCCTGAAAGTAGCTCGCGCACAGCCCTAAAGCCCCAATAAATGTGTCAAAGCTTAGCAATCTCCGCCGTTGTTTCCGCTGAAACGGTATGCTTTGCATAAGATTCACTGATTAATGGATAACTGCTTTGCCCATCCACGCCTTTGGGTAAAATGCTCGCATTTTATGCTCTGCGAGAAAACCCAGAGCCGTGAAGTTTAGGGGCTTGCCCAACTCATGAAACAACTTCTTTACCTGGAAATTCCCACGCCGGATCTGGCAGCTGTTCAAACTTGGCTGCATCAGCAAACATCAGAAACGCTAGGCTTAAACGCTAGCGTGGTGACACCCACGACTTCAGGAATCCACATCACAGCAGGTTCAGTCAAATTAGTTGTGTTTTTATGGCAGCACCTGAACACTACCTATCTCAAGGTGATGCAATGGTCAGACCAGCCAGCATCAGGGCAACAAGCGTGGATCCGTACGTTTGAGACCACCCTCAAATCCACGTTCCCTTATGCGCCTAAGCCTTTCCCTGAAATTGATCTGTCCCAAACAGATATCTTTTCTGCTTTAGCGCCTCATTATCCCTTAACGGCCAAGTACTTCCAGAATATCCCTAATGGCGAAGCAGACTTACAGCGGGCCTACTGGTGGGAAAAACGCTGGCGAGACACGGTGGAATTGGGTCCTCAACCTCCCAAAGTTCAACCCATTGTTCATTCAGCACCCCCTGCCAACCCCGATTCAACCTGGGATATCGTCATTGTCGGTGGAGCCCTCGGGGCTTTAACAGCAGCCATGATGGCTCGCTTGGGCTATAAAGTGGCTCTGGTCGAACGAATCAAGTTTGGCCGCATGAACCGAGAGTGGAATATTTCTCGCAGTGAGTTGCAAACGCTAGTCGACGTGGGCCTCCTGACTGCAGATGAGCTAGAAACGTTGATTGCTCGTGAATACCAAGATAATTTCAATCTATTTTTTAGCGGCAATAATCCACCAGCAGCTCGGTCGTCCGTCCTTTATACGCCCACCGTCCTTAATATTGCCATGGACTGCGATCGACTACTGCAGCTTTGTGGCGAAAAACTGCTGGCGGCCGGCGGCCAAATTTTTGAATGCACCGAATTTGAACAAGCCTACTTAGAATCAGACACCGTTATGATTCAGGTGCGAGACTTAAATACCGATCAAGTGTCGTATATGCAGTCCCGACTGCTGATTGATGCAATGGGCACGGCGTCGCAAATTGCTCAGCAGATCAATGGCGGTCGAGCCTTTGATAGCGTTTGTCCCACAATTGGTGGCGTCGTTAAAAATGGCTTTGCCCCAGGGGTCTGGGACCAAAGCTATGGAGAACCTTTATTTACGAATGGAGATACCAGCCGTGGTCGCCAATTGATCTGGGAAATGTTTCCTGGCGAAGGTAACGATATCACCATTTATTTGTTCTATTATCATCAAATTTCTAAAGAGAATCCAGGGTCCCTACTAGAGCTATTTGAGGATTTCTTTGCCTGTTTACCTGACTATCGTCGCTGCGATTTAGACCAGTTGGAATGGCGCAAGGCGGCCTTTGGCTATATTCCAGGACGGTTTAGTCGCAATGCTCAGGATCGCTTACCAGGGTGCGATCGCATTCTTTCTATTGGTGATGCTGCCTCTTTGAATTCACCGCTGATTTTCACTGGCTTTGGTTCCCTGGTCCGCAATCTGCCCCGGGTCACCCATTTATTACACAGCGCTCTCCAGAACGATCTGTTGTCAGGAGACGATCTGGGATTAGTCAATGCCTATCAAGATAATCTTGCCGCCACCTGGATCTTTTCCCGGGGAATGATGGCAAAGCCCCAAACGACTCTACCCCCCTATTGGATTAACGCGATTCTCAATGCCTTCTTTGGCGTTCTTAAGACCGAGCCCCCTGATCAAGTCGATGACTTTATCAAAGATCGCGGCGGGTGGCTATTTATGACTCGCACTATCCTCAAAGCAGGAGTGCGTATGCCCAAGATTCCCTGGTGGGTCGCCCGCGCCATCGGCCTCCGAGAACTTCTCAGTTGGGTCCCCACATACCTCACCTTCACCTGGACCGCCATCCTATCTTTTCTATTTAGCGGCTGGTTCCCCCAACTTTTACAGCGTTGGCAAACCCCCTTGTCCCAGAGATGGCCCCGTCTTTGGCTACAGCTCTTAAGCTGGTGTTATCGCTTAACCTATGGCATGGGTAAGCCTAAGCTTCTATTGCATCTTCCCCCTCCCAGTGATACCCCTCAGACCTCTCAACTCACGATTCCAACCCATGAAACCGTCTCTAGTATCTCTGGTTAGCTCAGCGATCTCATAGGGATTTGCTCCTAGTCATTTGGAGGTGGGGGTATCAACGCCGTATAGTAAGGCTAATTTCCGCAGCCCCATATCACTGTAGACATCCCAGGTAAGGCATTTATATGGGCCATTGGCATTTGAGACTCGCGATCAATCCCTTACAAACTGCCTTAGACAGGTGGCTTCAAAGCCTAGCTGACAGCTATCCTGCTTTATCTTGGATGGTGGCCCACCCTGTTTGGGCCATCATTAGCCTCTTAGTGGTTTTAGCAATTGTCCAAATCCTATTGGGGTGGATTAGCAGTGGGATTAGACATCTCCTGTTCTCAATCGTCAAATCGCCCTACTCTCTGGTGAAATGGCTGTTAGGACAAACCACCGCCCCCTTAAGCCCACCAAAACGTAACAAGCTGTCTTTCCACAAGCCATCCGAACGAGTTTCAACCCTTTTAAGACGACTCGACCATCTCCATCAAGAACAAGAGACGTTAATCCTAGAATTAAAGACGATCCTAAGCCATAAAGACGCTGAATTACATGCGCCTGAAGCATCTAGCCCGTCTTCAATCTCAGAGTCAGAGACGCCAACTTCTAAGATCTCATCTTCATAAAACATCGCCTCATTCTGTTTTTATTTAAGCCGCTGCCATACCCATGAGGCAATTTGGAAAGTGTTCTACAGGGTCCTTAATTTCGGCCAGCTTCCGATCTAGAATGGTGTCCCAAAGCAGCAGTTGAATGAGTAAACATGACAAGCCAAACAATTCTGGCTGAACCAGCCACAACTCAACAGTCTGTGCCCACCCGATCGATGGACAACAGCGACATTCGCCTTTTTGAGACGGTCAAGCATGTCTATAAATCGGATCACCAAGCTGAGTATCTCGAGATCAAAGCTCAAGTTGAGTCACTCCTTCAGCAACTCCAGGCAAAAGCACCTTCTGACGTCAAGCAATGCTAACAACCGCTAGTGCTGAAGATCTAGCACTGTCCCCCTTTAGATTAGCGGCGGCGAGTTTTTCCTCAGTAGTTCCAGGGCTTTTAGTATCTGGTTGAACACCTGCAATAGAAGGATCGATGTACCATTGGAATTGGCCGAGCATCCTTCTTCCATTACAAATGGCTCAAGTCCTCCCCCCTTTGCTTGATTATGAACAGAGCTATCCTTGCCCTGTCTGTCGCCAGGGTCAACTGGATCGCCTCATTTTAATGGATGCGTTTTCCTGTAATGTTTGTCATCACATCTTTTCAGTCAACCTCAGCCAACAATCCATTTGTCTAGCCGATCGAACACCTGCCCTTGGGTGGCGCTGGGCTCGTCAGCGCTGGCGTCCGCTTCATCACCCAGACATTGACTTCCCACTGGGCATTTGGATCCTCTGTGGGGGACTTACCGTTCTACCGCCAACCATCCTTTGGGTAATGCATTATATTTTCCCGCCCCTACCAGATAGCTCAGCCAATTCGTTTCCATTACTCTGGATCGGAGTTGTTGGCATTACCCATAGCTTAATCGCTCTATGGATTTTGGCCGAATTTTACCAACTGCCCCTGTACCTCTCCTGGAAATTTCGGCTGCAGTCCTAAACTAGATTCGCCGTATAGCTTAGAGATCCTAACGCTTCTAAATCGAACCCAGAGGCGACTTCTGCGAGTACGGTTTGATTGCTTGGATCTGACAGATGAGGCACTTGGCCAATCACAGGTACTTGGGTCAAGGCCTGAATCATATCTATCGGGGCCCACTGCTGAATTTCTTCTGTGGACAATACCCCCGTCGCATTCAAAACGATGCCCTTGATATCCAACCCAAACTGTCGGGCTAACGCAATGTGAGCAACGGATTGGCCCACGCACCCCAACCGAATCGGGACCACCAACACAATGGGTAGCCGCCAATCCTTGGCAAGATCGGCAACAATTAACTCTTCGGTGACGGGCGACCCCAAACTCCCCACACCTTCGACAAACACCCAATCGGAGTGGGTCTGTAACTGTTGAATCGCTTGCCAAGCGGGGAGTAAGTCAACGATCTGTCCCGCTCGTTTTGCCGCTAAAGGAGGGGCTAGCGGCAAGTCATAATAAAGGGGATTTAACGTTTCTGGAGATTGCTGTAATTCAAAAACTTGAGAATACCATTCGCGATCGCCTGGACCGGATTGGACGGGTTTACAGACGGCGATACGTTCGTGTGATCGATAGCGTTGCCAGTAAGCCAACAGGGCTGATGTAACGATAGTTTTGCCAATTTCTGTATCTGTACCACTAATTAAAAGGGTTTGGGCCACCACACTATTTCCCTAAACGAACTATTCCTTGAGCCGACGTATTAACCAATAGCTGACGGATAGCGAGAAGATAGCCACCGCCAACCCGAGCAGATCCAACCCTGACGATTTTGCAAAGTCAAAAATAATCAGCTTACGAGCCACAGCGATTAACGCAGTGGCCACTACCAATTGCACCTGTACACCCTGATGGTCCAGGTAAGCTTGAATATTTTCCATCAGTTCTAAAGCAATCAGGATATTGAGAAATAGGCCAAAGATCTCGAGTAACGTTGAATTAAAGAACCCAACGGGTTCTGTGGACAACTCACGAATCACCCTAAATCCAAGATCGAACAGCGAGAAGCAAATAACAATGACCAGCGCAATGGACAAACTCTTGGCAACTGCCCCCTCAAACCAGTGCAACACCCGGAGGAAAGACGAATCACTAAAAACTTTAGCAATGCGGTTCGAGGATCGATGGTTTCGTTTCATGGGACAGATTACAGATCTGCTAGGGTATCAAAGGGAACGATGAATCATATTACAGAAACTTGATTCGGTACCGTTCGCACCAGATAATAAAAAAGCTGGAATGATACAGCCAATTCTTACTTAGACTCTTAGTCCGTTTTGGCTAAGGTTGCTAGGTGATCTGTATTATCGTTTTGCCCATTTTCATAGGAATCTGATTATGATCAGCGACATTTTACCCGCAATTATGACGCCTTTGGTTGTTTTAATCGGTGGTGGGGCTGCTATGACAGCCTTCTTTTATTACGTTGAGCGTGAAGGGTAATGGATGGTTGTTAATCTATCTACCTCTTTTATGTATTTCCACTAGCCACCCGACAACTGCGTATAGCAAGAAGTCATAACAAGCATCCTAATTAAAAAGGGGAGTCAGTTCATTGACTCCCCTTTGAAGTTTGCGAAAATGCTAGCTTACAGGGAAGAACCCAAGCCTGCATACGCTCCATAGAAAAAGAGACCCGTAATTGCAATGAGGGCAGTCCCTGCAATTGACCCTACTAGCCATAATGGAACCTTTCCATCTGCCACAGACTTTTCCTCCTAAAAATTACCAGCAAAGGTTATGAATAGAATAGTTTGTTCTCAAAAACGCTTATCAAACGGATAAACGAAGCTTCATTTAATTAAAGAAATAGCTCGAGAACAATAGAGCTAAAACAAGAACAAGCAGCAAGCCAATGTAGAGCGATGTACGGTTTAACTCTACGGGTTGCTTATTCGGATTTGGTGTTGCCATTAACGTCTCCTATCTCTGAATGAACTGCATAGCTGCGATTGCACCCAGAAAGAAGGTAACCGGGACACCTAGGGTATGAACAGCCAAC
>NZ_JANQOP010000020.1 GCF_028285745.1 Acaryochloris sp. IP29b_bin.137 | reverse complement strand
ATAGGGTAGTCGTTTCGGCCACCCTATTTTCTTTGAAATCACACTGCCCTATCTACTGCTGACTCTAGATTTGAAGTACCTTGTCATCCCCAAAGGTTTTGGGTGTAGCTGCTGTTGTGTCATTCCCCTTTTCGTCAGCTCAAGCCTTGAGTGTGACTGAAGTGAGTACCCTTGCAGAAGCCATTACGGTCCGAATCGATGGCCAAAATTCAGGGTCTGGGGTTCTGATCAAGCAACAAGACAATACCTATACCGTTCTGACGGCAGCCCATGTGGTGGCAACAGAAGATGAATATGAGGTGATCACCTCGGACAATCAGCGATACCCATTCACTTACAGTCAGGTCAAGAAATTCCCGGATGTCGATTTGGCATTAGTGGAGTTTACGAGCACGCAATCCTATCCTGTCGTGGAATTGGGAGACTCGACCCAGATCAAAGCCGGGGAATCAATTTTTGTATCTGGTTTTCCGATGCCAACGGCAGCCATTACAGAATCGATTTGGAACTTTTCTAAAGGTGAAGTGACAGCAAATGCCAAGCGTCCCTTAGCGGATGGGTATGGTTTGGTCTACAGCAACAACACGTTACCTGGCATGAGTGGGGGAGCCGTGTTGGATAGTCAAGGCAAGTTGATTGGGATTCATGGTCGAGCCGATGCTGAACAGCAGGTCCAGAAAACAGAAACGGTATATGTCAAGACTGGGTTTAACCTAGGCATCCCGATCAATACATTCATAACGTTAGCGGCAAAGGTAACCCCCCAGCTAGGGTTTGTCAGTCAGGGGACTGAACCCAAAAATATGGGCTCGTCCGCTGACGATTGGTATCTTCAAGCTCGGAATAAATTTAAACGGGGAGATTATCAGGGGGCAATCACAGATTTCAATCAAGCGATTAATCTCAATCCTAAGTATCAGGAAGCCTTTAATGGCCGCGGGATTGCCTACTCAAAGTTAAAAGATTATTCCCAAGCTTTAGCTGACTTTGAGGAAGCTATTGCTTTAGAGCCTGATGGCAGCAAAAAGGTCTATTACAATCGAGCGCTTACATATTCCAGATTAAAACAACATTCCCCAGCGATCGCAGACTATAGCAAAGCCATTGCCTTTAATCCGAGAAACGGAAAAGCCTATAACAATCGCGGTACAAGCTATAAGGCGATCAGGGAATACGAAAATGCGATCGCAGACTACACCAAAGCCATTGCGATTGATGCCAAAGATTTCAAGGCTTATTACAATCGCGGTTTAACCTACTATGCCTTGAGACAGTTTCCCCAAGCATTAGCAGATTATGACCAAGCGATTGCCCTAGAGCCTCGGGATGCCGTCGCCTACAATAATCGAGGCAATATTTACTTTGCCCTTAAGGACTATCCAAATGCGATCGCAGATTTTGACAAAGCCATCCGTTTTGACCAGAACTATGTGGATGGTTATTTCAATCGGGGAAATGCCTACGATGTGATTAAAGAATATCCCAAAGCGTTAGCCGACTATGCCAAAGTGATAGAGCTTGACCCTGGGTATGCCGCTGTATACAACAATCGAGGCAATACCTATAAAGCCTTGAAGGATTACCCAAACGCGATCGCAGATTTTGATCAGGCTATTAACCTAAAGCCAAGTAATGGAGGAGCTTATTTCAATCGCGGGATTCTCCATGCCATCACCAAGAAATTTGCTTTGGCCAAACAGGATTTTCAGATGGCGGCAAAATTGTTTAAGCAGCAAAAGAACCCAGTGGGGTATCGAAAATCTATCCAAGCTCTGAAGAGACTGAAATAGTTTTTTCTTCTATTGAGCATCACTTGGCGTATAACGTCCTTGAAGAGGTTGTTATACGATACCTAACATACAATGCCTTCAAATAGAGGGGTTATAAGTCAGGCCGTCGTATGACCATAGTTCAGTTAGCTATTGCTCAAAGATGATCACTAGTTGGGAACCCTTTCAGATAACACGCACTATGGCTGCAACGGACATTTTCAGTTGATAATTTTTCTGTGGCCAGCAGATCCAAAATAGATTCTTTGAGCTAACGGTTAGCTCAAAGAATCTGAATCACAATTTTATAGATGCCTATATCTAGATGAATACTTATGAAAAAATATACCAAGCAGTGGAAGATTTTATGGAAAGGTCGTCAGATCGTCGTTAAGAATTGGTGGGATCTTTTGCTTCGTGGCAGAGAGGAATTACTGATTGATGGGGAAACAGTTGATCAATATGAGAATTGGTTTCTGTTCTCACGTGATTTAGAGACTAAGATATTTGTAAATGGGAAAGAACATCAAATTCGTGCCCATCTGGGAAGCGTAGATTTTGGTTTCAGAATGGGATGCAAGATTTTTATTGACAATCAGCTTGTCGGCGGAGATATGCATAAAAAGTTTATAACGTAGCGTTGATAGAGAAAACTCTAGCTTGGAGACAGCTAGCCTGCCCATACAAGGGATGCTCGGCTTATGCGCTTCGGTTGCTCTTTCAAATATCCTTGCTCCCGCCCCTGATGGCTAAGCCGTTAGACCATGTAAAAACCATAATAATTGAGTTCAATATAGCCAATGTCTTTAAAGCCTGTTGACCGAGCGCTTGAGTGCCTTGCCAACAATCTTGCCCGTGAGGAGCTAGCTGCGCTTAATCGTAGGATTAGAATTTTTCGCTTTTGCCTCATTATCCTTTTCATTGGGACAGCCATGGCATGCACAAGCATTTTCCCTAGATTCAGCAGATTTTCAACTGAGACTATATTCGTCAGCGCTTCAAGTTGGGATTCTTGGCACTCGTTCCAGGTATTGTATATTCTTACGATATTCGCTCCTACCCTCGTAATCTACTACCTGGCTTCTTCACTTAATCAAAGCCCAAACTCCAGTTCATGCAAAGGTTCAAGCTGAATCATTGCCTTTGTGGTCAGAAGCGATCATGATTTTATTGATAGGTTCCCTCATTTGTGCATTTCTAGGAGCAATAAAATTCACCGTTCAATAAGGCTGAGGCGTTCTACTCTTTGTTAGTCGGTGTGTGCAGTGTCGAACTTACACATGCACTTGGATACTTTACCGAAACTGCTATTACTTTGTTTGTAGCTTCTACTCGCACCGATGAAGCTTATCGTGAGAAATCATCAACAGCAAAGTTCAGTGGTGGTAGAAAGTAGGAACAAAATTCGATAATTGTCGCGATCGGTCAAGTAGGGTTCTTCCCAGCTTTTGGTGAAGTGGTTAGAACCCCTTTCCCAGCATAAGATTCAGCGCTTATTTATGAAGCCATAATGAATCGCTTAGCGAGTAGGG
>NZ_JANQOP010000017.1 GCF_028285745.1 Acaryochloris sp. IP29b_bin.137 | reverse complement strand
CAAATTCCTTATGCCCCAGCAACAATTTGGACTGATTGGCCTCGCGGTCATGGGGGAAAATCTAGCCCTCAACGTTGAGCGAAATGGCTTTCCCATTGCGGTTTATAATCGCACACGAGCAAAAACCGATGCCTTTATGGCAGAGCGGGCCCAGGGACGACAAGTAGTCGCCGCGTTTACGCCAGAAGAACTGGTCGCATCCCTCGAACGTCCTCGGCGGATCTTGATCATGGTCAAAGCGGGGGCCCCAGTGGATGCCGTGATTCAACAGCTCAAGCCGATGCTGGAACCCGGTGATGTGTTGATTGACGGCGGCAACTCCCTGTATGGGGACACCGTGCGACGCACAGAAGAATTAGAAGCGGTCGGCCTCCGATTTATTGGTATGGGCGTCAGCGGGGGTGAAGAAGGTGCCCTCAACGGTCCTAGCCTGATGCCCGGCGGAACGGAGGCCGCCTATAAAGACCTGTCTCCGATTCTGACGAAGATTGCCGCTCAGGTAGATGACGGACCTTGTGTCACCTATATTGGCCCAGGGGGTGCCGGTCACTACGTCAAAATGGTCCATAACGGCATTGAGTATGGCGATATGCAGCTGATCGCCGAAGCTTATGACCTGCTCAAAAATGTTCTAGGGTTGAGTCATACAGAACTGCATGAGGTGTTTAGTGAATGGAACACCACCGATGAGCTGAATTCCTTTTTGATTGAGATTACGGCTGAAATTTTTACCTATGTCGATCCAGATACTCAGCAGCCGTTAGTGGAGCTGATTTTAGATAAGGCAGGTCAAAAAGGCACAGGCCGCTGGACTGTGATGAGTGCTTTGGAATTGGGAGTGCCTATCCCCACAATTACAGCAGCCGTCAATGCCCGCATCACCTCATCTTTCAAAGATGAGCGAGTTAAAGCGTCTCAAATTCTGACGGGTCCCACGGCAACTTTTAGTGGCGACAAGCAAGCTTTTATCGGCAAAGTTCGAGATGCTCTGTATTGCTCTAAGATTTGCTCCTATGCTCAGGGTATGGCCTTGATGAGTGCGGCTTCACGGGAGTTCAAGTTCAATTTGAATTTAAGTGAAATTTCCCGGATTTGGAAAGGCGGCTGTATTATTCGGGCGGGCTTCTTGGACAAAATTAAATCGGCCTTTGCTGACGATCCAGCCTTGGCCAATCTGTTGCTTGCTCCCGAGTTTCGGCAGACCATTTTGGACCGTCAGGATGCCTGGCGAGAAGTGATGGCTACGGCAGCTCAGTTGGGAATTCCAGTCCCGGCCTTTAGTGCCTCTTTGGATTACTTTGATAGCTACCGCCGCGATCGCTTGCCCCAAAACCTAACTCAGGCCCAGCGCGATTTCTTTGGTGCTCATACCTATCAGCGGATTGACAAAGAAGGAACGTTCCACACGGAATGGACCGCCATCAACGAATCCAACAGCTAGTTTCCCAAGCTGGATTTTTGTGGGATAAGCTGGAACTGCCGTGCTAGCGCGGCAGTTTACGGTGGTGGTTATGGCGAAGCGTGCTTTAAAGATTTTGGGTGGTGGGGTTGCGATCGCAGTTCTCGCATTGGGAATTGGCTGGTTCAGTCGCAATGCCATCATTGAGTCGGCCCTAGAGGGGGCTATCCAAGACACGACGGGCGTGAGTACGGATGTGGAGGGACTGAATTTCCAACCTTTTGCGGGAGATTTGACCATAAAAGCCATTACCCTGAAAAACCCTCAGGGCTTTTCCACCCCGCACTTGATCAAAGTCCAAAATTTGAATTTAGATTTTCAGCTCTCTAATCTTTGGCAAGATCAGGTAGAACTTGAGGCCCTAACCGTCAATGGTCTGGATCTGAAGGTCGAGCAACAGATTCCCGACAATAATTTGGTGAAAGTGGTTGATACCCTGCAGGAAAAGGAGCAGCCCGAAAGCAGCGGCAATGAGAAGGTGGTCAAGATTGGCCGTCTAAGTATTCGCAATATCAAAGCCTCAATTAAGGTGAATGCCATTGTTGATTTAGAAGAAGATCTCAATATTGATGATATTGAGCTGACGGATGTGACGTCTCAGAATGCCGAGGGGAAATTGTCAGTTGCGATCGCAAATGCCGTCACTACTGCTTTACTCGAAAAAATTCCTCAAGATGGCTTGCCCTTCAAACTCGATGGCGACAGTCCCATTAAGGATCTGCCCATTGATGATATTCCCATCGATATTGAAGACTTGATTCCTTAGTTCAACCTTTTCTTGCAAAATTCGAAGCTATGTATGGTTTTGTGCCAAAACGTCATGGAGCCATCACGTTTTCTTACGGGTCGTCATTCACTTTTGGTGAACTCATAAAATTTGGATGGAGCGCAGCTCGCGACCCAGAGCATTCTAGAGAGGAGAGGTGACCCATGACTTTGCAATGGCATCACGGCAGCCACGATAAAATTCAGCGATTTATTGTGTTTTGGGTGGTACTGGCAGCGACCCTGCTGATGTTCCTCCGCGGATCGGAAATTGCAGTTGCAGATGAAGCTCCCAACCTCGCACTCTTTGGCCCCCCTTTGCCCGAGAATTTCTACCCTCAGCAACAGCCTGCCGATCCTGAACTTGTGAACTTAGGCCGCAGCCTCTACTTTGATAAGCGCCTCAGCAAAAATCAGGATATTTCTTGCAATAGCTGTCATCAGCTCGACCACTATGGCGTCGATAACCAACCTTTTTCCCCTGGTCATAAGGGACAACTCGGGGGACGCAACTCTCCCTCGGTTTACAATGCCGCTTCTCATGTGGCTCAGTTTTGGGATGGTCGGGCTGCCGATGTAGAAGCTCAGGCGAAAGGCCCCATTCTTAACCCGGTGGAGATGGCGATGCCGTCCGAGGCCCAGGTGCTCAAGGTCCTCAACTCCATGCCGGAATATGTTGACGCTTTTGCTGAAGCCTTCCCCCAAGATAAACAGCCCGTCACCTACGATCACCTCGGTCAAGCCATTGGTGCTTTTGAGCGGGGACTGGTTACCCCTGCTCCCTTTGATCGCTACTTTGCAGGCGACCAGACGGCCTTAAACGCCAAACAAAAGCGGGGGCTAGCTACCTTCGTAGAGGCAGGTTGTGCCCAATGCCATAACGGCACCTATTTTGGCGGTAATACCTATCAAAAAGCCGGTCGAGTGAATCCTTGGCCCAATCAAGATGATCCAGGACGCTACAAAGTCACGAGAGATGAAGACGACCGGATGCTGTTTAAGGTGCCATCCCTGCGGAATGTGGCGAAAACCGGCCCCTATTTCCATGATGGCTCTGTCAAATCCCTAAAAGCTGCCGTGGTACAAATGGCTGACACTCAGTTGGGTAAAGCGCTTTCCAATGCGGAAGCAGGAGATATCGTTGCTTTCCTCGAATCCCTGACTGGAGAACCCCCGGCGGATTATATCCAGCCCCCTGTCTTGCCTGTGAGTACAGAAAGTACCCCTGCTGCTGACCCGACTTAAAACTCACTCGGCAATTCCGGCAGACTTGTACGCTACCATCAAATTCAGCGTTAAACGTGGGCTGTGAACCGTATGTCTTTTCTGCGTCGATGGGTGGCTTGGAGTTTGGTATTGGTGGTTGCGATCGCACTGCCCGGTTGTAGCCTATCCCAATTCAAAACCCAAACGGCACGCGTCCCCCAGTATGTCGATGTCTTGCTGAGTGCACCCAAGACCTTTAACGCCACCCAAAGTAAGGAAGCCAACAATGTCTTTGGCCTAATTTATGAAGGGTTAACGACCCAGAATGGTCTTACCGGTGAGATTGAGCCTGCCCTGGCGGAATCTTGGGAATTCTCTGCCGATCGACTCAAGATTATCTTTACCCTCCGACCGAACCTGAAATGGTCGGACGGAGAACCTTTGACGGTAGACGACGTTGTTTTTTCCTATAACGATGTCTATCTGAATGAAGCCATTCCCACGGATACTCGCGATATTCTTAGGGTCGGTAAAAATCGGGCATTGCCCAAGGTCAGGAAACTAGATGACCGACGAGTAGAGTTTTCTATCCCTGAACCCTTTGCCCCGTTCCTACGAACGGCTGGCGCGATCAGTATTCTGCCTGCCCATGCCCTTAAGACACTGGTAGATACCCCTGATCGCAAGGGCAATCCGCAGTTTATCTCTGCTTGGGGCGTGGATACAGATCCCAGCGAAATTATTGTCAATGGTCCTTACCAACTGGAACGCTATGAAACCAATCAACGGGTCGTGTTTCGACGCAACCCGTTCTACTGGCGCTATCAAACTCCTGGCCAGGCCAACGGTAATATTGAGCGCATTATCTGGAAGATCGTAGAATCGCCCGATACGGCCCTGCTGCAATTCCGCACGGGAGGCTTAGATTCTGTAGGTGTGCGGGCCAGTACGTTTTCCCTGCTGAAGCGGGAAGAAAAGTCTGGCAACTTTACCATCTATGAAGGCGGACCCGATTTTGGCACAACCTTCGTTTTCTTTAATCTCAATCGGGGACGCCGAAATAATAAGCCCTTGGTCAACCCGATCAAATCCCGTTGGTTCAATAACGTTAAATTTCGGCAAGCAGTGGCCTATGCCATTGACCGAGAAAGGATTCTAGCCAATACTTACCAAGGCTTAGGCTTAACCCAAAATTCCCCCATCTCTGTCCAAAGCCCATACTACCTGCCTCCAGAGGAGGGGCTAAAGGTATACGACTATGACCCACAGAAATCCAAACAGTTACTCAAAGAGGCTGGATTTAAAACGAATAAACAAAGACAACTTTTGGATGATCAGGGCAATAAAGTCCGATTTACGCTGATGGCACCCGCAGGTAGCACCTTAGGTGCCCAGATTAAGCAGGACTTAGCCAAAATTGGCATGAAGGTGGACTATACTCCCATCGCCTTCAACACGATGGTGGATAAGTTAGATGACTCACTTGATTGGGATTGCGCCTTGTTGGGATTAACTGGCGGCTTAGAGCCTAATTCTGGCGCGAATGTCTGGTCCACAGAAGGGGGATTGCATATGTTTAATCAGAAGCCTCAGCCGCCCAGTGAACCGATTCAAGGCTTTACTGTCAGTGATTGGGAGCAGGAGATTGCCGATCTCTATATCGAAGGAGCCCAGGAACTAGATGAGGTCAAACGGAAAGCTATTTATGCCAAAACTCAACAGATCACCCAGGAGTATTTGCCTTTTATTTATCTAATCAACCCATTGGCATTAGCGGCAGTCCGCAACGACTTTGAAGGCACCCAATATACGGCTTTAGGCAAAGTAACGTGGAATATTCATGATATTCGGGATGTAGGGGAATAACTTTGACTTGAGTGCCCAAAACAGGAACCCAGTAGGGCGTTGTTGCATAAATAAAGCCACTCATAGTCTTGGTTTCAGAGCTTAGAGTTGGGGAGAATCTTCGATTTTTATCCATTTTGGACAATCTGGATCGCTGAAACCGCCTCCCAGCAAAGATCGATTCATGCAACAAC
>NZ_JANQOP010000271.1 GCF_028285745.1 Acaryochloris sp. IP29b_bin.137 | reverse complement strand
GCAACTGAAACCCCATAAACGACTCAATTACCAGAGAGGCATGAGGGCGCTATCACTGATTCAGAACACATTGTGAAACCCTTGTCATCCCCAAAGCTCCAATTCATGAATAGCGCCTTTAATTTCTACATTCCCAGCATCTACCTTTTGGGACCAAATTCCATCGGCAAAGTCTTTGGCCGTAAAGTAATGCTTTTGGCTGCTTGGATTACTCAGATGCAGGTTATAACGATGCCCGGGTTCAAATTGAAGATCAGACGGGAAAAATTTGAGTTCCCCTGCTTCATTACCTAAGGCAACGTACACATCAACTGCAGGCTGTTTCGCTAAATTGGTTGCTGCGATCGCAACCTCGTTCAAGCTAGACATAACACTCAGCACCCAAACCAGGATGAAGACAGGCACAACGCGACGCAGAAGTACGTTCATAACTGCTCTCCTTCTTATAACAGCGATCAGCACGGGAATAAGGCTTTTATCATACCGCTCTACTCCGCCCCATTAACCAGGGCCATCAGTCTTGACCAGTCCCTACAGCTCTCTGCCAAAATTATCAGTTTTCAAGATGGCATGCTGGAGAAGTACCTGATAATCTGGCGCTAAATCCTGTTCGATAGCTTCTACCTTTGTAAGATATTGATACGACCGTTCCCGATCATTGTTGAGAAAATAACCATAGGCGAGATAAATGAAGCCTGCGGCAGGATTGGTTTTATCATTGATGGGACGTCTTAATTTGGTAAACCGGGTTAACAATTGAATTCCTTCCTCTAGTTGACCCTGCTCAATCAACACACACCCTCTTGTGTTTAAAACAACAGGTAATGCTGAATTCTGTTGATACGCCTGGATTGAATAGGTGTCAGCCTGCTGCAAAGAGTGAGGGGTTAATTGTAGGAAAAAGGTCCAAGCCAGATTGTTGTTCAGCAAAAATAAATAGGGGCTTTTAGGGTGACGTGCAACCGCTTCTTCTAGCACTGATTGGGCATCAACTAATTTCATTTGCTTTATTAATGAGGCCCCTAGGTTAATCAGGGCAACCAAAGAGTCAGGGAAAGACGTAACACATTGGCGAAAAATAGATTCTGCTTCAGAATACTTTTTCGCCTCATATAACTCATACCCCTCCAGAATTTTGCCCGTTGCCAGAATATCTTGAATATCCTTCTCTTGGGCAAAGGGAGTCCGCAGAAGCTGCATACCATCACTGGGATAACTCATGCCACCCAGATTGGCATTATACGGTATTAAATTACCAATAATTAGCAAGATATTCGAGTATAGAAAAACATGGGCAAGGGTCATCCGATTAAGCGTATAAATGGCGTTGCCGGTCACCTTAAGATAAAGGAGCACAAGACCCACTACAATTGCTTGGGCGAGTACCCCACCTAAAATAAACACCATATACTTAGGCTTGAGATATTTTCTGGGAACCTCACCCATATAGGTCAGTCCACCCCCCAAACCATCAGTGATGATGAACAACATTTGGCCAATTTTTGTTTTTAAAATTGGTTTTCCAGTGCCTATGCTAATTTTTCGGATGGGAAAGCCAACACTCATTCCTGCAAGTGCATGACCAAATTCATGGATATAGATATCAAGATATAGACAAACATAAAAAGCAAAAAGATGGAGCAGGGGGAGTGAAAGGTTCAGCTCTGGAAGAACGAGACCAGCAATGATACCAATAAAGATCAGAAATACAAATTCACGAATGCTCATCTGTTCAAGCCCATAAAAGAAAATGACACTCAAAAGTGGAAGACAAGGAGCATTCCCACGCTACATGCCCTAAACCCTTGCCGTGTTGGCAGGTCCAACTTCTCTTAGCATTCCCCAATCAGGCCCGATCTCGTATTTTTCCGTCACTTGCAAACCATGATTCTCTAAGCCAGTTATCTTGCTTCAAATCGATACACTGAAATAGATCAATGTCAGGAGTGAAGCCTATGACTGAAGGAATGGAATCGACATATCTGATAAATGCTCCCCATCCCCCAAGACTTCAGTATGAAGTGGCGATGCCTGATCCTGCCTCTCATTTATTCGAAGTTACGCTCGATTATGCAGTCGAAGATCTCTCTTCCCTCGATTTAAAGTTGCCTGTCTGGACACCGGGGTCGTATCTCGTTCGAGAATATGCGAAACATTTGCAAGATTTTTCTGCAGTAGATGTCCAAGGGCACACTTTAAAATGGCAAAAAATTAGCAAAAATCACTGGCAGGTTTATACGCGTAATACCCATGCAGTCAGGATTCAGTATCGCATTTATGCCCATGAGCTGACGGTACGCACCAATCATTTAGATGCCAGTCATGGCTACTTTAATCCAGGGGCCATGTTTTTCTACATCCCCGGAAGAGAACAAGATGAGATCGCTCTCACCATCCACCCGCCAGATCCAACCTGGCAAGTCACAACCGCCTTAGATCCCTTGCCGGATCAACCCCTCACCTTCCTAGCCAAAAATTTTGACACCCTGGTTGATAGCCCGTTTGAGATCGGTACCCATCAAGTGCATGAGTTTGACGCTTTGGGTAAACCCCACCAACTGGCCATTTGGGGAGCCGGAAATTACGACGTAGACAAGATTATCGCAGACACTCAGAAAATCATTGCAGTCGAGGCTAACCTCTTTGGAGGATTACCCTACGACCGATATTTTTTCCTACTGCATGTGTCGGCCAATGGTTACGGGGGGCTTGAGCACCACAACTGCTGCTCCTTACTCTATTCCCGCTTTGGCTTTCGTAAACCTGACGCTTATAACCGTTTTATGGGATTGGTTGCCCATGAGTTTTTTCATCTTTGGAATGTCAAGCGGATTCGCCCCCAAGCCCTTCATCCCTTTGACTATGACCAGGAAAACTACACGGATGCCCTTTGGTTCTGCGAGGGCGTCACCAGCTTTTATGATCTGATTCTGCCGTACCGAGCAGGGATTTATGACGCCAAATTCTATCTGAAGCTGCTGTCAGAGTCCATTACCCGCCTCCAAGCCATTCCAGGGCGACACACCCAGTCCTTAACAGAGTCTAGTTTTGATACTTGGATTAAACTCTATCGCCCCCACGCCAATACCCGAAACTGCCAGGTCTCCTATTACCTCAAAGGAGAAATCGTCGCTCTCCTCCTCGACTTACAGATCCGCCAACAGCATCAGAACCAGTGTTCTCTAGATGATGTGATGCTGCGTCTTTGGCAAACCTATGGTCAAGAGAATTTGGGCTATACCCGAGACCAGCTCCTTGAGGTCATTGAGTCGATTGCCGAGATGGACCTCAGTCCGTTTTGGCAGAATTATTTAGATGGAACCGTAGAATTGCCTTACGAGGAGTTCTTAAATCCCTTTGGCTTGACCGTGGTTGCTGAGTTTGGGAAACATCCGTTGCCTTACCATGGTTTAACCATCCACAACCCAGCTGGAAAAACCATCATCAAATTTGTAGATATTGCCTCACCCGCCCAGAAGGCTGGTTTAAAGCCCGGTGATGAGTGGTTGGCCTTGGATGGTTTTCGGGTTCAGCCGGATCAGCTTGAGCAACGTTTGCAAGACTATCAAGCAGGGGACTCAGTCTCAATAACCGTGTTTCACGATGATCAACTGGCCACCCATTCGCTCACCCTGGGTGCGCCTGTACCAAAGTCCTACACGGTTAAGCCCGTGCCTGAGCCCACTAGTCTGCAGAAACAAAACTTTAGCCAATGGCTCGGGATTGAGTTGGCGCAACTGATGTAGTTTTCCCTCGTTGCAAAGATGTTAAACCCTCAAAAAACTTGGGAACGCTAAGGGCATATGAACGAAAACTTGCGTCTCCTTTGCCCCTTTGTCGCTTGGTGTGGACTAAGGGGTATTTTGTAACCAATTCCTGAAAATGGGGAAAAGAACAACTTATTCACGGCATCTTCACCATTGGTTGTTACTTTAACTGCAGAGATAAGCAAACCCTTTAAACCTCACTAGCGCGTATGGGTTGTCATCACCATATACGTGCATTCCAACAAACTAGCCCCCAGTCGGGGGCATTTTATTTGCTTATTTTTACTGACACGCTGATGGCAATTGAGATTGCCATTCCGTATTGACACTCAGGTAGTGTGAGGCTCCGAAAGCTAGGATGAAATTGCCTCAGGGGAACTCCTCGGAGTTATCACCCCCCCTGGGGCATTGGATGGTTTAGCCTAGCTGAGCGACCACTTGGTTTTTGAGCAATGTATCTTGGGTTAACAGATCTTCTACACTGATCCGCAGGGTGCGTTGACCATCGACCCAAAACTGAACTTTGATGCGATCGCTCCCCGGATACCCAGGCGGCGCTAACTTCGCCACTTTTCTTGACCCATCCCGATCATTGAGGGGCTGAACCAGGGTCTGGACTTCGGGTAATGGCCGAGTCACCAAGCGATCACCATCGAAAAAGACTTCCGTGCCACTGTTGGTATTGCCCAATTCTCCTAAAATCAATTCAATACTGGGCTGAGCATCGGTAGAAGCGCCTAGAGTCAGCTCAATGGGTTCCTCCATGGGATAGGGTAAACCTGCGGGTATGATTGGATGCCAACGATGGGCCTGTTGGCGGCGGTCCCAGTAGCGAATGCCATAGCTATGGTACAGAAAATCTTTCACCTCTAAGCCTTGAGCCACTTGTAAAGCTCCTTGAGCAATGGCTTCAAAGGGACGGCTGCTGCAAATGTGGCTGTCATCAAAATACTGCTGGACCCAGGTTTGCACCGCAGGAATCTGGCTGGTCCCCCCCACAAGCAAAACGGCTTTAATATCTGCGACCTCTAGACCTTGACGGCGAGCTTGCTGGAGGACCTGGGTCATACTGTCATCCAATCGATCAAAAAATTGATGCTCCTTAAGAATCTGCTCAAATTGCCCTCGGTCTAGCGCCAGTTCATAACTATCAAAGGTTTCCTCATTAAAATAAACCTCGGTGGCCTTGGGCTGCATCGAGAGCTGAATTTTGAGCCGCTCTGCTAAGCGGGTGGTCAGGGGTGTTATGGCGAGTTGTTGGGTTTTAGCAAAGTGATCCACCAGCCAATGATCAATATCCGTTCCTCCCAAATTCTGCCCAGCTTTGGCGAGCACACGGGCCGACTGAGGTCGTTGTTTCGAGGTATCTGCTAGATTTTTATCTCCCCACTTAAGGATAAAACCCAAAGGCTGGGTTTTCTGCTGCGAGGGATTGAGCTGGACCAGCGAGAGATCGAAGGTGCCACCGCCAAAATCAACCACGAGCAGGACATCTTGCTCGGCTTTACCATAGCCTAATGCCGCTGCAGTGGGTTCATCAATCATGCGAACCTGATCAACCTGCAGATCTTGGCAGACTTGCCCCAGCCAATGGCGATAGGTTTCGAAGCTATCGACGGGAACGGTGAGCACTAGAGAGTCCTTGACATCGGGATAGGTGGTTTGGAGCTGCTGGAGAATCGTCTGTAAAAACCACTGCCCCACCTGCTCAAACTGAACCGTTTGGCCATCCAGTTCAGGCAAAAACCCTTGGACCTTGGAACCAATACCCCGCTTGAAACTGCGGAAAAAACGGGGATCGTTTTGGATATCGAGGCCGCGATCTCGCACCTGCTGCCCAACACATACTTTATTTTCAGCCGCCTGCTCCACATAGAGCAGACTAGGGATAAGGTCAGGATTTTGGGCCGTCTGATAGCTCAAACCGGGCAGATTAAGGATTTCAGATTGCTCCGTAACCGGGTTCCAACGAGCAACAACGGTATTGCTGGTACCAAAATCAATTGCGTAACTCAAGAGACTGACCGCTCACTGACAAAAGATGGATAACGATTGAGACATGGCCTTCACAACTCAGCATTTCAGACCCAAATACCTTAGGACTAAAGGACACAAACCTGAAGATGTGCGTTTAAGACTGAGGCCTTTCTCATTCAATTAGTATACAAAAGAGATCAAATGGCTTCCGATAGCGCTGAAGCATTCGCTCCAGTGGATGCCAACGATCCACGGAACCCTGTGAACCTTCACGGTAGACAACGCCATGAATATGCTATATCCCTGCGGCTTAAGCCTGATAATTGGCCTCTTCAGCCTATTTCCTTCAGCAGCACTCTCTTTTGCCACGCATCCAATAGTGTTTCCCCAGTCAGGAAGTCATATTTTCTGGATCGCTCAAGGGGTCGTGCAGTCTGCACAACCGCCTCAACCCATTGCCTTACCGGATGCGATTCAACAGGCCGTCTTGCAAGATATTTCCCAACAGACGGGCGATGCCAAAGATCGTTTTCAAATCATTCAAGCTCAAAAACGAACTTGGCCAGATGGCTGTCTGGGACTAGCTTCGCCTGATATTTTATGCACAATGGCCCTAGTCGAAGGGTGGCAAGTACAAGTCTCCAATGGATCGCAGACCTGGACATACCGTACCGATGCATTAGGAGCAGTGGTGAAAGTAGAATCTCCTGCGGTTATGCCTGTCGTGCCATCTTCCAATCCCGACCCAAACAGCCGATAGGGTAACTGGTTTTAGGGTAATGCTGAACCAGAATTACAGTTTATTTAATTTGCAATTCTAAGCCACAAGTCGTTCGTAGTATAGTCAGGTTAATATTGCAAATGCATAGCGTCAAGTTCATATATGAAGGTCTCAATTATTACTGTTTCTTACAATAGTGCCGACACTATTCAAGACACTATTAAAACAATCTACATGCAAACATATACCAATTTTGAACATATCATCATTGATAACAACTCAGACGATGATACGGCCAAAATAGTAAAGCCATTCTTAAATCAAAAAAGCATTTTTATATCTGAGCCTGATCAAGGTATTTATGATGCGATGAACAAAGGAATCAGGCTGGCAAAAGGTGATATTATTGGTATTTTGAATGCCGATGATATTTATGCCAATAAAGATGTTATTTTAGATATTATAGAAACATTTGAAAAAGAAAAAGTCGATTGCGTTTTTGGCGACTTAGTCTATGTCAGGCCTAATAATTTAAACCAAATTGTCCGTTACTATCGTTCAGCTAATTTTCATCCTAAATTATTCGCTTACGGCTGGATGCCAGCCCATCCTACCGTGTTTATCAAGCGGCAAGCTTATGAACGCTATGGTCTTTTTCAAATAGACTACAAGATAGCAGCAGACTATGAGTTAATGATTCGTTTTTTAGCAAAACATAAGATTTCTTACAAATACATCCCCAAAGTCATGGTAAAAATGAGAACTGGTGGAGTGAGTACTCTCAATTGGAAAAGTAACTGGATTCTGAATCAAGAGATTATCCGAGGTTGTGCAGAAAATGATATTGATACAACAATCCTAAAGGTGTGGTCGAAGTACTTTACCAAAGTCTTTCAGCTTATCCGCAGGCCTAAATGAATATTCTTATCACGGGTGCTAATGGGTTTGTTGGCTCAGCACTCTGCCAAGCAACATGGCCAGCCAATACATTAGTATTGGCTGCTGTTAGATCTGAAGATGCTATCTCTGCTTGCCCCAGTCATGTTAAGCCCCTCGTTATTCACTCTTTATTTGACTTAGTTCAACGCACAGACATTTTGTCGCAGATAGATTGTGTCATTCATCTTGCGGCTCGCGTTCATCAAAAGACGGAGACATTTGCTGATTCTTTGCCTGCTTTTCTCGAATTGAATACGTTTGCTACAGCAGAGCTTGCAAAAGCTGCTGTTAAGGCAAAGGTTAAGCGCTTTATCTACCTAAGTTCTATTAAGGTTTTTGGCAGCACATCGACAGAACAACACTCTTTTAATGAGTTAGATCCCCTAACCCCTGATGATCCCTATGGATACAGTAAACAACAAGCCGAAAGGTTGTTAAGCGTAATTGCTGATAATACTGATTTAGAAGTTGTTATCTTGAGACCGCCTTTAGTATATGGCCCTGGCGTTAAAGCCAACTTCTTGCAACTGTTAAAGGCAGTACAAGCTGGTATACCTTTACCTTTAGCTCAAGTGAACAATTGCCGCAGCTTACTTTTTGTTGGCAATCTCATTGATGCCATTTTGACATGCGTAACACATCCATCTGCCGCAAATCAGATTTTTATCGTGAGCGATGGTGAAGATATATCGACATCGGACTTACTGAACCGCACCGGCTTGGCCCTAAATCGCCCAACACCTTTGTTTCCCTTGCCGCTATCATGGTTAAAAGTTTTAGGGTACTGTACCGGAAGAACATCTCAAGTAGATCGGCTACTCAGTTCATTTTCTACCGATAGTGGGAAAATTCGTAAGATGTTGGACTGGCAACCTCCTTTTACGCTTGAGCAGGGATTATTGGCTACTGTGACTTGGTATTTACAATCTCAACAAAGGTAAGATTTTGGTCGTGCATCAAAAAAGTGTGGGTTTGTTAAACCTATAGGGAGTTGAGTTATCCTATTCCCTGATGCAATGTCTTCTATGTGGTCACCCCAAGACCCA
>NZ_JANQOP010000269.1 GCF_028285745.1 Acaryochloris sp. IP29b_bin.137 | reverse complement strand
CAAACCATGCTCGATTGTATTGAGGTGCTCTTTCGCTTCCTCAATAAAGTAGACCATAATCCGCTGCTGTTCTGGCTGCATTACCATCTCCCTTAGGATTCTGTAAGTAAATAAGTCAAAATGATGATGATTGAGAAGGGGGCTCTCTGGTCTTAAAATTCAGTGCCTTCTACTCTGAACCGCTCCACAGAGGATTGCAGTTCGCTGGCCACACTCACCATATTTCTCAGGGAATCTGACACTCTTTGGGCTTCTTGCGAGGTTTCTTGGGCGGTCAATTCAACGGATTGCATCACCTGTGACACATAGCGAGATGTTTCAGTTTGTTCTGCCGTCGCTTTAGTGATAGAACCCACCAGTTGATTAATTTGAGACGATACCTGGATAATGTCATCCAACGAACGCTTTGCTTGTTCAGCCCGTTGCGTTCCTTCAATCACCTGTTGGGTCCCTTCTTCCATCGCCATCATTACCGAGCTTGTCTCACCTTGAATTTGCAAAACAATTTGCTCAATTTCCTTGGACGATTTAGCAGCCCGATCCGCCAACTGGCGGACTTCATCGGCAACCACGGCAAAACCACGACCCGATTCGCCCGCTCGAGCTGCCTCAATACTGGCGTTCAGTGCAAGCAGATTGGTCCGTGACGCAATTTGCGAAATCAAACCCACTATCTTCGAAATCTCCTGAGAAGATTCAGCAAGCCGCTTCACCTTGCGGGTACTTTCAGCCACTGTTTCTCGAATTTGGAGAATACCAGCTACCGTTCTTTCGACAGATTCCCCGCCTTTTTGCGCTGCCTCTGTCGCCTTTTGAGCCACTTGGTCAGCCGATCGCGCACTGTCCGCCACTTGCTGAATAGAAGATGTCATCATTTGCACAGAGTTGAGGGATACCGCTAGTTCCTCGGCCTGACGCAATGCATCAGAAGAGAGACCCCGAGCAAATTCTTCGTTTTCAGCCGCTCCTTTATTCACTTCTTGAGCGGCAACTTTAACCTGTTTAACAATCTTTTGCAGATTATAAATGGTGAGGTTAAAGGAGTCAGCAACCGCTCCTAAAATATCGGCTGTGACTTCTGCCTGAACCGTTAGGTCACCTCGAGCCGCCCCTTCGACGTCATCCAGTAAACGGATAACCTGTCTTTGAAGGTCTTCCTTGGCTTTTTCTTGCTCCTCTGCTTTGCGCTGAACCTCCGCAGTGGTGGATTCAATAAAGCGAGTCATCTGGTTAAAACTGTTGGCGAGTTGCCCAAATTCATCCTTGGAGAATTCGGTTGCTCTTACACTCCAGTCACCTTGGGCAACAGCAGTCAGTTGGGTTTGCAAATCGTTCGTGGAAGCTTTGATTTGGCGCGTCATAATTTGACCCAGCGCTAAGGTAGTGACACCACCTGCCAAACCGGCCGCCACTGCTCCTGCACCCGTTGTAGCTAAGGACTGAGAACTTAATTGACCTGCACCCAGGACAGCTAGGGCAGACACTGCTCCCGCCGTCGTTGACATAATGATTTGCTTTTGCTGCAGAGAAGCATTGGTGAAGGGAGAGAATAGTCCACCTGACCGTTTGGCGAGAGAAGAGGAGCCACCATCAGCGAATAGGGTTCCGCCCTCTCGCTCATCTAAAAAGCCAGATTGGGATGACATTGACAAGTCAGCCGATTGGTTGATGTCGTCTATCGCCAGCCCCTGAGCATTCTCAGGCACGTTGATCAAGCCCGTATCACCGATTAAATCCAATTCGTCTTCAGCGACATTCAGCAAACTGGGATCATCCAACTCATAGTCGGTCGCTGGATCAAAAATATTTAGATCACCTTGATTATCAAAGCCATCCATGGACAGCTCTTCAGATAAATCAATACCAGACATCGGGAATTCGGTTTGATCAACTGAATCGGCTAGATCAAAGTCGATCGATGACATCGCATGTTCTCCAGCCTGATCAAAAGGTTCGTCCAGAGAATTAGCGCTTACTTCAAAGGAATCAATTGCCCCATCCTCATCATGAGCGAGTTGGGAATGCTCTGGCATCGCATCACGCTCTGAATCAGTGACATGATCGTGTTGTGGAGCTGAATGATCTGAGTCGGATGTTGAGTGTTTTTTATGCATGAGTAACGTATCGTCTTCTCCATCAGCAAAACTATCCGAGGCCAATGGTTGACTGTTAGGGTTTTCAGTCACCAAAGGAGCGGATACATAATCATCTAAGGGGTTCGTCTCAACGACAAAAGGATTTTCTTCTGCCGTTGGCGCATCACTCTTCATGTTAGTTTGGGCGGTAAAAAAGGGCTGAGCATCACTGTCGATTTCGGTGCTATGAGTTGTTGTCAAGGCAGCATTTGTGCTATTCATGGCAGAGGCTGATTCAGAATAGCTATAGCCAGATTCTAAGTACCGGGTTGCATCAGCTAGACTATTTCTGGCGCAGTCGAGCAGTTCGGGGTCATGGGTTAACTCCAACACAGACTTGTATTGCTGATTAGCAATTTCATACTGCTGTAGGCAACTATAGATATGGCCTCGTAATAACCGCAGGTTGGGATCGTCAGGATACTCGTTGACGAGATGATCCGTTGTTTCAGCAGCTTCTTGATAGTGCCCTTTCATGTAGTCACTAACTGCTTGTTGATAGTCCTGAGTATACTGAGTACTTAATGACATCTGCCTGCTCCTGCCACTGGATAAATCGAAATGCTTACTGAAGCGAAGAAATTTACGGGTGTTCGTCAGAGAAAACGCTATACCATCTGAAATGCATTAAACCACTAACAATAACTAAAGCTAAGGGCTTTTATGGATGGGTTCAAGCGGAATTAAACCCAATTTACCTATACCCCAATTCCCTCATTGAATTAACTCGCCCATCTCGCAGATCTGAGAATTGCTTCAGGGTCTAGCAACCTCAAAAATTGATTCGTGCTGAGCGCCCATTCTCCTCTCAGGAACGGGGCCATATTATCGGATGCACTTAGAGATGGGCTTAATTTCTCAGCATCCAGCCAGTCCATATCCATCACTTTGTCCACTGCTAGGCCGACGATAATCTCATTCGACTCAATGGCGATAATCGATATTTCTTGACAGTCCGTGTCTAAAGGTTTAGTGTGTCCTAAAAATTGGCCAATATCTGTTACCCAAACGACTTGCCCTCTCAAATTCAGTACGCCCATTAGAACCGGGGAAACATTGGGGATGGGGGTAATTTGATCTGGCGCTAGGGCTAAGACTTCCCGAATGCCTTGAGCTGGCAACGCAAATTCTTGACCGGACTCGATATAAAAGCGCAGGAACAGATCTCCCTCGGGATTGCTGAGTTCCCGGAGTCCAGAGAGTTGATCTGAGTCTGTTGTCTCTACAACAATATTTTGATGACTGACCATAAGGACTTAACCTTCTAGTAATTGCCTAACTGTGACTAGTAATTCTCGTGGTTGTATCGGTTTGGTCAGATATGCATCTGCCCCTTGTTTCATCCCCCAATACCGATCAAATTCTTCTGTTTTTGAGGAACAAATTACAACTGGTACATTTTGAGTTGTTGGGTTAGACTTTATTTCACGACAGACCTCATAACCATTTTTACGAGGCATGACAATATCTAGGACCACAATATCAGGTTGTGTTGATTGGATTTGTTCCAGCGCTTCTACTCCATCTGTAGCAATCAAAACGGTTAGCCCAATGTCTTCAAGGGCGTTGCTCATCAGTTGCCGCTGTGTAATACTGTCATCAACTACTAAGACTTTTTGCATTTATCGCTACCTAACATCTTGTGCTGAGGCTACTCACGCATAGAGCATCAACCGCATAGGTCAAGGCATCACCAACCTAATTGAGGCATTAGGAAGAAGAGCCTAGTCTGTTTTATTGTGAGATTGCTGATGATATGGCTCACAAGTCACCCCTGCGAGCAAATCCCCTGCGAACTTAGGATACCCTCTCTGATCATGCAATTTGTCAAGACAACGATTGTTTTGTGTGAAAACGATATCTATACCCGGTAATACCAAGGTCTTGGAGTTTGCATGCAAAGAAGGTCCAGTCTTTTGGGAACCATTGATTTGGGATGCTACTGTTTCCCGTTTAGCTGTGACTTTAGAGCTAAACTTTTATCGATTAAGATTGGCTAAATGATTGAAGTTAGCTAATCTTGAGGGAAAGAAATGCTGAATGGCTGAACAATCACATTAGAATAAGAGCTTAGCTTTTATACTGAACAGTAGGTACGAATGAAGTCGATTCAATCATTGGCGGAGAAATCGGCTGAACTTTAACTTTGACCAAGCTCAGATGCAAGTAAAGAAAGAGGGTGATGAGTGTGCTGTACCTTGCCGAAGTACACAAGAAAACAGGCTTTATGGGCGCGAAGACGGAACTGAAGCTCTTAGCCCAAAAACAATCTGAGCACAATTGGAGCCCAATTTCTGGTGAAGAGCTGCTTCAAGCCGATGCAGCCAATGACTACAATGCTGGCGTGCTTGTCTTGGTTGAGATGGATGGCAACCAACAGTTCAAAAGCATCCAAGATGCGACTCGACAATTAGTTGTTATTTTGAAGAGTTTTTCCCGAATGCGGGAGAAGTTCAAAACGCAAGAGGAAGAAATTGAAGGGTGGAAACAATCATTAATTTACCAAAGTCAGGAGTTAACCCGACGTGAGGTAGATATGGAAGCCCGAGCAGAGGAAATTCAGGAGTGGGAAGCTGAATCTCAGAAAATTGAACAGCAACGTCAGGAGTTTGAGGCAACTCGCACCCAAATTCTCCAACTGAAGGAGCAAATGGAGCAAGACCGACAACAGCTCGAAGAAGGTTGGGGTCGGTTGCAGAATGCTCAAAATGAGGCAGCCAATGGACTGTCTGATGAGCAAGTCCACCAAATTGAGCAGCTTTTAGATCAGTTGGATAGCGATCTCTCCCATGGAATCTCCAACCCAGAACAACTTCATCACTTACAAGCGGCTTGGCAGACCCTAGAACAAGACCGCTCCCAGGCCCAGCAACAACAAGCCACCCTCGATCAAAAACAGTCAGAATTACAGACTGCTTGGCAAGAATGGCGGCAAACCCAAGATTCCCTCGCACAGACTCAATTAGAACTTAAAGTACAAGAACAGTCTGTCATTTCGAAGTCAGAGCAGAAAAAATGGTTCAGTGAACAACTACTGGCGTTGAGCAAAATCTGTGAACAACTCAACCAAATTCAAGGAGGAGTTGGCGACCAGGCCGATATGCAAGCATTGCGAGAGATGCCCCTTGAGGAGCTAGAAGCAACGGTGGAAAAGCTTAATACAGAGTTGGCAAAGCTATCGAGTTTTGTAAATGATCAAGAAGAAGAGCTGAACTACCAGCAACAAGCCATTACTGAGTTGGAAGCGAAGATTCAAAATGCGAGTGAGTATGATCAACTCAGCTTGACGGGGGAGTTGGAAGATGAACGGCAGCATTTTCGCTTACTTGACGAAACGTTGGAGGGGCAACGCAAAACTCTAAAAGAACGCGAAGCAATTCTGTATTTTCATCAAGACATTTTGTATCAGCGTAAGCGATCGCAACAGAATCAGTTTCATCAAACCGCCACCCTAGATTTAGATCCTGCCCTCCAATTAGCGAAGGCTGAACGGGAACAACAGCAGCAAGCCCTAGAGCGGCTCAACCAGGAGTTAAAGGACTTGGAGTCGTCCCTGCAAATCACGCGTACTACGATAGAAACGACTGCTGCAGAGCAGGAGAACAAGCAGACTGCCCTCCGGCAACAAGAGCAGGACTTGGAGAACCAGAAAAATGCGCTTGCTGAGCTGTGGGGCAAGATCAAAACCGCCGAGAGCTTACTCCAGCCCATCCAACATGTTTTAGGACAGACGGGTGAAGATGAGCACCAAAGTGACTCTCCTGTTTCCGCATTAAATGAGTTGAAACAGGTATTTATGGCCATTGGTCAAGGCGGCTAAACCGGACTGAGGGAGGCGGATTCTGACTGTCCTGGCCTTCAGGTTGGACCTCAATTATTCCTGGCTAAGGCTCGGGGCTTAGGCAGAGGACAGCAGCTCATCCAATTTAGCCCGGACGACTTGGATATCCTGCCACATCAACCATTTGGGCTTGCCAGGCTCAGGGGAAGGATTTCTGAGGAGATAGGCAGGATGCAAAATGGGCATACATAGATAGCCCTGCCATGTTAGCCACTGCCCGCGGATTTTCGTAATCCCTCGCTTATCCCCCGTAAGACCTCTGACGGCAGTCGCCCCAGTGAGTAAGATAATCTTGGGATCTACCAAGCGAATTTGCTCTAGTAGATAGGGTTTGCAGGCAGCCGATTCATCAGGCGTTGGAGTTCGGTTTCCTGGGGGACGACATTTGACAATATTACAAATATAAACATCTTGATGTGGGTCAAGTTTGACAGAAGCCAGGATTTTGTCTAAAAGTTGTCCAGCTCTACCCACAAAAGGTAATCCAGTTTCATCTTCATGTTGACCCGGTCCCTCGCCAATAATGAGGATCGGGGCTTGAGGGTTACCTCGGCTCACCACGACATTAGTACGGCTGGGTGCTAAATCACAGCGCTGGCAGTGTTGACAATGGGTGGTTAATTCTTCCAAGCTTTTGTAGAAGCCCTTAGGGATGGGAACCTGTGAATGGGCAGAGATGGCCTCGTGGGTTACGGCCTCTGTAACCATGTCAGGTTCGTGCCAATCGAATAGACTGATTTGCGCTTCGTCAGGCATAAAAACGTTACTAGATGGGGAATACAATTGGGGGGTAGCAAGGGAATATCCGGGACATCGAAACTCTGTTCACGTCAAAAGACCACTACTTTAAATCCAGAAAACCCGTCTCTTTCAGCTTGGGGTTAAACCTTAGGGACTCTTGTAAACCGCGTTGGTTGAGGATCTCCAGAATTTCAGATTCCAGGCGTCGCGCAACGGTTTTCAAAATTTTGACTTGGCTGCGCTCGTCCAACTCCGGGTTCTGGTGTTGGGCCCGCTCTTCTGCCGTCATGGCAGCTTTGACATCAATGGCCTGTTCCCACTGCTGTTGATCCGTTTGATTGCCCGGGACGGGAGCCCCATTGCTCTGAATCCAGGTATGCCGCATTTCCTCGAGAAGGGAACGGTTAGGACGGTCAATTGTTTGGACTTTCAGCCAGTAGCATAATCGGGGTTGACGGACTAAATGTTGCTTAAGACTGAGATAGATATCGCGTGAGTATCCCACATATTGCAGGGTTTGATTTTCTGAAAAGATGGCATAGGCGCCAATTTTACCGGCAAATTGCTGGGGTAGCATCCCTTCAGCATCCAGATAGGGGACGGCGGTCAGATCGGCTAGCGGGATAACAAGATGCTCTGCAGACATTGATCAAGCTTTAGTACGACCCACTCCATCAAGTTAGGGCGTCTTGCCAAACTCAGGAAAGCCCCTTCGTTTTGGAGTCATTCCTAGTATGCAGTACTATCCGTCCCTAACGGTAAAAAAATCGTCAGGACTTCACCTTGATGTTGATTTTGGCGGACGATTAGTTTGCCCCCCAGCAGTTCGAAGAGCTGTTTGGTTACAGGTAAGCTCAGGCTTAAATTGCCCGTCTCGGGCTGGAGCATCAGTAAATCACCGATAGCTTTAAGCATCGGCAAATCAGGGACAGATTCTGAATGGGTCATGGTTTGATCAGAGCGTAGCTCCAATTTAAGCTGATCGCCCGCTAGGGCAATCTGTAGCTGCATATGGCTTCCCATCGGCAAACGGTGACTGAGTTGCTCAATTAGGTCGGTGAGCACCTGCTCAAACATATTGGGATCGCTTGTTGCGATCGCAGGCAGTTGCTCTGGCATATCTAACTCAAAGGAAAGACTGCGTCGATCCGCCTGTTTCTGCCATCGAACGACATTCGCCTTTAGCACCTCCTGTACCGAAATAGACCTAAGCTGAACTGTGGGCTTCGTTTCGGCAGTGGTGAGTTCCATTGCCCGAAAAATCAAGCTAAAGCGATCAATTTGCTCATGACATTCTCGCCGAATGGATTCTAATCGTTTCAACACTTCTGCAGGTAAATCCGATCGTTTCAGCAGTAGTTGTGTAAACGTCTGAATAGTCGTCAGGGGCGTTCGCACTTCATGGGCTAACGCTTTCAATAAATCCACCTCTGGGCCTTTGGGATGAGAACGGCTCTCCGCAGAATCCTGACCCGAATCCCGACCCGAGCCGGACGGTTCGGTGGTCTTTTTCTCTGGCGGCCGAGCAGAGCGCTTGCCAGCGGGTTCAGACTTCAGCGGCAAGACATGTTGGTAATTCTGGAGAAGTTGGCGGCTAAATTGCTGAGGAATGTGATAATGGGGGGCCTGGGTTGGCCATTGCTGCAGTAGCATGTCAAATGCCTGTAAGTGGTGAGGTCGCATCAGTTGAATGCGCGATCGCACATTCTGTAGCACCTGATGCACCGTTTCTGGAATGAAGGAGAACTGAAAGCATCCCCCTTGATTAGCAGAGGGCTTCAACACCGCAACCCAACAAAAAGCGGCAGTCAGCACTAAACAAAATCGCTCTGCCAATTGTGGATCTGCAGGCAATAATGGGATCGTTTGAGCAGACTGAGAGGTCGCTTCAGGCTCTGTTCGTTCGCAGGGGGGCAATCGTAATGCAGTATTGTTTGTCGGCACAAGAGCCCAGGTATGAAAATGGGCAAATAAGCCCAGATCGCTGAAGAGGGGCGTAGGCCCCGTTAGAATCAAACCTCGCCGCTGCCCTGGATCGAACTGCATCCCACTGGGTTGACTGATGTTTTTTTCCTGAGGGGCCAGCAACAGGGATAACAGCGTGCCAATCGCAACGTGCCACTCCGTTTCACTCCGACGGGATTGAGGTTCAGACCACCAATCCAAATTCGGTTCACAGTCCTGGAATCCTTCGCCCACCGTTGGCAAAACCCACGCATTCACGTTCGCCACTGTCTCCCATCTCTACTTCCTGATTGAGATATGCTTTGCTCTCTTTTGAAGATAGCGGTTCCACCGCCACTCCCCTAGTCGTAGAACCGAACGTTATGGGCGAAATATCCCTGCTCATCTGTTTCGCATCTTACTGGAAAGCGGGCCTGCTTCTCTCCCGCAACCCGAGACCGTTAATAGCGTTAAGATAATTAAACCTGATCCCCTATGATTGGATTAGAGCCGTGATATTAAGGTGTATTCATGCCTCCCTTTACTGGAATTTTTGTCATGATCGGTATTCTGGGGCTGCTGATTGCTGTCCATGAATTGGGTCATTTCCTGGCTGCAAGACTTCAAGGAATCCATGTCAACCGCTTTTCCATTGGTTTCGGCCCGGTCCTATGGAAATACCAGGGGGAACAAACCGAGTATGCCTTGCGGAGTATCCCTTTAGGCGGTTATGTGGGATTTCCAGATGAAGACCCCGACAGCTCTATTCCGCTGACCGACCCAGACTTGATGCGCAATCGGCCCGTTTTAGATCGGGCTATTGTCATCAGTGCCGGGGTAATTGCCAACCTAATTTTGGCGTATGTGCTGCTGGTCGCAGAAGTCGGCATCGTTGGTGTCCCTGGTGGCGTTCAGTACCAACCCGGCGTATTGATTGCGCAAGTGGCAACGGATGTAAGTTCCGTCGCGGCCAATGCAGGCATCCAAGCAAGAGACATCGTCCTAGCCGTTGACGGTCAGCCCTTAGGACAAGCAGAGGCCGCTCGCGATTCCCTGATGACATCCATCCAAAACAACGATGGTCAACCGATTCAATTGCATATTCAGCGGCAAGATCAAACGCTAGACATCAACATTATTCCCGAACGAACCGATGAGGGGCTAGCTCGCATTGGAGTCCAGCTTGCTCCCAATGGCCGCCTAGTGCGCCGCCCGATCCAACATATCGGTGAATTGTTTAGCACTGCCGCCCAAGAATTTCAGAAAATCGTTGGCTTTATGGCCCATACCCTGGGCGAACTGGTGGGCAATTTTAAAGAGTCCGCCAGCCAAGTCGCAGGCCCCGTCGGTATTGTTGCCATTGGCGCTGACATGGCTCGCACCGATATGACGAGCCTATTTCAATTTGCAGCGGTCATTAGCGTTAACTTGGCTTTTATCAATATTCTGCCGTTGCCAGCCTTGGATGGAGGTCAACTGGCTTTCTTGTTGTTGGAAGGGCTTCGAGGCAAACCCTTACCCAATAAAATCCAGGAAAGCGTTATGCAGGTCAGCCTGTTCCTCCTCCTCGGACTTGGAGTGTTTATGATCGTGTTGGATACAGCCAAACTGATGACTTAGGCTATGCCTCGGAGTTCCGCCAAAAAAGTAAAAGCCTTAGAATTATTAGCCCGCCTAAAGCAGCTCTATCCCGATGCAACCTGCAGCTTGACCTATGAAACCCCCGTTCAGCTGCTAGTGGCAACGATCCTGTCAGCGCAGTGTACGGATGAGCGCGTGAATCAGGTCACACCAGCTCTCTTTGCCGCTTACCCGGATGCCCCTGCCCTCGCTGGTGCCGATCGCCAAGCCCTCGAAGAGCTGATTCGCTCAACGGGCTTCTATCGCAATAAAGCCAAGCATATCCAGGGGGCTTGTCAAAAGATTGTCAGTGATTTTGATGGCCAAGTGCCAAACCAGATGGAGCAATTGCTGACCCTACCTGGGGTTGCGCGCAAGACCGCGAATGTGGTTCTCGCCCATGGCTATGGTATCAACATGGGCGTCACGGTAGATACCCATGTCAAACGCTTAAGTAATCGGTTGGGGTTGACCCGCCATCAAGATCCCGTCAAGATCGAGCAGGATTTGATGAAGCTCCTTCCCCAAGACGATTGGGAGAACTGGTCAATTCGCCTAATTTATCATGGCCGAGCGGTTTGTAGCGCCCGGAAACCAATGTGTGATCGCTGTTCCTTAACCGATCTCTGTCCTGCTGCCGGAAAGGTCCTTTCAGCACGCTCCCGCCCCAAAGGATGATTCGCGATCACAATTCTTTCCAAAAAAATCGACAAGATTCGTTAAGATAGAAAATACTGTTTAAATTTTTAATTGGACATCCCACAACTTCATGGCTAAAAAAGGCATGGTTGAGCGAGAGAAAAAGCGGCAACGACTCGTCGCCAAATACGCTCACAAGCGCCAAGCGCTACTCGAACAAATTTCTCAAGCCACCTCTCAACAAGAGCGGATGGATTTACACCGCCAGCTTCAGCGCTTACCTCGCAATAGCGCCCCCACCCGCTTGCGCAATCGTTGCTGGGTAACCGGTCGGTCGCGGGGCTACTATCGCGATTTTGGGTTGTCTCGCCATGTTCTGCGAGAAATGGCCCATGAGGGTCTTTTACCGGGCGTCACTAAATCGAGCTGGTAACTCGCGTTTATTCTCTTTAAATTGCAACAGCTTCTCTAGGACTTCATAGGGGAGTTGTTTGTCTTACCTAAATCTATAACTAGCCGCTAACCCGTGTTTCGCCCGCTCAATTAAGACTGGCCACAGCAGGTATCAATGCCTAAGCTATTGAGCAACAGATCGCTAACCGCATTGGCAACTGCAAACTCGCTATAAAAGCTTTTAGAGAAGTCAAACCTTTGCATCTCCGTCAAAATAGCGATCAGTAAAGAACCAACATCGTTTTCACCTTCCATCCGTTGCCGGAGATAGATAGCAGACGCTCGTTCAGCGATTTTTGCATTGACGATTTCCGGTAAAAACTCGCGGTCGAGCCAGGTATGCAACGCCTGACGCAACCATGCGGCTTCTTGTTCAGGACTGCTACAGGGGGGTAGGGTTACAGCTGGAATGGGCTCAATCATGGTCTTGGCAGATGGCTTCTTATATTAAATATAAGCAATTTTGCCCATTGTGAAGCAGAACTATGGGGTCGTGCATCAAAAAAGTGTGGGTTTGTTAAACCTATAGGGAGTTGAGTTATCCTATTCCCTGATGCAATGTCTTCTATGTGGTCACCCCAAGACCCA
>NZ_JANQOP010000268.1 GCF_028285745.1 Acaryochloris sp. IP29b_bin.137 | reverse complement strand
GGTTGCACTGACACCAATTAATATCCCCCCGAAGAGGGCCGTTAGTTCATTGAAGCCAATCACTTAAAACCACTAGTCTGCAGGGTTGGGGATGTTGCTGTTCACTTGTTTAATATACTTGAGTTTGGACTAAGTTGATGTCGCCAAGCAGTGTAAAGTATCCCGTTGCCATTGAATGCCTGAGAATCAGTTCTTCTGGTATTAACTCAGGAGCTAAGCAGCAGTTTTTTGGACTATCTTTGCTTTCATGCGTTTGGAAACTCGTTTTCTGACTCTCGGATATCGAGTTCTTGGTGGTTGAGATGCGCCTTGAACCCGTCCGGGTGATTTACCACGAGTTTTTGGTGCTTGAGTAGGCCATTTCTTAATTAATGGAGTTAAACTCAGCCGGATAGTCGCCCACCCGACTGAGTTTAACTCCATTGATGTCCCTGTTGACGAATGCTTGAATGCTTGTATCGAAAAGATTACAGAGGTCACATGGCACTTCGTTGTAGCTTCGCTACCTTTAGGCCGAAATGAGTTGATAATCTTCGCTTGCGAGCAACCATCACAGGTAATCTACAAATAGTATGCAGCCCTAAGCCATCATGAAATGCTCTGCTCCCAGCTGAGATGTATCAAAACCAGACAGGGTCGCCAGTAGCTCATCATTAAATAAGATGTTGTGTGAATCAAGCGTTAAGCTTCCAAAGCTCAGACCACCTGTTAGTACAAAGCGATCTTCAAGCGAAAAGTCTTTAATAGTATCGGCTCCCTCATCAGCAGCTAATACAAATATGTCGCTACCTCTACCACCCCAGACGGTATCGTTACCAATCCCCCCTCGAATGATGTCATTGCCCCAACCGCCTTTAATTCTGTCGTCGTCTGCGCCACCGTGAAGCCGATCTTTACCCCAGCCACCGTGAAGCCAATCTTTACCCCAGCCACCGTAGAGCATGTCATTTCCCCTACCACCGCGCAGGATATCGTCTCCCTTGCCCCCCCAGGCCAAATCATCACCAGCACGCGCCCAAATACGGTCATTCCCGTCAAAACCGTTGATACGATCTGCCTGGCGCGTCCCTAACAGGAGAGGGTCGCTCCAGTCGGTTCCAGCAATGAGGGGGGCGCTGCTACCACTATGCTGTCCTTCATGGTGAGCGCCAAGCTCTTCGACACCATAAGGTGATACTAACGGATTAGTAATCGCAAACGTACCTGATGGATTGAGGGAATGAAACCAGCCGTGGAGCATGTAGAACTTTGGCAGATAAAATTCATCTGAGTCAGGAAAGAAGTTGGTGCCATTTTCTAGCAATCTATTAATAACCAATAGCTGAGGGACGTCTTCTTCAAAAGACACCTGTTTAGGATCTGTTGTCCCTAGACCGCTCGCCCAACTGCTCCTGTGAATATGCCAGTCTGAAGCGGTTAAGCCTTCAAATGATGTTGTTGGTGGAAAATCGTCTGATGGGTCTACTGTAATCCCATTAACCCTTGGAATGTGGATGTAGAAAACAGCTATCAACTCGCCCCTATCATTGAAGTTGAGTCCGACTGGCTGAGTGACGTCAAGTGTTTTGTCGTTGCCAATCTGCGCTGCCAAGCCAAAGTTGTAGTAGTGAGATCCGTGTCCTTTCGCTTCTTCTGTAGTTGGGACGTAACCGTCTTGTAGTGCTTGCTCTATGCCACCCGGCCCGTAGTATTTCATCGTGGCTTGGGTCGCTTGAGCCACCTGCTGGTCAAGCTGAGACACAGAGCTCTCAACGGTTGATTCCGCCTGCTGTAGGTCATTCGAGTCCAGCACTCCGTTAGCATCTAGATCATACAAGGGGTGGTAGCCTGCCTGCCCTTGGGCAATCCGTTGCTCAAGGGATGAGAGGTCATCCTCATTCACCACACCATCACCGTCAAAGTCTGCCACGCTCAGGAGTGGTGCTGGCTGATGGGGAGATGGATGAGGATGACCATGGTTTCCATGTTCTTCGTGTCCATCAGGTTCTTGAGGTTGGCGGTCGTGGGGCGAGTTCTGCGTATGTGCAGAATGCTGATTTAGATCTGTGTGCAGATAATCCACAAGCTCGTTCAATAAATCTTTCATATTCGCTTTTCTCCAATCCTGAAAACATCTGTTATGGAAGTTAGAAAAAGAACGCTGCTTTGATCTTTGTATATAGATTATCAAGACCTTAGGTGTAAATTTGCTGATGAGCAAAAAATTTACTTTCGAGATAAAGAAAAGAGTATTGGAAGCAAAAATAATTTACATCTATTTACACTTGTATCAACAAAAGAAAATGTACTGAGCCTTTATTGAGAATACTGTGCTGTAAGTCAAATTTTCTGATCAAATATATGGAATTATTTGTGAATGAGTTGTAAATTATTTTTACCTCCTTGTAGGATCGGTACGTCTGGATAGAGACAAGTGTTTCTAGCAGCTAGTCTTGGAAAAAATATTCGTATTTATTGGAACTTATCATAGGTTCGGTAGCCAGTGAAAGACTTGGTATAGTTCGACGTCTAACCATTTAGGGTAATACTTTTAAAATTTGCGAAATTACGTAAAGCCATTATCCAACACAGGCTCAAAAGTTTTATTCTAAATTAAGAGTGTTTCCTTATTTTAGGTGAAAACTTAAATTGTGCATCTCATTAAAACTACAGAAATAACGACTATTAATGACTAAAACTACTAAGATTTCCAATCTAGTATTTCCTAGTTTAATAGTAGGAATCATAATCGGAATAATTGATTCCTACATATTACAGTATGCTAATCTACAACTCGCTGTAGCGATACCAATCACTGCAGATAGTCTTCGTCAGCCAAAGATAGTTTCATCAGATTTACCTCCTGGATTTCGAGAAGTCCCAGCCCCAATTAGTTCTCTAATCCATGGTGCAATATCCTCAACCATTAAAGATCACTTTGGCAGCAATGAGATCCAGATCAGAGATTTAGTCGTTTACATGAATCTGAATCAATGGATGCTCATAATTGGGTTTGTTACACCTCTAAATAATCAGAATGTGGTTCAAATGTTTGATTTAGGGTTAGAACAGCCTGCTGCTTTAGAAAAATATGTTACGGGCATTACAAAGAGTAATTATTATTTGGGTTCGGTAAATATTGTTGACAAAAGGGTTGTTCCTTCCTTATCGCAAAAGATTGGCGAAGTTTCCACTGGTATGGCAGTTACTGCAAAGGCGAGAAATATGACCTTGTTTTCTGAAATGGTTGCTTTCCAAAGGAGTAATTTAGGCGCAATGCTAATTGTCGGACGCCTAAATGACAACATCCCTCTCCTGACTACATCTAAGCTGGCTCAGAGTTTCGACAATAATCTATTAAATTTTCAGTCATATCCACACCAGTCGATAAAACAGTAAAGGAAAAAATAGTCACTACAGCAGAAAACGTCCTTTATAGATTCTGTTTGTTATGAGTATTGTCAAAATCTGTTGCTGAGTGAACCACACCTGCACAAGTAAGATGGTAGATGGAAGTCATACTCTGCATTGTTTCTCAAGATGTTAATCATTCACTAACTATGTTTCAACTGTGGTTCGGGACTCGCTTTTCTCCAGAGCAATCACAAGTTCCTGAATATTGATGGGTTTGGTGACATAGTCATCCATGCCAGCATCCAGACATTTTTCGCGATCACCCTGCATGGCATTGGCAGTCATGGCAATAATCCGTGGCCGTTCCTCCGGCATCGCAGATTGGCAAATATGGGTCGTTGCCGTCAGCCCATCCATCTCCGGCATATGAACATCCATCAGAATGACATCATAGGGCTGGCGTTTGATGGCTTGCAGAACTTCCAATCCGTTGCCCACGACATCGGCGCAGTAGCCCATTTTGGATAAAATCAACACAGCCAATTTCTGATTGACGGGGTTGTCTTCTGCCAACAAAATCTTCAAAGGATGCCGAGCCGCTATCTCTGTATCTAGCTGTAGAGTAGTAGACTTTTGAGCTTTGACTTCATTTCCCGTTAAGGATTTGACCAGGGCACTGTAGAGCTGGGATTGCTTGATCGGCTTATTGAGCCAGGCTGAAAACAGACCCTTGTGATGAGCTAAATCAGGAGCCTGACCAATGGAGGTCAACATTACCATTGGGAAGTTTGCCCCCCGAGGATGACTGCGAATTTTCTGAGCCAAGGTGAGGCCATCCATTTCAGGCATTTGCATATCTAGAATTGCGATATCAAATGGACCCGCATATTCCAGCAGTCCTAAGGCTTCGTAGCCAGATGCAGCCCCCTGGGGTTTCATCTTCCAAGATTCCGTTTGCAGAGTGAGCACTCGTCGATTGGTGTCGTTATCATCCACAATCAGCACCCGTTTATCCTTCAGAGTGACGGCGTGAAGCTTTGGTGCCAACACAGTCGTGTCTTCCGTCTCTTCAGCTCGAATCGTAAAAGAAAAGGTGGAGCCTTGACCCTCTTCACTTTCGACCCAAATCCAACCGCCCATCAGTTCACTTAAACGCTTACAGATGGCTAGCCCCAAGCCTGTACCCCCAAATTTTCGAGTCGTCGATGAGTCCACCTGGCTAAAAGATTGAAACAGACGATTCTGGCGTTCAGCAGGAATCCCCATGCCCGTATCTCTAACTGCGAAACAGAGTTCATACAAGGGCATATCCACAACAAGGGATTCAGCCGAAACGTTGACCACAACTTCCCCGGATTGAGTAAACTTGATGGCATTGCCCAACAGGTTGACGAGAATCTGGCGTAGGCGGGTCACATCCCCCAAAATGGCTTGGGGAACATCGGGTTCAACCACCCCCGCCAACTCAATCTCCTTAGGACCCACCCGAGAGGCCACCAGCTCCAGGGCGTCTTCCACACAAACCCGAACATTAAATGCCTGTTTTTCCAGATCCAGCTTCCCGGCTTCAATTTTGGAGTAATCCAGAATGTCATTAATGAGCGTGAGGAGACTATCCCCACTTTTACGAATCGTTTCCGTAAATTCCTGCTGTTGAAGCGTTAACTCCGTATCCAGCAGTAGCCCAGTCATACCAATCACACCATTCATCGGTGTGCGAATTTCGTGACTCATCATCGCCAGGAAGTCATCTTTCGCCTGGGCGGCAGCAGCAGCGGCAGCATGTTTTTCTTGAATAATGCGATCACCCCGATACACAATCGCAAACAGAACTCCATACAACAGCCCAAGTACCCCACCGGTTCCCCACAAAATATTGCGCTGGGTGGTTTCCACTCGTTCCAGCAGCGGGGTGACATCGGTATACAGCTCAAATACTCCTTCGATGGAACCGTTTGGACCATCAGGACGCAGAGGCAGATAGCTAGAGAGGAGATTGCGATCCTTCACCCGACCCTGCATGCCTGTAAAGGCGTCTTTATGGTTGAGGAAGGAGCGGGAATGGCCTTTAATGGCCGTCTGAAATCCCTTCGACTTGTGTTTGTCTTGGCCAATTTGTTTGGTACTCGTTGAAAAGACAGTCCGCCCTTGTGTATCAAAGACCTTTACTTTCAACACAGGGAGTCCCTGAGCCCAGGATTCGACATCTTTCGTCAACTTCAGGGTTTGGGGATGGGACTTTAACTGTTTTGCACTCAGGGATTGAGTATTGCTTAAGAAGGACCCATGGGTCTTCCAGAGGGTATTAGCAAAGGATTGAGTCAGGGCAACATTCTTGTTCTCAGTAACTGTGACTAAGCTCTGAATGGCACGATCTCGCGTGTACTGATTCAGGGCAACAATGGCCACTACGAAAGCCACAAAGCTGGTGATGGAATAGTAGCGCAGTAGCCTAAACACTTGAAACGCTCACGGAGTAAATTTGACCGTGGGTGATAAGGGGATATACTCTCCCACATCACCCATCAACTAATGTCTGTAGAGTACCCATTTATATGAACTAATAATCTGAATAGGTCCCCAATCATGTGTATCTATTTCAATGAAATATTTAAGTAAACATACTTCAAGAAGAGGATATTATTTGAAGATCGATATGGTGGTTGTTTGAAAGATTTCTGCTGAATATATTTGATAGGCTCCCAGAAGACCCAATTCAGAATTTTGGGGAATGCAAGACTCCAAGTTAACAAAATGGAAATACTAGTTAATGAGGCAAACAGCTTTAACTGGCCTGAGTTACCAAGAAGAAGCACACTCTGCGATATTGTTTTACTTGACCTGGCCTATGCCTAACCTCATGTCCAAGAATTCCTAGCTATGGTTGTATTGACCTTTACTTGCAAAAGTGGCCATTTTCTTGATGTGCTTTTGGGTGATCGGCTTTGACCTGAGGCTTTGACCTCACAGCCACAGTCAACTCAATCTGCAACTCTCGATTGGTTTGTCCCACCCATTTGATTGATTTAATCCAGCCGTTGATGGGAGAATGTACCAGGCCCATTGTGTTTAAATTCTCCTCAATCTCCTGCAATTGGGCCGTAAGCTCACCTGCTTGAGTTGAAGAATGGACATGGATCAAAATCGGGTAACAGTGTCAGGAGCGATCAAGGTAATCTGAAGGCTTGTTGTCACTCCCCTGAATTGACCCTCAAGCATGATTTCAACTCCTGCAATTGCCGCC
>NZ_JANQOP010000367.1 GCF_028285745.1 Acaryochloris sp. IP29b_bin.137 | reverse complement strand
GATAGGGTAGTCGTTTCGGCCACCCTATTTTCTTTGAAATCACACTGCCCTATCTACTGCTGACTCTAGATTTGAAGTACCTTGTCATCCCCAAAGCATCTTAATACTGGTACTTATGCAGATATTTTTCCCAATAACCTGCTCCAATAGTGCTAAAAGAATCTGCTGAGATTCTATTTCTATATCGCTTCCAGATGATCAACGGCAAGTTTTTATATCGGAAAATATCTGTAAAGCTGACTTAAAATAAGACGTGCTAATTTGGAGTCAGCTCGGCACTGGTCTATTAACAGGATCTACAAGGTCAAAATCCTTTTTTTCTATGGGCTTCAGAGGAAATAGGGATCGAAAGTTCAAATGCTTATTCAATAAGGACTAAGAAAATCTAGATCCTCTTAAAAGACCAGTGCCAGTCAGCTCAGGGCTGTTTCAAGTTAACCAGAGGTCATTCAAAAGCACTAGAAATTCGTGAGATGGCAACAGTGTTATGGGAAGTCTGGTTACACAAGAATCTGGGCTTCAGATTTTCTTTCAGGAACTTGCAACAGCCCTGAGAGTCAGCTTTGTTTGAGGAGTAAACAAGTTCTAGGTGTATTTCGTGTTATGAGGAAATTTACCTCCTAACTATCGTTATTCAGATGGAGCAAAAGCATATGCCATCGTGGATCACAGCATACTGCCCAGACAGCATCAACGACGTCACACCCAAATCACTCGTAACACTTCGCGGAAATGATTTCTTGGCCCTTGCTGAGGACTACGGCGTTGCCGGTGAATTGGTGTCTCCAACATTTAAACTCTTCAAAATCGAAGAATCTAAGGACGGCTTTCAACCTGTCTACAGACCCAATGGCGAACGTCAACTAGCAATTCGATGCTGGACATCACCAGATCGGGTCGCCGAGGAGATTCCCGAGATAAAAGAATTCATTGGCGGATCAAATCCTTCTGTCGCTGCGTCGATTGCCGCTTCAAAGGCAGGGGGGCGCGATCGAACTTAGTGCCAGCCAAATGTTCGATATGGGCATTGTGTTCGCATATGAAGTCGCACGCCGGCTTGGCGTGCACAAAAACGCTCTAATCAAAGGCGTTGATGACGGTTGGTCCAAGATTGTTGGTGGTGGCTTCGTCTACCTATAACGCAACCCTTGCCTAAAGAGCAACGCGTTGAATCGGCGTGCTCAAACACATGTTTTTGTGCATATACTTTTCTGTTTTCACCGAGTTAACGCGGACGTTATGTATGTACATCAACTATTGCAGAGAAACCCAATTAAGCAATGATTATTAACCACAAGTACAAATTCATTTTTCTAAAAACGCGAAAAACAGCAGGTACAAGTATCGAAATTGCTTTGTCAAAATTCTGTGATACCCACGACGTTATTACTCCAATTTCCCAGGACGACGAAGTAACACGACAAGAAATGGGTTTTCCTGGCCCCAGGAATTATTGCATTGCCCTAAAGTATTACAGCAAGCGTGACTGGTTTAAGGCCATTCGTAAAGCAGAGCGGCATAAATTCTATAATCATGCGACCGCGAAATATATTCAGGAGCGAATACCTGCCCAAATCTGGAACAGCTACTTCAAATTTACATTCGAGCGCAGTCCTTTTGATAAAGCCATCAGTCGTTATTACTGGAGCACGGTAGATCCTAGGCCTGAAATTTCAGACTATTTGAACTCTGTAAAGACAGAGTTATTGTCGAACTGGAGCATATATACAATCAATGATCAGATCGCGGTAGATTTTGTTGGGCGCTACGAAACCCTTGATGATGATTTGGCAAAGATTAAGGACAAATTGGGGCTTTCGGGGGAGTTGAACCTACCAAGCGCAAAGAGTAAATCTCGCAAGAATCGAGAGCATTATAGCCGTGTATTGAATTCGGAAGCTCGAACTCGTATTGAGATCGTTTGCGCCAAAGAAATAGCAGCTTTGGGTTATCGTTGGAGTGAATTAGTCGGGTTAGAGAAATCAAGAGGGGCATAATATTACGCCGCCCACGGACGGCAACTCCGCTGCGCTCCATTGCTGCCGGTGAGCTTGGTCGTTAAACTTGAGCTGATCCGTATCATCTCTGCTCGTAAAGCAACCAAACGAGAACAACAACAATACCGTGAGTTTCTCTCATGAAAGAAGAATACGATTTTTCCCAATCAACCAAGAACCCTTATATCAAGAAACTCACAAAGCAAATTACAATTCGCTTAGGAGAGGCAGTTGTGAGTTACTTCAAAGATACTGGAATTCTTATCAGGGCCTGATTAACCTGTACTGCTGCATTGTCGGCCATACCAGGCGAGCCTATCAAGCCACTTTCACACTCACTTCGACCCGTACTTCTAGACCTGTGTGAGATAACATTACTAGCAAGCTATTGAGCCGGATAGCGGTTAACGCGCTGTTGGAGGAGGAGCATCAGGCTCTTGCAGTATCACCTCGGCAGGCCGCAGCAGTCGATCCTGGATATAAAATCCCTGACGGATCACTTTATAGGTCGCGTTCTCCTGTTGATTCCCATCCACAACGCGGCAGAGATTGAAATCAGGATTCTGGGGGTTCACTTCAAAGGGCTTGACCTGTCGATGTTCTAACGTCTCCAACAACTTTTTCTGCATGCTCCTCAAGGATTTTGGCAATCGCTGCCACGCCCTGGGAACGGTCTCTTGATGCTCCGCCAGATAGGTGAGCAGGAGGTCAAAACTGTCTACGAGTTCCAGAAGCTCTAGCAAGAGTGCCTCCTGAGCTGCAGCATCCTTATCTCTCTGGGTTTGGAGGGCTTGCTGGAGTGTCAGACGTTCGGACAGTAATGTAGAGAGATGCTGCACCAGCTGGTCTCGCTGTGCTGGACTGAGCCTCAAATCAGGGGAGGGTTTCGTCATCTAGGTTTGAACATTAGGAACCGAAGCCCCTACTCTCAAATCGGCAGCAGAGGGCTGGTGAGCAGAGATCTGCTTGACCAGCTCTCCAAGTTCATTCCATTCTGGATTCCATGCTAGTGGTGTGTCAGCAAAATGGAAGTGGCTAAAGTCTTCTAGCTGCGGTGGTGCGATTTGGGTAGCTAGAAGCGGCTGCGAAAAATCAGCGAGCAAGCGCTCATCTGGATTCATAAGGCATTTACGGGCTTTGGCCAGGGTTTGGGGGGAGTGCTGACGTTGACGAATGGCTTCCGCAAAGGCCTTGGGAATATCCCGAATGGGGGTGTCTGGGGTTACGCCCAGTACCTCGTAGGGATTTAGAGGGACAGCAACTTTGGACATCATTATTGACGGTGGGCTCGATCAAAGTAGGTGTGAGCCGTGGGACTACCCATTAGGTTAATCCAAAATTGGGTAAAGTCCTTCGCCATACTAACATCCCAGGAAATCGCATCAAAGTGTTGCTGACAGAGTTGATCAAGTTCTGCCATCCAGTCAGGTCGGCAGCGAATCGTTTCCTGTGCCGCTTGGAGGGGCTTTATTGCTGATCGCCACCGAGGATATCCTCCTGCTTCGATCTCCAAGTAATAACAGCCTTCCTGATAGTCTAAAAACCTTTGAGCAAAAGCTTCTGCGGCATTTTGGGGCTGACATTGGGGTTTATGTTGAATGCCCTGCCAGCGATCGCCCTCTAGGCAAGCTAAAACAGCAGACCACCAGGGCGTGTAAAGCGTTCCCCATAGCTCAGCCGGGAGCATCTCCGCCCCTTGATTTGCCCTCAAGTAACAACCCGGTGTGAGGGTCACGGTCTGGATCTGGACGCCCACAGGGGAAGATTGCCGCCACTCCAGCACCCGGGCATCTCGGCGATAAAGGGCATGAATTTGTTGATAATAGGCTGGATCTGAGTGGCGAAGGGGGCTTAGGGCATCATCAAGCTGTTGCTGAAGTTGCTGTTCTAGAGAGGCAAGGTTAACGGAGGTTTGCCAAGGAATCGACTGCACCGATGGGTCTTGCGCGAGGTTTGCGATCGCACCCATCCAAGCCACCACAAACTCTTCATAGCCCTTCGCCTCCGTCAGAACCCGGTAATAGGCTGCCAGGGCCCAATTGTGCAGTGCCCTGATCTCTAAGGATGTAGACCACTGCTGCGCGAAGATCTGAGCCGCACGCGTCCAATCCCGCTGTTGCCAGACAGCTTGTTCTAGGTGGGGATAGATGCAATGGGCCAGATTTTCATCCACAGGAGGTTGTGGACCATAGTCCTGGAGAAATTGGTGGCTGGTAGTGGCGGCAGCCATCCAATCCTGAGCCACCATTGCATCCTGGATCTTGTGCTTTGCCCGCTGTGCTTGCAGAAAAGGATCATGACGATGGACATCCAGTTTAGCCAGATCAGGGCAGGCTTGAACGGCTTGTTTCCAGTGACCCAACTGGGCCTGGGCAAATCCTCTTGCACGGGCCGCTTGTGGATGGGTTATCCCTTTGAGGACTTTGATTGCTGCCATCCAGTCTTGCTGATCAAGGGCGATTATTCCCAGCCGCGACTGACATTCAGCTCGCCACTGAGGGGCTACCGCCATTGCGTGGCGATAGTGCTCGGTGGCCAGCGACCAGTCTTGGGCTTGCTCTGCCAGGAGACCTAAGTTGAAAAAATCCTGACCGGCTAGGGTTTGGGTAAGCCAATCGAGGAGTGGTTTCCCCTTCGGTGTAGGGAAATCCTGATGGACAGGTTCAAATAGGGTCAGCGCTTCCTGAAATTTCCCTTGGGTGATGAGCTGGTGGGTGAGTTGAAATGCAGCTTCATAGGCCGACTCTGCCTGGATTTCCCAGTTTACGAGCTGTTTCTTGATGTCCCTGAGTAAATCGGATAGTAGCCAACGTCGAGCCTGTTTTTCAATGGCGTGATCGGCGGGATACCAGTCATTGATGATGCTTTCGCCCAGCTTTAGGGCCTTGATATATCGATGTTGGTGGGCCTGTTGTTGGGCTTGAGTTGCCGTTTGTCGAGTCTGCCGAATTTTGCGACGCAGTTGAGCAACACTCATCCCGAAGAGACGGCGAGTAAGGCGGTTGAACCAGCGTTGGAACCACTTCATCAAACCATCCAGCCCATCACCCCCAGCAGGAGCACAATGACAAGGGCCAGGAGCCATTTCCTCTGCGGCTCAGCAACTTCTGGAAGTGTCATCAGTAATCGAATCGAAGAGAGATCCGTTTCGCAGTTAGGGCAGATGTTACCATCAATGGCCGTGCGATCGCACACGGGACACGTCAACTTCATTGACTCAGCTCCGTGCGAATTCGTGCAGTGGGAGGATGGCGGTTGAGCCAGTATTCCACCGCGGGTAACATCTCAGTTTGAATCTGATCGGCCTGGGGCCAATCCTGACGCTGGAGCGCTACAACAAGCTGCTCTTTCTGGTCATTGAGGGTGCTGCCCTGCAGGGGGGAGTCTTGATTGGCGTTGTAAATCGCAGTCCGGCAGCGCTGTAAAAACAGAACGCGATCAGGGAGGCGATGATACTCCTGCGCGGCCTCTTGAATGCCAACCTGCATCGCGGCAAGATCTTTGCGGAAGATAGCTTCCCGCAGTTGCTCCGCGATCTGACGCAATCGCTCCTGCTGATCGGGTGGAATGATAAAGCTATAGGTCTGCACCCAAAAATCACATTCATAGGCCCAGGTCGATGCCTGACTGGATTCATCGTCCAGCCGAGACTTGAGGGCTTCGTGTTCCTGGAGGGCGCGATCTCGCAAATCCGGTCGTTCCTCACCTGTTTTGGCATCAATAATCTCGTTGGAGAGTCGCACCACTTGACTAACCTGCTGGCTCAATAGCCGAACTTGGTCTGCTGACAATTGTCGGGCGTTCAGATCGCGAATTAATTCGTCCAATTCATCATTGATTTTTTCATCGACTCCGCCCCGAGAACAGCGGCTACTGACCTTTGTCTCTGGTTCATTTTTGAGGACTGCCGTTACCTGCAAATCCCCCATCTGTTCGTCGAGTTCTAGGGTCACCAGCACCTCCGTTCCTTTCGGATGGCGCTTGTGTAGCGGCAGCCAGATTTTGCCAATGGTTTCCATGATGTCCTGACTATCGTCGCGATTCAGCAACTCCAAGCCAATCAACTGCTGATCATCCACCACCGTTTTGAAGGTTTGGATGGTGAGTACCGGCAGGACCGCTCCTTGGCTGATTACTTTGTGTGGCCCCTCCACCAACTGCACAAAATAATCGCGGGAGACCGTCCCCACGCGCTCCGTCAGACCGGAAGATACAATGGCTGCGCCTTCTGCCACTGCACTCATGGGGCGAGGATGCACCACCACTTTCTCGGTGCCAAATTCTGCCTGCACCAGCTGCTGCACCAACGGAATCTGAGAGGAGCCCCCCACCATCAAAACCACATCAACGAGATCGGGCGTGTAGCCAGCAGAGCGAATGGCATCCTGGGCGATTGCAAGGGTCGGTTCAACCATGGGGTGAATCATCGCTTCAAAGCGATCGCGAGGGAGTTCCACATCGACCATGAGCGGCATTCCCAGCGGATCGAGAAGGGGGGTAGGGGGGACGATATGAACCGACGGGGCGGAACTCAACGCCACCTTGGCCCATTCCGCAGCAATTTTTAGATCGGCCAGAAAGCGAAGGCGCTGAAAGGCTGGCATCTGATGGATAAGGGCTTCTAGATCTTCAATCTCCTCCTGTTGGGCCACCTCGGCTTTGACATACTCAATAATTTTTTGATCGATGTCATCGCCGCCTAGCCACAAATTACCGGCCTTGCCTAGTTCAATAAACTGGTTGTCACTGATCGTCAGCAAAGAGGCATCAAAGGTGCCGCCGCCATAGTCGAAGACTAGAATCGTTTTGACCTCGCTAGCTTCATCCGGTCGAAAGCCATAGGAAATAGCCGCCGCCGTTGGCTCGGGTAGTAATTCCATGGGGTCGAGATGGGCACGCACTGCTGCTGTACGGGTGGCGTAGCGTTGTTTGTCATTGAAATAGGCCGGTACGGTGATAACTGCCTTTGTAATGGCTTGGCGTTGACCGAGCTTGGCTTGAAAGGCTTGGGCATTGGCCACCACTTTTTTGAGGATGGCGGCAGAAATATCCTCAGGTTGATACTGCTGGTCTCCCAAATTAATGACTAAGCTATGCTCAGTGCCCGTTTTCGCTTGGGTGATCTGATAGTTTAGGTGGGTCTGCTGTCGGTGCACCTCAGGATCCGAGATGCTACGTCCCATCAGTCGTTTCACAGACACCACCACATTTGCAGGGTCAGCGCGGAGTTGATGATAGGCCGCTTGCCCCGCAATCAGTTGTTGGTCATTGAGGGTCACTGCTGAGCGCGTCAATTGTCGCTCGGGAGGCGTATTGTCTGGCGCGGTAACCACCTCAACCTCAGCAAACTTAAAAGCTGCGACGGAATTCGTTGTGCCTAGGTCGATGCCAACAATCTCCCCCATGGGACCTCCTGATCACAATGTTTTTCCATCATAAACAAAACATTGCTGGGCTCACGGGGTCGAAAAAAGGAGCCTATTGCCGCTCGCACCCAGCGATAAATTGGGGATGAAATTGAAGCTGAGCAGACCTTCCGAATCAGGGTGCAAGAACAGCTACAGCAACAATCACAAAGTCAAACCTTAAGGTTACGGATTAAAGTCTATTGGAGTATGGATCTGTACAGGAAGATCCGGCTACGGATAGCTTGAGTTGAGGATTAAAGCCTTGCTACATTCGTCCTCGAAGCGTATTGTAGTATACGCACTACAATAACAATACTCACAGCAGCCAGCAAACGAATTGATCATGCAGCCTCAACTCGTTGTGCCTCTAGGAACTCAAGTGGTCACTCGGGTTGATGCTTGCACCGAGTCGGGAACCTGTCTTGCTGGAGCCGTTGGCAAGATTGTCAAAGCCCCCACCGATAATTCCCATTCCTACGAGATTGAGTTGCCCGATGGCCGTTGTTTAAGTTTACAACGACAACAGTTTAGCCTGCGCAAACAGTACCAAACTCAGGGATTAGAGCAAAACTCGGATTTTTTAGCAGACTACAATTTGCAAGACTACGTGATTTATCGCTGTGTAGTTGGGTCGCGGGCCTATGGTTTGGATGACTCGTTTTCCGATTGCGATCGCAGAGGTATCTATCTCCCCCCAGCCCCCCTCCACTGGTCTCTCTATGGCCTCCCGGAGCAAATTGAGGATAAACCGGCTCAAGAATGCTATTGGGAACTGCAAAAGTTCCTTTTACTGGCTCTCAAAGCCAATCCCAATGTGTTGGAATGTCTCTATTCTCCCCTGATTGAAACAGCAACGCCCTTGGCCCTTGCATTGCTGGATCAGTGCCAGATGTTTTTATCCCGATTGGTCTATCAAACCTACAATGGCTATGCCCTCTCCCAATTCAAAAAAATGGAGCAGGATTTACGGTCCAAAGGCCAGATCCGCTGGAAGCATGCCATGCATCTGATTCGGCTGCTCTTGTCTGGCATTACCGTCCTTAAAGAAGGGTTTGTTCCTGTTGATATGCGTGACTATCGCGACAAACTTTTGGGGATAAAATATCAGCATTGGACTTGGCCTCAAGTGGATCAATGGCGACTCCAACTTCACCAGGACTTTGAACAAGCCTTCGCCCACACTCAACTCCCGGAACGGCCTAACTATGAGCAAGCCAATGCCTTTTTGATCAAAGCACGACAAAGCATGGTGTAAGACCCCAGTGAGATCTGGGCAGGGCGATGTTAGGCGCAACGATAAATATGGTGCTTGCCCAATACGGTGCTTGCGACATTACGCAGCGGCCAAATGCTGTTCTCCTTCAACAAATTGTTGAATCAGATCCTTTAGCTGGGATTGAAAGGATTTGATTTCAGATATCCCCAAGGGCTTCGTGAGAAATTCACACCCGCTCCACTGGGCACGCCATTTGTTGGATAATTTTTGCTCACCCGTCAGGATCACAAGGGGAATCGAAGCAATTCTGCTCTGTTGGCGAATCTGCTTCACCAATTCAAATCCAGTGATGCCAGGCATATTGATATCAATAAATACCATGGACGGATTGACCTTATGAATTTTGTCAACAGCCTTTTCAGACTCTTGGCATGCAATCACTTGGTGCCCTAGGGCTCTCACGAGATGATCGAATTGTTTAATCAGGAGCTGTGAATCATCAATAATCATGACGGGAGCACAATCAGATTGCATCGGCCTTTCAATCTCAACCAGCTCTAATTGCACCCATTGGGCAAAGAGCGAGGCAACTTCTAAGGGGTCTTTGCCCATTGCCACAGAAATTTGTTCTAGGGATTTTTCATGTCGAGAGATTCGGTCTAACCATTTACGGTGCAGCGGCGGTAAGTCAGTCTGATTCAATATCTTAGTATTAACAATTGGAATCCCATCCATAGAGAGAATCAAGGGCTTGATGAGTTCCCATTTCTTTTGACGGACCAACCCTTCACTGACAATTTCATGCCCCGAAAACCCCAGCAGGGGATCAATCGAGTCGAGTTGGGCGTCAGGGAAAAAATGGGCATTCCCTTGTTCCGCCGCTAATAGATGATCCATCTGGAGCAGAATTTTCTGTTTTAAGGCTTGCCTCAATTCTTTGGGGGTGATGATTCGCTTTAAGAGCATGTCGGTCATCACGGTGCAGATCGAAACACTATCCTGCTGTAAATTTGCAGCCCACTCTGAAAAATAGGATTTGTATTTCTCCTGCCGAGCTGACAAATTAAACCGTTTAATGGTTCGTAAGAAGGACTCACCACTCAAGCGATGACGACCCGCATAGCATAAGGTGCCTGAGTCATTAATCCCTAAGTAAGCGGCCTGCGGATGAGGATGAGTGGAATTGCCGAGATTGAATTGCCAATATCCATTTTGTGAGGATTGAATGGCTGTCAAGATTTGACTGACCAATTCCTGCTTTTTAAAGGAGAAAGAATTAAGATTGCTCATGTAGTGATTACCTGAAATCTTTGAGTCTTGAAAACGGCATAGGTCGAACTAATTTTACTAAGAGAACGCTATGCTCTTATAGTATCGATGAATGTAGATAGCAGCAAAAATATTGCAGATATGAGTATGCGAAAAAGATGGAAAACCTCTCAGTCTAAGCAGCCGCCATCAACGGACTAGAATTCAACAATATTTGTTCAGCTTTCCATAAACAGTGAACTTCCATTAGATTGATGCCAAAATGGACGCGCAGGTCATGAATCGGTTGATCGCTATACTGGTCGAAATTAACCTTATGGATATTTTGAAACTTTACTTTTTGACCATACATAAAACCAAAATCGAAAGCCCGCATATGGAAGCTATTAAACTGATAAGCATCGGGAAAGCAAATTTTAGAGAATAGTTTATAAATAGAAATATGATGGTTGCCAATATTGGCACAGTTCCCCATGGTGTAGCCAATCACGAATGCTTCATCAAAGAGGGACATCCCTCGGTTAAGCAGCAGATGTATACAATCATGTCCTCTCAGATCGACACTTCCAGGCAAAGAGATAGGACTGCTTGGATTCTCAATTAACCAAACAGATAAGGGGATGTCAGCTTGTTGATCTTTGACAAATTTTTGATATGCATCTCCGAGCTTCATCCCGCCAATATCTGAATCAGCCGTTAAGGCACATAAAGGGGACACCGTTGTATTGGAGGTTTCTTTACTATTAGAATTAGTCTGTTGAGGATGTGATTTTCCCTCATGTATATTTAGTACAGCAACCATCGATAAATCCCAAAGCAGTCTACAAAAATAAAGAGTGATGCTGCATACATCATCAAGCCCTTGTTGCCAGCAATTGAGCTAGATATAAATATCTGGCTTGAACTCAATGCCAAGAGGATAAAACCATATTTGCTAACCTCAGTATTGGAGGAGAGCATAACGCCTCCTGCCACAGCACAAACACTACTTGAAAACTTAAGAAAGTTACCGATAAATGAATTCTTCCCTTTGCCAAATAGCAGGTTGTCCGCCCAAGAAAATTGATTGTTCTGCCCTAGTCGTTCTTGCATTTTAGTTATTTATTTTGGATCTCAGTAAACCAAGCGTATTGCGTTTGAATTTTGTGCTTTTGGATACAATTGATTTACCCTCTTCTAGAATAAAAATTAATTCACTGATCATCCTCCGTATAATTTCGGTTTTTTATCCTGTTTGATTTGTGGGGGATAACCTAATTTTTGCGAAATTCCCCTGAGGGGTGTCTTGAACGTCTATGATGTTCTCTACAGCGACTGAACCGCATCAACTTGAGATACCTGGGAACGGATGAGATTTGAGCTACCATCACAGTTTCAGGAAGTATTAACGAAACAGCCTTCCCCGCTTTTGTTTGCCACGATTAGTGGTGCCCACTTATATGGGTTTCCCTCTGCTGATTCTGACTATGACTTGCGAGGCGTTCATATCCTGCCATTAAGGGATGTGATTGGTCTGCAGATGGGACCAGAAACCCGCGAAATTTCCTCAGAACAGATGGGAATAGAGCTGGATCTTGTGACGCATGATGTCAAAAAATTTATCGGGCTGTTGCTAAAGCGGAATGGCTATGTGCTAGAACAGCTCTACTCGCCGCTGATTGTGCAGTCATCGCCTGAGCATGATGCCCTGAAAGCGATCGCAACCCGTTGCATCACCCGTCACCACAGCCATCACTATCTAGGATTTGTTCGCACGCAATGGCGGTTGTTTACCCAAGACTCTCCAGCCTGGGTAAAGCCGTTGCTATATGTCTTTCGAGTCTTGTTAACGGGGATTCACCTGATGCAAACGGGTGAGATTGAGGCCAACTTAAGGCATCTAAATGAGAAATTTCAACTGGCCTATATTCCAGCGTTGATTGCCCAAAAGGTTTCAGGCACTGAACAGACCTTTATTGCAGAGCGTGAGCAGACGTTCTACCACACCGAATACAATCGGCTTGTACAGCGGTTAGAAAATGCCAGTCAGTCTAGCTCTCTCCCCGATAGCCCTTCTGCTGCAGCTGATCTGCATGACTGGTTGATCAACATTCGGCTGGCTGCTGGCTGAGATGGGTTTTGACACGATTAATCAGCTCTGGCGTTGAGAACCCTTTATTCAAATAGTCGTTCGCGCCTAACCGCTCAGCCTCTTTGCCCCATTCTTCCGAGAGGCGGGACGACACCACCAGAATTGGCATCTCCATATTGGCCTGTCGACAGCGATCGATCAAGGTAAACCCATCCATGTTGGGCATTTCCACGTCGGTAATCATCATATCGGGTGTTCCATTCGCTTGCAGCCACTGCCAAGCTTCCTGACCATCACTGCAGGTAAATGTGGCGAATCCGTAAGTATTGAGACTACTCTCCAGTCGCCGACGCATCAGAGCAGCATCATCCACCACCAAAATCGTTTGAATGCCCTCAGAAACCGTTGCGGTGGTATTCTCCTGCACTTTGCTGGTTTGCGGCTGTTGAGTCGCCAAGGACTGAGCCAGCTCAATTGGGTTTAATACGCTCAGTAATTGACCATCTGCCTGTAAACTTACGCCTAACAAAGCGGGTGGGCTGACTAGCGGATGAGGCAGCGGCTGAATTAATAGCTCTTCTTGTCCCAACAAATCATTCGCGATTAACCAGACATCTTGATGGTTGGGTAAAGATAGGCGGACACAAATAGCTGTATCGGAAAGTTGCGTTGGTTCATGCCAAAATGCTGCCAACCCGTAGCCCGGGGCAGAGCCTCCTGCCATTGAAAGCTGCCAGGTTAGTTCGCCTTCTTGAGGGGGCTGCAATTGGGTTACGTCAGCCATCATCGTCTCCCGAATGTCATCTGTGGGTAACGCGACGATTCGCTCTCCCACATTGAGCAAGACACAAGGGACCAATAACTGTGGTGCCGGAATTTCAATAATAAACGTTGTGCCTTGCCCCAACTGCGTGTCGAGATGGAGCTGACCCCCAATACTGGCAATTTGGCTGGCGACCACATCCATCCCCACCCCTCGACCGGATACTTCACTCACGGCACTACGAGAGCTAAATCCGGGTTGGCAGAGGACAGCGATCAGGTCAGCAGCCGTTTGGGTTTGAGTGAGGGCAAAACCTCGCTCTTGAGCAATCTGGCTAATTCTTTGCGCATCAATGCCCTGACCATCGTCCTGCAGCAACAGCCTGTATAGATTCCCTCGCCGCTCCAAAGTCATTTGAATCGTGGCTTGAATGGGTTTACCGCGCTGCAATCGCTCGTCCATGGTCTCGATGCCGTGGTCATAGGCATTGCGGAGTAAGTGCAAAAGGGCGGGTTCTAGCTGCTGAACCACCCCTGCATCCAGTTCGATCTGCTCGCCTTTGATTTCTAGACGGGCAGGTTTATCATAGCGATTGGTCAAATCTCGAAGAATGGCTCTCGCTCGAAGGGTGAGTTTGTTGAAGGGAACCAGACGACTCATCTCAATGCCGTCTTTGAGCTGTGAGATGTTGCGACTGAGCTTACCGAGGCTACTGACGGTTTGTTGAGAAGTTCCTTCCAGCTCAGCACCGAGCTCAGACATCCGCAAAATATTTTCCAAAAGACGGTTAATCGTCGTGTAACCCTGACGGTAACGCTCCATCGAAACACCACTGTCAGAGTCTTGCACGTCACTAATATCCCGCAATAGGGCGTAGTCATCTTGGAGCTGTCGCAGCCTAGAAATATATTCAGCGCTTTCTTGCGTAAGGGCTGTTAATTGGGCTAATTGGGCTTGCAGGGTAGATGACTTATTAAAGGAAGATCGAGCTGTTAGGAGGGTTTCAACCACTTGTTGAGAGGATTGATTGAGGCGGTCCAGAGGGACTGGGATTTTGATACCCCGCTGGGGATGGGGTGTGCGGACGGGTGCGGGAGTTGTCGTGGATTCTAGCTGTGGAAGTAGTCCGGGTAGTGTGGCGGTCGGATCAACCAGATCCACTACACCAACGGATAGGTCTTCATTCTCAGACAGATCGATTGGACCCAGATCGAACTCAAGCAGACTATCAAAGTCCATATCATCAGCGTCTGCCAGGAACTCATCGGACAGATCAGCAATGTCATCCAAATCAGCGATGTTATCAAGACTGACTGGCTTTAGATCAGCGGCTTGGCTTTCGCTGGGGCTAAAACTGGAGAAGGTCGGTTCAGGGGATATCTCTGGTGTCATTGCGTCCAGATCCAAGTCATCGAAACTCAGATCAACCGCTACATCCAAGTCTTCAAAACTGATATCTGAACCCAAGTCGATTTCAGGGGGAGGTGCCAAGGCTGATTCGGCATCGGATAGAGACGATAGGACTGAGCTAGCTTTTTCTGGGAGCCCTGCCGTGAGAGTGGAAAACATCTCTTGCTGTTCCGGGGTTAGCTGACCACTTTGCTTGGCACAATGCTTGAGCAACTCAAAGTAAATGGGCCATTGTTGACGCCAGAGATCGACGAGGGAAATCTGAGTAAGCTGTGTTGCCCCCTCCAACAAGGTCGACCAGTCTTCCGCCAACTGCAGATCCTGGCCAATTTGTCGAAGTTGGGTCAGCATTTGCTGAGCAATAGTCAGCGTTTGTGCTGGAATGCTTTGGTCACCGAGTTGGTTAATCGCCATTTCCAGGTCTAGGATCACGAGGTCAAACCCTTGCTCAGCAAATTCCTGGTGAACTTGGGTCAACTCATCCCAGTTAGGAAGATATTGGAGTTGAATCTTCTCATGGAGTGTTTTAATACGATTAACGGTGGGCAGCACAGCGGTCTGAGCATTTGGCCCCGACAATTGTAAACAACTGCCCAGAAGTTCCCCTGCCTCTGATAGCATCCGGTGCAAGGCGCCATCTTCCAAAGGAGGTGCATCTTCTAAGTACCGTAAATCAGACAGTAGATCTTCTAAAACCATAGCTGTCTGAAGCACTGCGTCTGCTCCCACCGTTACAGCGCTACCTTTAATCGTGTGAATCGCTCGATAAATATTCTGGATATCTGCTACCCAGGAGGCAGGGTTGAGCTGTTGCGCAAGCTGAAAATAGGTTTGCAGATGTTCTTGACTGTCAATCTCGAACATGGCTTGCAGTTCCTTCTGCAGTTCAGCTTCAGGATCACTGCTCGAAACAGGCATGGATTCAGAATAGGAGAAATCAGGGTCAGTCATCATCTCTAAATAGGACAATAGGACGGAAATGGGCGATTGTAGCGTAGTCGGGTAACCCCTATTAGGTCTCAGCAGAAATGGCTAAGGGCGCATTCGCTGATTTCAGTTCAGGGTCAGTTGAGGAAGGAGTCAGATCTTCTTCAGTCACGACGTGAAGCTGGAAGAATTCCACCATCTGAGCAAGGGTTTGCGCTAACTCTCCCATGGAAGATGCTTGTTCGCGGGTGATATTCGCTTGGGAGGCGGTATCTTCTGCTTCCCGAGCAATCGTTTGAGTCGCAATCAGGGTACTCTGAACCGCTTCAAAGATGTCGTCATTGGCTTGTCTCACCTGCTGACCAGCCAAGGCGACTTGGTCAGTGGCAGCTTGCATATGGGTAAAGGCCTGCCGCGATTTACCGACTTCATCCGTAAACTTATTGACTAGTTGGTTAATGTCACTCACGTCTTGCGTAAGACCGGAGGTCACAGTCTGAATTTGATCCGTTCGTTGTTGCAGTTGGGCTAGGGTCTGGTTGGTTTCAGACGCCAGATCATTGACTTGGCGAGAAATGGTTTCAAATTCTTTGGCAATACTGGCAAATTGAGTTGGGTCTGTTTCCTTTAAGGCCCGAGTTGAGAGCATGGAAGCATTCAAGGCTAGTACTCGAGTCAAGGATGCCACACGTTTTTGATCTTTTGAGAATTGAGCTGCAAGATCCACAAATTCATTCAAAAGCTGGGTCCGTTTGACGATCTGTTCGGTGCCCTCTTCTAAGGTAGAAATCCCTTGAACCATTGCGCTCATTTCTTGCTGACCCGCTTCAACCGCAAATTTGGCCTGTTCTAGAGCCTGTTCTGTCGAGGTTGTCTGTTCCCGCGAATTGGCGGTTAGAAGATTGACGTTTTCCATCAGGGACTGCACATCCGTCACCGATTGGGTCTGGCTTTGGGCCCGCTCATTGGTTTCAATCGACAAGGCTTCGAGTTGTTCAGTGTTACTGGAGATTTGAGCTGCGGTGGTGGACACCACGGACATAATCCGGTGTAAAGACTCGATCAGACGGTTCAGGGTATCGGACACCAGGCCCGTCGCCCGTTCGGTCACGTCAGCTTCAATGGTCAAGTCCCCATATTCAATTGCTGATACCACATCCAAAATATGGCCGACATCTTCTTGTAACAACTCACTCTCTGCGAGAATTTGCTGCTCTTGAACGGTCCGTTGCTCAATTTGGCTTTCCAATTGCTGGTTCAGCGCTAGCAAATCCGTTTTTGAACTTTCCAGAGCAGATTGAGATCGTTTGCGCTCTTGAATGTATCCCTGAACAGCGAGAAAGACGATGTACCAAGTCAGAGCCAACACAGCCAAACTAATAATGGCAAAGGTAAAGGACCAAGCCAGTCGTTGCCGATAGCTGTCCAACTGGGCCTTGACGTTCTTCTTCACTGTCTGGAGCGTGCCCTGAATCCCATCGTTATAAATGGTCTTCTGGGCCTCATATTCAGGGCCAAGGAGTAATTGCAGAGCCTGGGGGGCTTTCCCCTGCCGAACTAACTCAAAGGCTTGGGTTTCATAGTCCACTAACTTCTTGTTGGCCGCATCTGTTTGCTCTGGATTGGATTGAGCGGAAACAGGGATCTCATCTAGTAGGGTGCCAATGGCAGTATCCAGCTTAGGCACGTATTCGTTGTATCGATCTTCCCAGCGAGTATTACCGGTGCTGGCTCCCATCCGGGCTGACATGGTGAGGACTTCGTCCAAATGTACAATAGAACCACTCAACTCTTGCAACTGAAATTCCTTGGCAATCGTGGTTTGTAGCCCTCGATAAATGCGCCAGATATTCCAAGCGGAGGTGCCGGTCAGCAGCAAGCTGACGAGGACAGACGCCGAAATCGTGCCGACAAGTTGGCTCTGTAAGCGTCTTTGGATGCGCTGTAGCCATGTCTCCTGCTGATGATCCTCGATCTCCTCGATGAAAATTGCAGCAGAATCAACCTGCTCTAGCGGAGCATCTTCAGATCGGGGAGAAAGCGATGGGCCAGTAGTCATCATGCGTACCTAGTGTCAGTGGACCAAATAATGTTGCAATAATTGCTGAAAGCTAGACTGTCAGGGCAGACTCAGATTCAGATAAGGCTGAAGGATCGGACTGGGATGATGCAGCCGTTTGCAGAATCGGATGATCCGTCTCTTCAGGGAGTTTGAAAACTTTGACCTTGCCCAATAAGTCATCGGATAGCTGGTTCATGACATCGGCCAATTGTTGAGCATCATTGGATTGACCCGCAATTTGAGTGGAGAGTTGGGCAATTGCCTCCATCGTCATAGCCGTTTGTTCGGAGGTCTGCACAATCTCTTCGCTGGTCTGGGCCACGATTTCCCCAGATTCCACCGCCTGCCCCGTCACATCCTGCACTTTTTGGAATACGGATTGAGTGTGGCGGACCCCTTGGGTAAAGTCATCCACAACTCCACCCAGTCGTTGCACATCCGCATCTACATCAGCGACAACCCGGTGAATTTGGGTGCTACGTTGCTCGAGAGAGCCGAGTCCATCGTTGGTTTGTTGGGCAAGTTGGCTGACTTGGTTAGCAATCGATTCGAATTCTTGGGCGACCATCGCAAATTTTTTGGGATCGGTTTGCTCTGATGCTCGGGCGGCGACCAAGGCCGCATTCAAGGCCAGCATCTGGGTTTGTTCGGCAATATCTCCTTGGTCTTGCACAAATTGATCCGTTAACCCCACGAATTCTCCAAGGGTTTTCATTTGTTGGACGATGCGATCGCTCCCCTGCTGCAGAACGTCAATTTCCTCCCCTAGCGAACCAATCTCAACTTGTCCTTGGGCTACGGCTGCATTGAGGGTCACCAAAGATTGATTGGTTGATGCAAGCTGTTGAGCCGCGTTGGTGGCAAAGGAGCGGACCTCATTAATCAGGCCCAAAACCTGCATGACTTCCTGCGACTGTTGATCGGTGTTACGAGCCACCACTTGAGAGATATCTTTTTGGCGATTGCTACTCGTCGATACTTGACGAGACGTTTCCGAAACTTGTTTGAGAATGTTGCCCAATTCTTCAATCAGACGGTTCAGCGTATCCGCAATCAATCCGGTTGCCCGCTCATTCACCATTGCTTGTGTGGTTAAGTCGCCCTCTTCCACCGTAGAGACCACATCCAGTAGCCCGATAATGTCTTCTTGCAGTTGGTCATTATCCTTACGGATGTCCTCTTCTTGGTGTTTTCGAGCTTCGATCTCTTCCTGGAGTTGACTATTCAAAACCAAGAGATCGAGCTGGGATTGCTTGACCTTTTCTTGCGCTTCTTGACGTTCACGGATATAGTCCCGAACGGCAGATAGCACCAGAATCCAGCCCGCCAACAAAATAGGAAAGGCAACACCGGCAAAGATGATGGAAGCCGTTAATTGTTGTTGGTAGGACTGGAGTTGCCCTTGAATGAGGGTATCAATCTGGCCCAGAACCCGTTGGTTGCCTTCAGCATATTGTGCTTTGAGGTTGGTATACTCACTGCCCAATAACAGGTCCAATGCCTTGGGGGCTTGCTTAGCCTGGACCAGTTCAAAAGCCTCAGTTTCTAGCTCGATCAGTCGAGTGTTAGCCGCATCCGTTTTGCTTGCCTCAGCTCGGATTTCCTCGGTAACGTTGTCTAATGTTTCACCAATCGCCTCATCCAGGAGGGGAACGAATTGGTCATATCGCTCTTGCCATTTCAGATCTCCTGTGCTGGCTGCCATACGGGCAGACATCGTCAAGACTTCATCATAGTGGGCAATTTGTCCCGTCCGTTTTTGCAGCTCAAATTTACGGCTAACGGTTTCTCCGAAGGTGCGGTAGATACTCCAAATATTCCAGCTCGAGATTCCAGTCAGCAATAAACTGCCCACAACAGTAGCTGTAATGGTTCCTACCAAATTGTTGCGGACTATGCTTTTGACACGATCCACAGAAGAAGGGGTTGAAGGAGAATGACTGATCGTGAAGGATTGATCCGATGTATCAGGCTGTAGTTGATCGGAGTTCATAAGAAAAAACTCAATACAGTAAGTAAAAGGCCAGCAATAAGACAGAGAAAGGTGTCTTATAGGGGTTGAGAGAATCCAAATTTGACAATTCTTGAGCGACAAAAGGGACCCTATCTTTGAGGGTGCCACAAGTCAGGGGGAAACCAATCAGTCTGGAACAAAACCATCGAGTTTGTATCCTGAGGATGCCGGGATGGAGTGGTCAAAATAGCGGGAGGCAGTTGATCTTGACTCGAACTCCCGAGGGTTTTATCAACGACAATCCCCATATGGGCCAAAGTTCCGGCTGCACTACTCAACTTCAGAATAGTGACTGTTTCCCGTAATGTATTTTCTTCCGTCTGTAGCAAATGATGGGCAGAAGCCAGCGGAATGATGTGACTGTTGTGGTGGGTAACGCCCATCAACGGCGATTGATAAAACGGCAGAGCCAAGATGCGCGATCGAGGGACTCGAAAAATTTCAGATACCCAGCGAGCTGAGAATACCAAAACCCACGAACCTGCCTGAGTCAAAATATATCGCTCATTGATGGAGATGGAGGAGTGGACAGTGGGATGAGTTGGAGTGGTGGCTGACATGGATACCTTCGTTACGAACTTACGCGCTGTAAGATTTCTGTGACAGTGTCGTTGGTGACCGGCTTGGTAAGGTAGTCATTGGCCCCAGCCCGTTTGATGCCATAGTTCACTTCTAAGGGCGTTTTTTTACTGGAGCAAAACACCACATATTGGTCGGCAGTGGAGGGATTCAACCGGAGTGACCGGAGGAATTTGTAGCCATCTTGTCCCGGCATCACCACATCTAGAAACACTAAGTTGTAGTTACCTGACTCAATTTGGGTCAAAGCATTCTCTGTACTCTCGCACTCATCAACTTCATGGCCTAGATTTTGCAACATCTTGACCAAGGCCAATCGATCAACTGCACTATCATCAATGACTAATAAACGCATCTTCCAAGCTCCAAAAACCTTGCTTTGCAAACAAATGAATAAGCTATGTACATAGACTACAATGGCGCACTGTTATGCCCCTGCTATCAAAGATGGACTAAAAACCAGGGTATGGATCAGTTCCTGAAGTTGAAGTTGAAACTGATTGATTTCGGCAGCCGCCAGGGGCTTGGTCAAAAATTCACAGCCACTCCACTGGGCACGCCATTTGTTGGATAACTTCTGTTCACCGGTCAAAATAACGAGCGGTATACCAGCTAAATGGGGCTGTTGTCGAATTTCTTTTACCAACTCAAAACCCGTGAGTCCTGGCATGTTGATATCGATAAAAATAATACTCGGCTTGGCTTGAGCAATCTTCTCTAAGGCTGTTTCAGCTTGCTGACAAACCTCAACCCGATAGCCCAGGGCTCCTACCAAACTGTGAAATTGCTTTAAGACTAAAGGGGAGTCATCAATAATCATCACCGTGGTCGATTGCGTCTGCTGTAAGGGCTCCAGACGCAGCAATTTAGCCTGTACCCATTTGGAAAAGAGCCGAGCGACTTCCAATGGGTCCTTGGCCAACCCGATGGCAATTTTGCTCAACGGTCGCTCATGCTTAACGACTTTTTCGATCCACTGATGTTGAACTTGAGGTAAATTAGCCGCAGCGATGGCATCAGGATCCAATACAGGTAACATCTGCATTGAGGGGATAATGGGTCTCAGTTGTTGCCATAGAATTTGACGGTCCTGGACCGCTTGCAGTATCTCTGCGATCGGAAAACCAGGAATGGGGAGTTCCTCCTGGAGTTGGGGGTCAGGAACAAACTGAGCTTCGCCAGCCCCAAACGATACAAACGAGTCAAAGTCATTGAGTAACTTTAGTCGCAGGGCAGCTTGAATCTGTTCGGGGTCGATTCCCAAGGTCAACATATGCTCATAGATGGCCCGAGGGTTAATCTGTTGCTCTTTGACTGCAGACTGCCAACGGGCGACATGAGCTTTAAGGGGGTCCTGCCGAGTCTGGAGTATATAACGTTTTGCCACTTGGAGCAGTTCATGGCTACTCCAAGGCCGATACCCAGAGTAGCCAATGGTACCGGCATGGGTGATGCCCAAGTAGCCACAAGCAGTCTCTTTCCGGGAGGCCAAGCGGGAAAACTGTAGTGTCCAGTATCCGTTACTGCTTGCAAGGGTACATTCCAGCAATTTACTGGAAAGTTCCTGGGCCTGAAAAGAAAATTGCTGAGTTTGTTCTAAAGTTTGCATTTTAGTGGTGGTGCAATTAGATCATTGACAACCAAAAGATCTTGGGTAGAAACATCCTACAAACTGCAACTTGTCTGCAATGAGAGAATGTACGTCTTAGAATCTATTGCTTATAACTCATCCATACAGACTTAGTGTTCCCCAAGTTATCCATATTTTTGGCAAGGAAAAATTTTCTGTCGTCAATATAGGACTCTTTTGGATTGTGGGTGCGACTCAATCCCCCGACTGCCCCCTATTTGCGTTGGTCTATTGCAGTTCAATCTTCATTAAGCTTTAACGGCTAAATAAAAATCTGCTTTGAAGACCTTTGGCCTTATACGCCTCAAAACTGCTCAAAAAGTATAGAGAAAATGCAGTCTGAATGTTTTAGCCAGAATGGTGAAACTTTTGCAGAAATTCTTAGCATTTAGAGACTTTTCACGCATTGCTCAACCATCATTCTCCTCCATTGAGTATCATTCTGGCAATTGCACGAGACTTCAAGTATGCGGATACCATTTGTTGGTAAAGGATTTAGGGCCTGTTGCAATTGTGCCCAAGACTCAATGCGTTCCCAACCAATGTTGTAAGTGGCTGCCAGTTGCTCAAATTGAATCTGTTGAGGGGTACGGAAATACTGCTCAAACAGCGGTTCGAAGGCGGCAATCGGAAGCATTTGAAAAATTCCCCCGCCATCATTGTTATTCAGAATAATCGTCAAATGGCCTTGCCACTGGTTTCGCAACAAAAATCCGTTCGTGTCATGTAAGAGAGCCAAGTCGCCGGTCAGCAGCACACTACTTTGCTGACGATGGCACATGCCTAACGCGGTAGAAAGTGTGCCATCAATCCCGTTTGCACCTCGGTTAAAGTAGGGTTGTATATGCAAAGAGCCCGGTTGCCAGAAAGATTCGATGTCGCGAACAGGCATGCTGTTGGCAATAAATAATGGGGTCCTTGAAGGTAGTACCCGGGACAATAACCATGCGATTTTACTTTCTGTGAGAACGGTTTGTGCCTGCATTAGGGTATTGATCCGAGTTCGCAGGGATTGGTCAGCTCTAAGCCAGGAATTTGTATATTCGGTGAGCTGCTGATTGTCTATTTTTTCAGAGTCCGGCTGAAGCGCCTCAGCTTGGATGATTGCTGACAGGCATTCCACAGGGATACGGATCGGTATAGATAAACCATGGAGCGGATCGACATTGTGATCGGAGGGGGCTACAACCCAAGTTTGAGGTTGAGCCTGGGTTAGCCAAGTTCTCAGAACTTTACTGGTGGGTAATTCTCCTAAACAAATGACTTGCTGCGGTTGCAACTGAGTGGCTAAGGCCTGATGGCGCAGTAACAGATCATAGGTTGAAATAAGGTTTGCATTACGGTCTGCCCAATTTCGCAGCGGAGAAAGCCCCTCAGCCAACACTGGCCAACCCAGCCTATGGGCGATTTGGGCAACTGCTGAGCAATAATGCTCTGGATTTTGAGGTTGGGCTGGACCGGCAATGATGATGCCGCGATCGCAACTGAGCCACTGATGCAGATCGGTCTCCAAGGCTCGGAGATTAAACGAAGGTTGAACCGGGTGTAATGGTTGAACCGCAGAGAAAAATTGATCGATATCGAAGTGCGCTGCCAGACCTTCCGTTTCTGGATCTGAAATCGGGGCTAGCGGATCGCGAAACGGAACATTGAGATGAACAGGTCCCGGTATCGGCCATTGCGATCGCTCCCAGGCATGCACACAGGTTTGGCGCATATAGGCCAGCATGTCAGGCTGGGGGCTTGGCAATGCGACTTCCGCTTGCCACCGGGGATATTGACCATAAAGCTTAACTTGATCGATTGCTTGCCCCGCATGACAGTTTCGCAGTTCCGGGGGCCGATCAGCCGTCAAAAAAATTAAAGGAATACGACTCGCTTCGGCTTCAATAACGGCGGGGTAGAAATTTGCCCCGGCGGTTCCTGAGGTACACACCAGCACGACGGGTACCCCAGAGCGACGAGCCATCCCTAACCCAAAAAAGGCGGCTGAGCGCTCGTCCAACACCGGAATGGCCTCAATTTGGGGATGTTGGCCAAAGGCAACCGCTAACGGTCCCGATCGCGATCCTGGGCAGACAATAGCAGTGGTTAAGCCTAATCGACTGAGGGTCTCCGCGACAATCGACGACCACAACGTATTAACATTGCGAAAATCTAGGGTCATCGTCCTCTGACCATCAAGGGTCGATCTAGGTTACGGGTTGGGTGTGCCAGGGGGAATAAACCCCGGCAGCCCGTTTTTAACCTTATAACAGCCCCATCCCTCTACAAAAGCGCATCGAGTAAGGTATGAAGTTTGAGCTGAATTTCGGCCAGTTCTCGTTGGGGGTCAGAGCCCGCCACAATCCCAGCCCCGGCGTAGAGCCGAGCTTGGGAGCCATTGATCAAGGCGGACCGAATCCCAACGGTAAATTCACCATTGCCTTGGTAGTCCATCCACCCCAGCGGCGCAGCATATAAATGGCGTTCAAACGCTTCTTGCACTTGAATTTGCTGTTGAGCCACGTCTCGGGGCATGCCCGCCACTGCAGGGGTGGGGTGTAATGCCGCTAAAATTTCCAGTAAATGTAAATGTTGAGGAACTTCAGCGGTGATTAGGGTGCGTAAGTGTTGAATATTAGGGAGTTGGAGCAGATGGGGGAGGGAGGCTACTTGAGGAGTAATGCCCAAGTCCCAGAGGCTATCTCGAATAAAATCTAGGACAACACGATGCTCATGGCCATCTTTTTGACTCCCCAAGAGTTGATTGCCTAACCTCTGATCGTCTTCCAGTGAAAGGCCACGGGGCGCTGAACCTGCCAATGCATCAGTAATGAGGTGGTGATCGCGGAGTTCAATCAAGCGCTCAGGGCTAGCCCCGATAAAGCTTTGGCCTTGACCATTACTAACGGCAAAAACATAACATTCTGGATATCGTTCCCGCAGGGTACCGAGGGCATGGCAAAGATCTAGGGGTTGAGGCGTAATCACGTCTAAGGTATGAGCCAAGACCAGCTTTTGCAGCTTTTGGACTTCAATTAGACCTAACGTATCGGAAACTGCTGTTGTGAATGCGCCTGCATTTATCAATTTTGGGTAGGTCAATTGAGTCGGCTGTGGTCGCAATGAAGGACAGCGACGGGGGGTTCGCAGCAGTTGCCATCGTTTCCAAATACTGCGAGCTAAAGCGTCTAAGGGGGTTTCTGCGTCAACGACAACATTGGCAACTAGGACCGCCTGATCCTGAAAACAAGCCACTTGCCAGTGGGGGAGAAACACGGAGGCTGCTGGGAAGAACGGTTTTTCTCGGACCGTTTGATCAAAAAAGGTGAAGCCACAGAAAAAGTGCGGCCCTGAGAAGGGAAGATGAAGGGCACCTGAAGAAACGGTATCGACTAAAGAGGTGCAGATAAAGTGCTGGGCTTGAGTAAAGCGTTGCTTTCCCTCGACTTGCAGGTGAAGTAATGGCTCCGTAGCCGCGATCGCAACCCCTTGCGACTGTTTTTCCCAATAAAAATAAGGGTGATCGGGCTGTTGCAGCAAGTCTAGAACTGCCAACGGGTCTTGCTTGGGAATTTCCAAGGAAAGACTGACAACTTGGGCATGTTCCTTATCAAGGGCAATCCTACGACAAGACGCGAGAAACGCTTGGAGTGACCTGCGGTCCTGGAATAAATTGGCAGAAGAGGAAGTGACTGTCATGAAATCGAGGATAGCAAGGTGGGTTGCCCGGAGAGCAGGTTACCTCCAATATTAAAGTTCAAAGTCTTGCCGCATCATGAACTGCTGCTGGACCCCAAGACTCGGTACCTTATATTCCATCTAACCATTGAAAGGGGCCACCCGTGTGGCTTATCTCCCCCATTTTCACAAATGCTTAGAAAGGGGCGATCCTGTACCCTTAACTCAAGAAGAACTGAAGAAGACCTTCGTGAAAATGTCATGACCACAAAGTCCCTGCCGACCGCCAATCGAAAATTGTGGTGGGCGGCGATTAAGCCTCCCATGTATAGCGTGGCCGTGATTCCCATTTGGGTCGGATCTGCGATCGCATGGTCAGAACAACACCATCTTGAAACAACTATATTCTGGACCTTTCTGGGCTCCGCCATATTGATTATCGCCTGGCTCAATCTGACCAATGATGTGTTTGATGCCGATACCGGAATTGATGTGAATAAAGCCCATTCCCTGGTCAACTTAACGGGGAATCAACCGTTAATCTTTGGGTTAGCAAATAGTTGCCTGGGACTCGGTTGCCTGGGACTTGTCGCTATTGCCTGGTGGCAGCAAGATGTCACCGTACTGGTTCTGATCCTACTAAGCTGTTTTCTCGGCTATACCTATCAGGGGCCACCCTTCCGCTTAGGTTATCAGGGCCTAGGCGAAATCATCTGCTTCTTTACCTTTGGTCCCTTGGCGGTTTCTGCTGCCTACTATAGCCAAGCGCAATCCTGGTCCTCGGCCATGCTGGCGGCTTCGGTTATTATCGGCCTCACCACCAGCCTAATTCTGTTCTGTTCCCACTTTCACCAGGTTGAGGACGATCTTGCTGCCGGGAAGCGCTCACCGATTGCGCGTATGGGTACCACCCGGGGTGCCCAATTATTACCTTGGATTTGCAGCAGCATCTTCAGCCTAATTTTGATGTTCACCCTTTTACGATTGTTCGCAGTAGGGGCCTTACTGACCCTTATCAGTCTGCCTCTGGCTGTTCACCTCTGTCGGCATGTCTGGCAACACCATCATCAGCCTGACCAGGTTAGAAACTGTAAATTTATTGCTGTGGGGTTTCATTTTGTCAGTGGTCTGCTGTTGGGTCTCGGTCTACTGGTTTAGTCTGATGACCTCCCGGGTCTGCCGATTTTGGCCCTGTCGGAGGGATGGGGTACGGTAATAACTTCCCCTGCTAGGGCAAAAACCGAACCTCTGAGTAGATCAAAATTGTTAGGGTGAAGCTGGGTCGTTAGCCTAGCCCAACGGCTGAAGACGTTTTCACCTTAGATCCCATCCCTTTTCCCCTTGGGCATGTACCGCCTCCAGAAAGCCTTGAAGCGATCAGCGGCCATTGCCTCTGCTAACAGCCTTTAGACTCTTCTGCCTTTATTCTCGAGTTGTGACGTGGAGTAATACGGATGCCTGCAACGGACTTCAAAGACTACTACCAAATCCTCGGGGTTAGTAAATCTGCGAGTGAAGTTGAAGTTAAGCGGGTGTTTCGTAAACTAGCTCGAAAATACCACCCTGATATGAATCCGGATGATAAAACTGCTGAAGCAAAATTCAAGGAAATTAATGAAGCCTACGAAGTGCTCTCAGACCCTGAGAAACGCCGAAAATATGATCAGTTCGGTCAGTACTGGAATCAGACGGGTGGCGCACAGGCAGGAGGCTTTGACTTCGATTTTGGCCAATATGGCAGCTTTGATGATTTCATCAATGAATTATTAGGGCGATTCTCTAGTGGATTTGGGTCAGGTTCAACCAAAGAACAGCGCTACTCCTACAGCAGCACGTCTAGCTCTCCTGGCTTTAGCGGGTTCCAGGACTTTTCAGGGTTTAATGCCCCCGGGATATCGTCAGATGCTGAAGCAGAATTAAAACTCACCTTTACTGAAGCCTTGCAAGGCGTCGAAAAACGCCTCACGATTGGAGGGACGGAAACCATTACCGTTCGTATCCCGCCAGGGGCAAAACCCAATCGTCGTATTCGCGTGAAGGGAAAAGGACAAGTCAATCCATTGACTCAATCTAGAGGGGATCTCTATCTGAAAGTCAAGCTTGATTCCCACCCTTTCTTTAAATTCGATCAAGACAATCTGGTATGTGATTTACCGATTGCACCCGATGAAGCTGTTTTAGGGGCCAAGGTAGAGGTTCCTACACCGACGGGTACTGTTAGTTTGAATATTCCAGTCGGGATCAAGTCTGGTCAAGCCCTTCGACTTCGGGGAAAAGGATGGCCGCATTCCAAGGGAGGCGCCAGTGATCTGGTCGTTCGCATCCAAATCATTCCCCCCTCTCCCCTTAGTACCGAAGAAAAAGCACTCTATGAGCAACTAGCGAAACTGCGTCGGTTTGATCCCCGTACGACCTTGCCCAAGTTCTAAGCTCGGGCGGACTAGAAATCTAAGAATCTCACCCATCCAAATCTCAACTTTCTGATAAAATATTACAAAAGTTAAGATTTGTAATTTTTAAGACCTCATGAATCTATTAATTGTTGGTGCTACTGGAACCCTTGGTAGGCAAATTGCCCGTCGCGCCTTAGATGAGGGTCATGAGGTTACCTGCCTAGTGCGTGCGCCCCGAGCCGCCACCTTTCTGCGAGAATGGGGGGCCTCACTCATTAAAGGAGATCTCCGTGATCCCGAAACCCTTAAATTGGCTATGGAAGGGAACACTGCCGTCATTGATGCCGCGACAGTCCGAGCGACAGATTCCATTGGTATTCGTGAGGTCGATTGGGATGGCAAAGTTGCCCTGATTCAAGCTGCCAAGGCCGCAGGAATTCAACGATTTATCTTTTTCTCGATTTTGGGCGCTGAGAATTATCCCAATGTGCCCTTAATGGATATTAAGAACTGTACGGAGTTATTTATCAAGGAATCAGGCTTAAACTATACGATTTTGAGACCCTGTGGTTTCTTTCAGGGTCTAATTGGCCAATATGCCATTCCGATTCTGGAAGATCAATCGGTTTGGGTGATGAATGAGGCGACCTCTACGGCTTATATGGATACTCAAGATATTGCTAAGTTTGCAGTAAATGCCTTATCCCATTCTGAAACCGAGAATAAAACCTATGACTTAGCCGGGCCTCAGGATTGGTCACCTGAGCAAATAGTGGAGCTTTGCGAGGGGCTAGCCAACCAGCCAGCGAAAGTAACCCGCATGCCAATTGGTTTACTCAGGAGTGGACAAAAGATCGCTCGATTCTTTCAATGGAGCTGGAATATTGCCGATCGGCTCGCCTTTAGCGAAGTCATTACCTCCCAAGCCCCAATCACTGTTCCGATGGCAGAAACCTGTCAGGTATTTGGCGTTGACGAATCTAGCATTTCAACGCTTGAAGCCTATATGCAGGAATACTTCGATCGTATTCTGAAAAAGTTGAAGCAGTTGGAGTACGAAAAGAATCAAAAACAATCCCGCAAGCGGAGCCCGTTCAAAACCCCCAGTTCATAACAGCGATAAGATGAACCTTGAGCGTGGCGAAAGCTGGCATTATCTATGGCGAAAGCTGGCATCATTTATAACGATCTCAAGCCGTTTGCTTGCCGAATTGCAACAGACCTTCAAGACAAGTTGCAAGCCCGTGGATGGCAGGTTTCTATGGCAACGGGGGTGGGGGGAATCCTTGGATACTCCCGGCCAGGCCATCCCGTCTGCTTCACGTCAATTAATGAACTTGTTCCAGCCGGATTTGATCCCACAGTTAAGTTTGCCATTGTTCTCGGTGGAGATGGCACTGTCTTATCTGCTTGCCGCCAACTAGCCCCTTGTAATATCCCAATGTTGACGGTGAATACCGGGCACATGGGATTTCTAACTGAAACCTATGTCAATCAGCTAGAGGAAGTGATCGACCTCTTGCTGATTGAAAAATTTTCCGTTGAGGAACGGGCCACCCTGACTGTTCAGGTTATGAGTCAAGGCAATGTGCTTTGGGAAGCCCTGTCCCTCAATGAAATGTTGTTGCATAAGGAACCCTTAACCGGGATGTGCCACTTTGAGATTGAAGTTGGCAAGCATGCGGTGGTTGATATTGCGGCGGATGGACTGTTGGTGTCTACCCCGACCGGATCAACGGCCTATGCCTTGGCTGCGGGTGGTCCAGTGATTGCTCCAGGCGTTCCTGCAATGCAGCTGATTCCCATCTGCCCCCATTCCCTTGCCTCAAGGGCGTTGGTGTTTGCCGATACTGAACCCCTAGAGGTTGTACCAGCTAATCGGCAACAACTGGTTTTGGAAGTAGATGGGAATGCAGGGTGCTATATTGCGCCTGGGGATCGAATTCGGGTACAAAAATCCCCCTATGCAGCCCGCTTTATTCGCCTAGGATCCCCTGAATTCTTTAAGATTCTCCGGGAAAAACTGGGTTGGGGGTTACCCCACATTGCAAAGCCGACATCCGTTGAGCTGCCATGATAGAGGGAATTTTGTAGGGCTTAGCAGCGACTAGCTTGGCTCATATAAAGCCCTGGGGCGTAAGCCTCAACCACTTCTCCTGTCACAGCATCGGTCACTAATAAATAGTCACATTCCAAGCACTGAGTTCGAGTCAAATTCTCGATATGGTGACGCTCTCCATGCGGGCTCCCACAGTTAGGGCAGCGAATTTTTTCGATGTGGCTCATGACTAAATACCTTTGTTAATGAGGAAAGTGAGTGACTCAGTGACAGAAATGGCAGAAGATAAACTTTTATGTATAAATGATAAAATTGAATTCTGAATCTATCGTTTAACCCCCTTATTTATAGCATTGACATATTTATACTTATATAGTTTTTTAATTATTTTTATATTATTGATCCCCACCGAGAAAACCTTTCTCAGCAAAAAATCACTTCTACAAAAAATTGGCTTTCAATGGCTAGGGATCATCTAAAAAGCTTTTGAATAAGATTAGAAAGAGAAGTTCAATAAAACTTATCGGCTTGAATATAACGGATTTAAGCTTAGGTTACTAACAGAACTATTTGGTATTTATGGGAACACAAGCTTGGGATTATGGTTTTTGAGGAGATGAGAACTCAGGTCATGATTCTTCAACTGGTTTAGGCTGGATGAAAGTAATCATAAATTTTTTGTGCTAGCTGGGGGCCAATCGTAGGTACGGCTTTTAGCTGTTCCGGACTAGCATCCCGGATATAGTCAATAGACCGAAAGGCTGCAAGCAGTTCTTTTTGGCGGTGATGCCCTAATCCGGGGATATCATCCAGGCGGGAGCGCCGCATACGATTCAGTCGTTGTTGGCGATGAAAGCTAATGGCAAATCGGTGCGCCTCGTCTCGTAAGCGTCTAATCAGCTGGACGCCGGGCTGGTCTGGATCGGTTGGTAACGGTTGGGGGTCACCGGGTTGGAAGATCTCTTCCCGTTGTTTGGCTAAGCTAATGACATTTAAATGTTCAACGATTGCTAGCTGAGCCAGAGCATCCATCACGGCTGATAACTGCCCTTTCCCGCCGTCAATGACAATGAGATTGGGCCAGTCAGAGCCATCCAAGCCCGTTAACGAAGACAATTCTTGATATGGACGAAATCGTCGCTGTAACACTTCTGCCAGACTGGCAAAATCATCAGAGTGTCCCGATCTAACGTTGGGATTACGAATTTTATATCGTCGATAATGTTGTTTCGCGGGTAGACCATCCAGAAAAACAACTCTGGAGGCGACTGCATCGGATCCTTGAATATGGGAGATGTCATAACATTCAATGCGATGAGGGAGTTCGGGAAGATCTAACAGAACGGCCAGGTCTTCTAGGGATTGAAGGGTGCGATCGCGACTTTTCTGAGTGCGGGTAAGCTCGTATTGGGCATTGCGCTCAACCATTTCGATCAATTCAGCTTTGACCTGTCGTTGAGGACACAGGATGCTGACTTTACGTTCTTTGCGCTGGCTGAGATAGCTTGCCAATAGCTCTGTTTCGGGTAACTCGGTTTGCACCAAGACTTCTAGGGGTAATTCCACTGGGTCGGCACTGCCATAATGGGCTTCCAACACATGTTGCAAAATCATGCCCAGAGAGCCGGATTGGGCATCAGCCATAAATCCCAAACGACCGACTAAACGCCCGGACCGGATTTGGAAGAGTTGAACGCAGGCCACTTGATCATCGGCTGCCAGTGCGATCGCATCCCGTGAAATGGTATCGTCCGGCAGGGCTACTTTTTGATCGATGCCTAAGCCCTGTAAGCCTTTAATCTGATCTCGCAGTCGGGCCGCCAGCTCAAAATTCAGATCTTCAGCGGCCTGGGCCATTTGCTGGGACAAGGTGTGGATCAATTCGCTGGTCCGCCCCTGAAAGATCATCACGACCTTTTGGAGAATATGGCGATAGTCTTCGGGGGTAATCAGGGCCTGGCATACCCCGGGGCAGCGACCAATTTCATAGTTGAGACAGGGACGATCTTTGAATAGCGGCTTTCGTCGCTGTCGCAGGGGAAACAGGCGTTTGACCAACCGGAGTGTTTGGCGTAACTGCCAGACATCCACATAGGGGCCATAATATTTATCCTGAGCGTTGCCCAACCGTCGTTTGCGGGTAATAAAGATCCGTGGATAGGTTTGGGACCAGGTCACACAGAGATAAGGATACTTTTTATCATCCTTGAGAAGAACATTAAAGTGGGGTTGATGTTGCTTGATCAGGTTGGCTTCCAAAGCCAGCGCTTCCGCTTCCGTATCGGTGACAATAAATTCAATATCCGCTACTTGATGGACCATTAGCTCGATGCGGGGCGGATGATCTTCAATTTGTCGAAAATAAGAGCGGACCCGATTCCTCAGTTTTTTGGACTTGCCAATATATAGGATGTCGTCATTGACATCCCGCATAAAGTAAACACCTGGCTCAGGTGGAATTTCTTTCAGCCTCGCTTCTAAGCGATCTCGATCCTTAAGCAAGGTAATGGTCGAAGCAATATCAGTCACAGTTGTGAGTCGCAGTCGTTCACTTTAAATCCTAAAACTTCTGCCTCCCATTTATCGAGTCAATGGATAAGGAGCAAAGATCAAGGGCAAGCACTCAAAAGTTGCCCGAGTGGATATTAATATCCAGCCTTTATTAAGGGCGGACACAGGCATGGTGCGGGTATCGCCTTCCCTGAGCGCTGGGGTGTGCAACCCTTACTTAGTAGCGCACCCTTTCATAGATCTCTTGGTATTGCTGACCGGGAAGATTCCAGGAATAGTCGTAAGCCATGCCTTGCTTCACCAGCTGTTCAAACGCTTGAGGATAGTCATACCAGAGACCAAGCGCTCGATTGATAGCTGATTCTAGAGCATGCTGATCCGTTTGGTAAAAGACATAGCCATTCCGTTTCTCAGGAGGCTTTTCAGGATCATAATCTCGGTCAAAGACCGTATTCACCAATCCCCCTACGCCCCGGACAATGGGCACAGTTCCATACTGGAGACCAATGACTTGCGTTAACCCACAGGGCTCGTAGTTACTCGGCACCACAATCATATCGGCCCCTGCGTAAATCAAATGAGCGAGTTCTTCATTAAAGCCCAGTTCTAAATGGCAATCGGGGTTGGAGTTGAGGAAGTGTTTTTCGTGCCAGAACCAAGCATTAATCCCCGGTTCAGTGGCAGATCCTAAGAGAACAAATTGCGCATTTTGATTCAAAGCATGGTAAATCGCGTGATGGACCAGATGCATCCCTTTCTGGTCATCGAGACGACCGATAAAGGCAAGAATGGGTTTATCGGCTTCTCTCAATAGCAAATGCTCTCGCAGCGCTTTCTTGTTCAGGGCTTTGCCACTTAAATCATCGATCGAATAAGCATGGGGAATATAGTCATCCTGCTCGGGATTCCAGACATTGTAGTCAATGCCATTGAGAATGCCGCCAAACTTGTGATGGTGAATTTCTAGGGTATGTCCCAGCCCATATCCCACATTTTCAAACCGGGCTTCCCAGGCATGGTGGGGTGAAACGGTATTGACATAGTTGGCATAAACAATCCCTCCCTTCATCAGGTTTAAGGCAAAGGGATTGAAGTTATCCATCAGGCGATCGTAGTGGAAGTAGTGGGGTTCTCGATTTAAACCCGTGGCCCAGAGAACGTCAGATCCAGCAATTCCTTGGTGCTTGAAATTGTGAATGGTATACACCACCCGCTGGTTGCCCATGCCGTGATATTGGTACATTTCGTAGAGCAGGACGGGAACCAACCCGGTTTGCCAATCGTGACAATGGAGAATATCGGGTCGCTTATTGGCTCTTAGCAGAAATTCCAAGGCTGCCTTACTAAAAAAGGCAAAGCGCATGTGGTCATCTAAGGCTCCATAGTAATGGCCCCGATGAAAATAGTTATCACCAGATTTCGGTTGAATAAAAAAGCAGAGTTGGCCGTGAACCCACCCGCAAAAGACATCGCAGTGGATGGCTCCCCCATACCATGGGACCGACAACCCTTGGTAGGCATCATGCAACCCCCAAATGTGGTCATAACGCATACAGTCGTACATTGGCAGGATGAGTTCTACGCAATGGCCTCGCATTCCCAGCTCACGACTGAGACCATACACCACATCTCCTAGCCCACCAGCCTTAATTACTGGGGCACATTCAGAGGCAATCTGGACAATGTACACGGTCACTCCTTGATCGAAATAAATTTGATCGAATAAATAGTTATGAGAGAATATGAATAAAAGCTTAATTTACAAAAGTATATATTCATATTGAGTCTAAACCAATGGGAATCGCAAACGGTTTCACTCCTTCTGTGGGGATGGAAGACACCCCGTGAATATCGACTTTTACCTCAGATCGTGATCGTCGAGCCTTGTCAGCTTGATTGGATTTGAGGGGATAAGCCCATTCAACGGAGCCCGCTAGCTTCAATCAATTGACTGTGCTATCACCCCACAGTAGGGGCTACGGGTCTCATTAACATGAAGTTTGTTAACAGAAGCCATAAAGTTTGTTGATGAGACGTTTAGTAAATCTTCATACAAAGATTCACGATGCACCTTTGATACAGTATCTTTCTACAAGGCACTCTTATTGCATTTATAAACGTTCAGTACCGACTGAATATTATTTTTAGGGTTAAGGAGCATTCAAATTGTTCACACCAACTTTTCTTACAGTTGCCGTCCGTGCGGTTAATTGGAGTCCAGCGGTAGGTGTTGTTATGATTGCAGCCAATATTATGGCGATTGCGATCGCAAAGTACAGCATTCAGTACCCCAATGTCGGCCCGAGCATGCCAGCATCCAACTTATTTGGTGGGTTTAGTTTCACCTCTGTGCTGGGGACTCAAGTATTTGGTCATGTCTTAGGTGCAGGAGCTGTGTTAGGACTCACCTATTTAGGCGTTCTCTAGCTTCCTTGCTATCGCACCTTGGGGTTACTCAAGAAAGCAAAACAGTCAGAGAGCTAAGTCTCTGGCTGTTTTTGCATTGAAGGCTGCGTTAGAATTCCATTCAGAAAGATATCAGCGAGCGTTTCGGCCATTTCTCTCTGAAACGCTGGAGAAGGATGTTCATCCATAAGGGTATCCTGACTAAATCCAGCAATCATAAACATCCCTAGAAAGACACGGGCAACCACCTTAGGATTCAGATCACGATAGGTCCCCCGCTCAACCCCTGTTTGGATAAAGGCTTCAACCACGCTCGTCATTTTTGAAATGATTTCAGCTTGGATGCGATCGCGCAGTTCAGGATGGAACTGCGCCTCCATAAAACAAACGCGCATCAGATCGGCCTGTTTAGGCAGTGTTAGCATCCGTTCACGCATCAATTGAGCGATGGACCGATAACTGCCCATCTCGCTGAGATGGGTGAGTAAATCCGTCAGCATTTCGCTCCAGCCTTGAGTTACCACAGCAATCAAAATAGCTTTCTTATTTTCAAAATGTCGAAACAACGTTCCCTCAGCGATCCCAGCAGCTTCAGCAAGTTGGCGAGTGGTGGTTTTTTCAAACCCTTGACGCGCAAATAAACGCTGGGCAGCCTCCAAAATACGATGATTGAGATCAGTTTGGGCTGCGGTGGGATAAGAGGAGAGTTGCATAATTCAAACCTGAAGCAACTTATTCGCCTACATTGTCTAATGGATTTCGCTGAACTGACCGAAGCATTGGTGTTTCTTTACGAAGGTATTTTCTATCTTATTGAGAAAAGGGAGGGCGAGGATGCCGCTTGAAGCACGATGTCAAGAATACACTTAAACTTGCCAACTCCTTGATTGAAAGAGAATTGATCCCCCTACGGTCGATCCGTCCACCCGTCTTCATAGATTTTTCTCAACGCTATATTGCTCACCTACAATCCTACTCAAGATAATGAATTGCAGTATCAAAAAATAGAAATAGACCCATCGTCTATTTCCCAAAATCATTTCAGAACATAAAAATTTATATATGTAAAACATTGCATAAATAGTGTGCTAGTGATTGAGAAATAAGTGGAAGCTAAACAAAAGCATATTTAGCAAGAACAATAAATATCGTACTTGCTGTGATATGAGATGAAAAAAGATGCACTTATCGTCAATGGATTGCAAGACAATAGTATTCGTGATTGTCTTGCAATTGAACCAGTCTTTTCAAGCTATAAGTATTTATGGAATGATATCAGCCTGGTTTATACTGAAACAGAGCCAACGGAATGTCCAGAGCATTATTGTCCTCATCATGTTATTGCTATTATTACGAAACGTACTGAGGTAGAAGTCTTCGATAATGGGAAAATGCACCCCAGGATTTATGAAGTTGGTGATATCTGTTTTCATCCAGCTTACGCGCTTCGCAAGACTTATTTTAGGTCCAGTACGGCTGCTATTAATATTTCCCTAGACCCATTATTTGTGAGTAAGGTTGATCCTGATTTTATCAACCCAGATACTGTTGAACTTGCCGTCAGAAGCCATATTCAAGATCCTCTAATCTGCCAATTAGGATGTGCCCTCAAGAATGAGGTTGCTTCGGGTTCTCCTTCAAAGGTATATGTTGATTCTTTAGCAAACTCGCTATCGGCTCACTTACTCTATAAATATTCTACTCAAGAGCATATTTTACGTCATTACACTGGAGGGTTAGCAACTAAAAAACTTAACTTAGTCATTGACTACATAAACAATCATTTAGTAGAAGAAATTTCTTTGAAGATGCTGGCTGGTTTGGTTGGAATGAGCCAGTATCACTTTGGCCGTCTTTTCAAACAATCCATAGGTATTAGCCCGTATAAATATATACTCCAACAACGTATTAACTTAGCTAAGCAATCATTAACTCAGAGTAAGGTAAGCATTGCTGAAGTCGCTTTAAATTGTGGATTTACCCACCAAAGCCATCTCAATAGGCACTTCAAAAATCTTGTTGGAACGACACCGAAGAAGTATAGAGATTCCTGGAATTAACAGAATCTACATCAGCCACAATAAGTTCAAGTTAGATTCTTCGGCTCTGGTACTTCCCGTCATTAATTATATTCTTACACAGGGCTGTTTCAAGTTCCCGGAAGAAAATCTGAAGCCAAGATTTTTGTGTACCCAGACTTCTCATAACACTGTTGCTATCTCACGGATTTCTAGTGCTTTTAAATTACCTCTGGTGAATTTGAAACAGCGGGAGCATGTCACCTTTGCAAATGCATACATTTTGGAACCAAAAACTTGGCGTCTGAAAGCAAGGCTAGCAAGGTTTTTTGGAATGAGTATAAATACTCGATTACAAAGGTGACATGCTCTCTGAAACAGCCCTGTATCCTTACATGATTTACTAATGCTAATTGCAATCTATTAGCGATATGTTCAGTCTAAAGCTATTTAGATCAGCGAGCTTCAGTAACGTGATGTGCAACTAAAGTAAGTTTCTCGCTCAAGCAATTACCAAATCTTCAAATTGGATCCAGGGACGCTGATATGCCCGATTTAAGCCAATTAAAACTGTGTGGGCAAGAATTTTACGGGCTAAACGACTGGACAAGTGCCATAAATCGCGAGCCAAGATACGTTCAATATCAAACTAATGGCATACATGACCCACCACCGTTTCCACCAGTTGTCGGTGGCGACTGATGGAAACGGTGGTGGGTCATCGTGTTTCATATTGTTGCGCAGTGGCGTCAGCAAGGTTAGTCCCTCCATGGCTAAGTCCTCCTTCAACACCTGTCGAATATACCCTTTGTCACCGAGTAGATAACCCTGCAGACCCACAACAAGTTCAGGGACAACATCTCGCTCATCAATGTTGGCAGCAGCCACCTCCAACCCCATAATCATGCCCTGGGCATTAATAAGCAGATGACCCCAGAACCCATAGAAGGTCCCTAATTTTGTTGCTGAACTCCCGAAACTGGCAATTCCCCTGAAAACTTTGGACTGTGGGGCTCGCTTAAAACCACACACGGGCATGGGGAAGCCATCGACTCGATATAAGTCACTCGATTGAGCTGACCACGTCTGCAGGAGTTGCTCATGGAGCAGTTGTTTATACTGCCATAGATTTGATGCTTGACGAACAAGGGTTGTGCGGTGACCCAAACCAGGAAACCAGGAGTGCCAATGACGACAAAAGTACTTCCAGATCTCTGTATCACTGTGATATCCCAAAAACTTACCCACCACTTCCAGGGTAAGAACCTCTGCATCGCTCAAACGGGGGGCAAAGCCTTTGCAACGAGGGGGATAACGGGTGAGTATTGGGGCTAAATGAGTATTAATGCTTAAAAAGACGGCAATGATAAACTCTTCGATATCAAACATGGTCTTATCTCCTCCATCAGCGCTTTAGCTCTAGGGAAAAGATAAGACTTTATCTCTAATCTGTTTAGTTGCACATCACGTCAAGTAGATCGCAAACATCCTCAATTTGCAGGTAAATAAATCTCTCTCTTGGGCGGGAACAGTCTTTCAATGGCCTGAGAGATAAACTCCACAAGAGTTTTGAGTGGAAACAAGTCTTGATAGACTCGTCTTCCCCCACGTCGAGTGGCACTGACAAAAGCCCAAAGCAGTGTAATCCAGATATTGACCAGGATGAAAGCAAGAACCACAAACAACAGCCGTACCACTGGATTTTTGGTCGTCGTGCGAATTCGGCAATGATTCTTGATTCGATAGCTGGTTTCAATGCCAAATCGTTTCCGATAGTCGGTTCGAATCGCTCCGAGGGCAACATTCAGGCCATAGACAACATAAAGTAGATACTCAATGCCATGCTTTTGGCGAAAGCCTTTACTGTAGCGACACACAACCGCCAATTGGCAATCAACATAGCCATACCGTTGGCTGTGAATTCGATAAGGGGTCCAGTAACTGGTTCGGCCACGACAAAACTGTCTTGAGCCCCCAGACTTGCCCCGAATCACCGCTGGCATCATAAACGGCATCTTGAGTGCTTGAAGCCAGCGAATCACGGTGACACAGTAAAATCCTCGGTCGAGAAATAGCGATTTGACCTTCACCTTCAAAGGCGTCATTCGTGACAACAACTGAGTGATGGTTGAGACCAGCGTTTCGTCATGTCGCACTGGATGAATGGCAAGGGTGACCCGATGATGACGACGAATGACATAGACACTAGCGTAGGCAAAGAAAGATGTCGTAACCGCTTTGGATTGAGAACGATAAATATAAGGGGCCTCTACCACAGTGGGATGACCGTAAAAAGGAATCAGGGGTAAGTCAATCGCCAATCGGTGACGACGGTTGAATACTTTGGGCGGCAATTGGTCCTGCAGTGCCGCGTTAAGTTGGTTTTCTACGGTTGCCATATCGTCGAGCTTATCGAGATGATAACGAATACCATT